>JAOZRT010000296.1 GCA_029940035.1 Desulfobacterales bacterium
TTATATATATAAGGAAGAAATTGACATTATTTAGCATCTATTTATCCAACATTTACAAACACACCCTTCAGATCGCCCGGCTTGGAATAATGCCTCCCGCCTCCTAAAAAAAAACTAAAGATAATCTTCCAGCTTCCGATAAACACTACAATGGCACGTCTGATCCCATGCACCGAAAATAGAAAGGAGGAAAACCGGGCCCACAAAATTGCGGTTTCAAAATCGGTGCGGACATGGAAAAGGCATTTAATTCATCATATTTAACACGGGGCAAGAAATGCCCTGGTCAACACCCCTAGAAAAGGAGAAACATCATGGCAGTCAGCAACATTTTTCTTACCTCAGGTATTCGTGAAAATCTTTTCAGCCTCCAGCGTACGGAAAGATCCATGGAGATCACCCAGAACCGCCTGGCCACAGGCCTCAAGGTCAACAGCGCCCTGGATGACCCCATCAACTTTTTTGCGGCCCAGGGCCATCGGCAGCGGGCTGGCGACCTGGCCGTTCTCAAGGATGCCATGAACGAAGGTATCCAGACCATCAAGGCGGCGGATGCCGGTATCAAAGGTATCATGGCTTTGATCGAGCAGGCAAAATCAATTGCCAATTCAGCGTTAACTACTCCGGATGCGGCCGCCAATGGTACGCTTTCAACGCAATATGATGACATTCTGGATCAAATTGAATTTCTCGTGGATGACTCAAATTATAAAGGTACGAACTTGCTGGATAGCGGTAGCCTCGTGGTTCAGTTTGATGAGGCCAACGACAGTAAACTGACTGTGACAGGCTTCAGTGCATTGTTTGCAGATTTGGGGCTATCGCAAGGATTGGATTTTACAGCAGCCAATGTCGCTGCAACAGTGACTGCTGCTCAAACGGATTTGGAAGCGGCACTGGGTACTCTCAGAACCCAGTCCCAGGCTTTATCCAGCAACCTTTCAATCGTAACCACGCGTCTCGACTTTACCACCAACATGGTCAACACCCTGAACACGGGTGCTGATAACCTGACCCTGGCCGACATGAACGAGGAAAGCGCCAACATGCTCATGCTCCAGACCCGCCAGGCCCTGGCCACCGCATCCCTGGGCATGGCGTCTGATGCGGCCCAGGCTGTGTTGAGACTCTTTTAAGAAAATGAATTGATCGTTTCCCGGAAGGGGCATTTCGCCCCCTCCGGGATCAATAGCAGTTAAGGAGGTGATCCTGTATGCCTGTTTCCATGATCAGCGCTATGCAACCCCACCTCGGACTTCAAGACAAGATGCCTACGGCCCTGACAGCACAAAGGACCGGGGGCACGGCTCACAACGTTCAGGATGCCGTAGACCTGTCCGTAAAAACAGCCCAAGGGCACCAGAATCAGAAGACTCACGATGCCCTGCATGAAAGGGCCGGGCATATCCGCTCCCTGGATGCCGGGCTGCAGACGGTAATGGGCCATATTCGCAAAATGACAGGCGACATCCAGGCGTTTAAAAAAAATTTTCCCCCGTTTCCAACGGGCAGCGAAGAAAGGGTGCGGCTTTTGAACAGCTTCAGCGCCATCCGCAAGCAGATCGCCCGCCTGACCATCCCGCCGGAAGCCGCGGAAAAGGCTGCCAGCGAGCGAACCACATTACCTGAATCATCACGGATGTCGTTCACGGTTTTTTTTGAGGAATTGTTTGCCGCTATTTGGGAGCAATTGTCCGCTGTTCCCGCGGACACAAGCGATAATGCGTTTGAAGCCCTTAAAAAGAAGTTGGAAAGCCTTTTGGATTTTATCCAGAAAAAAAGAGACGATGCCCGGCAGCAGGTTTTTTCTGCAAATGGCTTTGCAGCAGACAGCAATAAGGGCGCGTCTTTTGAGATGACTGCCGTGAGCGTGACCATCGGTACTTTTTTTTCAGAACAGCCTGTCTGGCAAATGACGGTTTCACAAGTAGCGTTGAAGGTCTTTTAAGGATTTCCATGCCGCTCAAGATCATACTCAAACCAGGGGAACGCATGATGATTGACGGTGCTGTCATCTGCAACGGTGCAAACAGGTCTGAATTCACCGTGGAAAACAGGGTGCCGCTCCTGCGGCAGAAAGACATTCTCACGCAGGAGAACGCCGACACGGTCTGCCGCAGGATCTATTTTACCATCCAGCTCATGTACATCGGCAAAACTGATGCCGTGGCCCTGCACGGGGCCTACTGGAAGCTGGTGCAACCCCTGGTGGGGGCGGTCCCCAGCACGGTCAGCCTGGTGGACCGGATCAGCAACCAGATTCTGGAAGGCCAGTACTACCGGGCGCTCAAGCTGGCTAAAGAGCTCATGATCTATGAAGAGGAGGTAATGAATCGTGTATAACAGTCCCCTGCAAGCCTACCAGACCATCGACAACTCGACCATGCACGGCCGGGACATCGAAGCGCGCGTCCTGACAGACGCTGCGCGAAAAATGAAACAGTGCCAGCAGGACTGGGATTCAGAAAACCGAAGTGCCAATCTGGACACGGCCCTGCGCTACAACCAGAAAGTCTGGTCGGTCTTCCAGGTCGAACTGGAGCGCGACGACAATCCGTTGCCCCTTACGGTGCGCCAGAACCTGCTGCGGCTGATTACGTTTGTGGACAAGCGCACCTTTGATACCATGGCCTTTCCGGAACGCGAAAAGCTGACCATGATGATCCAGATCAACGAAAACATTGCAGCGGGGCTGCGCGCACAGCCCAGGGGTGCCTGACCGGTGGCTGGGATGGATATCACCCTGGACGTCAAGCAGCAGATCTGTGACTGGACGAAAATTGCCAAGGATTGTTTGAACGATATCTCCCTGGAGGATGTGGAGGTGTCGGCGCATGCCCTTGACAATATTGAAGCAACCACGCGCCAGATGGCGGGAAACACGGGCTGCGGCGAGGCTGTGGCGATCCTGGAGGACCCCTTTGCCGTGAGGAGCTACTGGGTTGATTCCACCCGCGAACTGATTCTGTTTTTCTGGAATGCCGGGCAGGCCCGGGCGGTGGTCATCCCGGCTGAAGGCTGGATGCTGAAGAGCGATATGACAATACACTAGCCAGTGGACATGTTGACCAGGCTGATCTTGTTCCTGCCGGTCTCTTTTGAATGGTACAGGCCTTTGTCGGCAGCCGTGATGAACTCGGTCATGCCTTTGCTACCCGTGGACGGGGCATAGGTGGTAACGCCCAGGCTGATGGTCGCCTGGATCGAATAGTCTTCGGAAGTGGTTTCCAGCACCTCGACCGCTCTCCTGAGCCTTTCGGCCAGCAAGGCCCCGCCCTTCAGATCGGTTTCCGGGAGAATGACGCTGAATTCTTCACCCCCATAGCGGGCCAAAAGGTCGGTATCCCTGATGGTTTCCTGCAGGGTGGCGGCCAGTCTTTTCAGAACGATATCGCCCACGGGGTGACCGTACTGGTCATTGATACTTTTAAAATTATCGATGTCCATCAGCACCAGGGAAAGGGGGGTTTCATTGCGCAGGCTCCGGTTGATCTCCTTTTCCAGAGCTTCCTGGAAATGGCGATGATTGTACAGGCCGGTAAGGCCGTCTTTGGTGGCCAGTTCACGCAGTTTCTCATTGGCGGCCTGGAGTTCGATGGCCAGAATCTCCATTCTTTCATTGGAGCGTTTCAATTCCAGGATCGCCTGTTCATAGGACACGTTCAGCTTGCCGAGCGCTTCGTTGGCATCGATGAGAAGCTGTGAATAGGGTTTCATGTTCCCGGCGTCGATTTCAAAATAAGACAGTATCTCGACGGTTTTTTCAGCCACGGCATCGATGATCTTGGTGATGTCTTCCTCATTGAATCCATAGGAACGCTGTAGCGTGCGGTAGATGTCTTTTAATTGTTCAGCACACTTGGCCCCGTGGTAGATGGATGACATCCGGTCCGACAACCACAGGATCTGCGTTTTGGTGCTGAAGGACTCAGGACTGTTTTTGGTGTTGTGGTGAAAGGCGATCGGCATGTAAATGGCTTCCGGCAGCCCCCACTTTTCCAGGATCCGCGCGCCCATTTCCTGGTGGTCATAACCGAATAATTTTTTTTCGACCTCGGCGACCGGCAGGGCGGTGACCCGCTTTTCATCAAAGACCCGCAGGTATTCCTCCGGCAAGCAAAGGTGAAGAATGACGATGCCGATGTCCTGGAGCAGGGCTGTAATGAAAATATCGTCCGAACGCTGATCGATGGCAGCTGAAATAAGGTCCGCGGCAACGGCTGAGGTCACGGCCCTTTTCCAGAAGGTTTCGTGGTTGAAGCTTTCACCGCTGCTGGATTTCATCCAGTTGACGATGACAAAGGAAAGGGCGATGTTTTTCAAGTTTTCCGTGCCTAAAATGGTCAGGGCCTTCTGGATGGAGTCAACTTTCTGGGGCAGGGAATAAAAGGAGGAATTCGAAATTTTCAACACCCGGGCCACCAGCGCAGGATCGGACGAGACAATCTTGGTCAGCTCGGACATGGAGGCATCATCGGCTTTGACGGCGTCGATAATTCTAAGGGCTATGGCAGGAAAGGTGGGCAGCTTTATCTTGTCATCCAGAATTTCTTCGATCGTTTTCATGTGTCGGCCGTCTCCTGGTGATTGTGAGATTGTCGGCAACGCGTCTTGGCTTGCGGGATTTTGCCTGAATTTTTTCCGGTACCTAATGGCAGGGCCGGTTGGAAAGGACTCTTACATTATTTACGGCATACTTTCAAATGATATGTTGCCAAGACGGGTGTATTTGTCCAAAGTTGACATTGCATGGCTGCATAGATACTATACACAATCTGCAAGTTATGTTTTAAATCTATGTGTATGGCTAAAAATATCTATAAACAAAAGGTGTTGTGTACATGAGAATACTGATCGTTGACGACGAAAAAGAGATCCTGGAGGTTCTGGAAGAGTATGTATCCGGGCTTGGTTATCAGGTTGATGTGGCGTCAAACTATGCCGACGCACTGGCTTTTATGAAACAAACGGCTTACGGTCTGATCTTTCTGGATAAAAACTTTATGGATGATACCGGCAACCCCGAGGGTGGCATGGTGCTGCTGAAGCATGCCAGGGAACACGCCAGCGAAAGTGAAGTCATCATGATGACCGGGTATGCCTCCATTGAATCCGCTGTGGACGCCATGAAGTTGGGGGCGGTCGACTACCTGATCAAGCCGTTCCAATTGGCGGACCTGGCTGAAAAAATCACCTACATTCATGAGTACAAATCCTTCTTGAATTCTGAGGGAACATTGCGGTTGTTCAAAACCCTGAACAACCAGGTGCTTTCCCTTCTGCAAAACAGAAATGACCTTCCGGAACCGGAGCTCAACCAACTGCTCCAGAAACTGGGGCGCAGGCTCGACCAGGTGTTCGGCACTCAGAAAGAATACGAACGGCTGATAAAGATTCAGGCCGACGCTCTGGAAAAGGTCGAGTATCACACCGAATTTCTCAAGAACGCCATTCCAAAGGACAGTCCGTACTACGGTTTGATTGAAAAAATCCTGCACGAAACCAAAAAACGCACCTGACCCTTTGATCCGGCCATCTGCCGGGATACCACGCCCTGATGCAACATTCTCACTTCGTGACATAATTCCGCATAGTCAAATACCACTTAAAAAAGGGTGGCATGATAATGGCCCTAAAAGGGCCTGATTGATCTCACCACCCGCTACGCTTGAGACACAGAGAACACTGAGATAATTTTCTTTAAAAAAATCCGGAGACGA
>JAOZRT010000053.1:0-16426 GCA_029940035.1 Desulfobacterales bacterium
TGAAACCCGTTCTGTCTTTTGTTTCACCGGGGTCTGCGGCTAAGATTTCTGCTCTTCAGTGGTTCTGGCCGGTCGCTGACTACTGACCACTGACTACAGGCCTACGTTAATCCGTCCTCTGGGGCCCGAATTCCGCAATCCGAATTCCGCATTCTAATAAAGCCGTGTTTCCACAATTTCGTCGATGAAGACACCCAGCTTGGCCAGTTCCCGAAAACAGTATGACCGCTCGGCAGCACCCAGTTCTTCGGGTGAAAAAAGGCCTTTATCGGCGAACACGTCATTAACCATCATTTTAGCGAAGACAGACGCACACTGGCCGGTGGAGTAGGATTCGTGGCTGATCCGGGAGGTTTCAAAGGCTTCCACCAGGCCGGGAGCGATCATGTAACTGTCGATGCAGACAGCCTTGCCATCTTTTTGTCCCTGGACCCGCACGAGGAACGCGCCTTCTTCCATTTCCAGACCTTCATCGATGATGGCTTTGATTTCATCCGGGTATTTGGGTGCCGGCGGTGTCATTTTGAGAACCAGGTCCATAGGGACGATGGCAATACCTTTGACCTCCACAGGCTCCAGTGAAAGCAGACCCATTTTGTATAGGTTTTCGGACAAGTCCACAGACGGTCCGCCGTATTTGAACTCGATATCTTGGGCGCCCTTCAGGACTTTGTCTTTCAAAAGCCCCATGGTAACGGGTTCGTCGTGCTCATGGTCTACCATGCGGACAGGGTCGGGGACACCCATGAACTGCATCATTTCCGGCCGGCTGAAAGGTTCGTCCGTGATAATTTCACCTTTTTCGCACCGGAAGGTGATGTAGCCCATATCACCTAAAGCTACCTCCGGCGACCACCAGAAGGGGGTGAATTGCTTGGCCCAGACGCCGTCATATACGTAGATGCCGATCTTGTCGCAGGTGTCCATTTTGTCCACGGACTCCCTGGCCATGATATTGGCCAAGCCCGGTGTGGATCCGGCCCCGACGAGCGCGGTCAGACCTTTTTCTTTGAAACGGTCGTTCCATTCGGAAAAAATCAGCTTGTAGCTTTCCACAAAGCCAAGCTCCTCTATGATGGGACCGGCCATGTCCATGTAGCCGGCATTGACAGCAAGAGCCGCCTCCATGATGATCAGGTCATATTCCAAGGGGAGACCGTTGACAATGATGTCGCAGCCCTGGGCGGCCTTGACCACATTGTCCACCCGGCCGGCATCCAGGTGCAGGGATGTGGCCTTGTCCAGTGTATTGCCCAGTTCTTCGGCTGCTTTCAGGTCATAATCCGCACAGATGATTTCCGATACCATGGGATCTTCGTTCAACCGTTTGGCAATGGTGCTTCCCTGGGCGCCCACGCCGACGATGATTACTTTTTTCATTTTTTTCTCCTTTATGGACAATGGCTACATCAATAGGACTATCTTGAATTTAAAAAATATTGATAAATTACCATCGGAAGTCAAGTGGATAGGCTGGGTAGTTGCGGGATGCCGACCGCTTATTCCCCTATCAATTTCGGGAGCGGTTTGGGATAGTTCTTTAATTCAGCGGATATCCATTTGCTCCCCTCCCTCGACGGGAGGGGGGAACAATGGAATATGGCTGTTTGTAGCCTCCCCCAGCCCCCTCCGTCAAAGGAGGAAAGATGCAGCAATGACATCCGGAGTTATACCGCTTCTCAACCGTGCAGAGCCCTGCCCACTGCCTTGAATGCCGCCTCCATGGTGACCTCGGCCAGGGTGGGGTGGGCGTGGATGGTTTCAGCCAGTTCCTTGACCGTACGGCCGGTGGTGACGGCCAGCGTGCCTTCGGCAATCAGATCTGTGGCGTGGGGGCCGATGATGTGAACGCCCAGCACCTTTCCATTTTGTGTGTCGGAAACGATCTTGGCTTCACCAGCCAGTTCACCGATTACCTGGGCCTTCCCTATGGTTCTGAACAGGACGGTGTCAGCCCTGAAATCCATGTCTTTTTCTGTGGCCTGGTCTTCCGTGAGGCCCACGTTGGCCACTTCGGGTGACGTAAAGATGGCTCCGGGAACGGCGTCATAATTCATTTTGCGATCCCCACCCATGGCGTTTTCAGCGGCAATGATGCCTTCGGTAGAGGCCACGTGGGCCAGCATGACCTTGGCTGGTCCCAGGGCATCACCGATGGCATAGACGTTTTCCACCAAGGTCCTGAGGTGGTCGTCGGCCGTAATCCATCCCCTGTCATCCATTTCGAGCCCTATGCTTTCCAGCCCGATGCCGTGTGTATTGGACTTGCGGCCGATAGAGACCAGTACCTTGTCTGCTTCGATTTGGAGCGGCTGAAGATCCTTTTCCTTTATATTTTTAGCAAAAGGCGATGGCCCGACAATAACCGAGGCCTTGCCATTCGTCGTGTCCACGGCGGTTACGGTCTTATCGAGCAGAAACTTGATTTTTTTCTTTTTCATCTCCCGCTGCAGGACCTTGGAGCAGGCCGCATCCACAGAGGGCAGGGGCAGAAGCCGGCTAAGGGCTTCCACCACGGTCACCCGGGCGCCCAGGTCGGCCAGCATACAGGCAAACTCGCACCCGACAACCCCGCCGCCCACAATGACCATGGATTCCGGCACCCTGTCCAGGTTGAGGGCATCTGTGCTGGAGATCACTTTCGAGCCGTCAAAGGGAAAAGCAGCAATTTCCAGGGGCTCAGACCCTGTAGAAATAATCAGCGTGTCCCAGGCAACTTTCAGGGGGGCCCCTTCGGCGGTCACCACATCCATTGATCCATGCGTTTCAATGGTTCCCGTACCTTTAATATGGGTGACACCATTGTGTTGCAGCAGGTTTTCAATGCCGCGGACCTGGGTGTTGACGATTTTTTCCTTGCGGGCCATCAAGGCGGCCATATCAACGATGGGTGAACTGTCCAACTGGATGCCGTATTCTTTGCAGCGCTGAAATTGGTGCAGCATCCCGGCCGTTGTCTGCATGATCTTGGAGGGAATGCATCCCCGGTTGAGGCAGGTGCCACCCAATGCGTCTTTTTCGATCAGCGTGACGTCAGCGCCCATCTGGGCCGCTCTCACGGCTGTCACATACCCGCCGGGGCCACCCCCCAATACGGCAATTTTTCTGCTCATGGTCCTGTCTCCCTGATTTGTTCTTATTTATTTTGGATGTATCAGAGCCCCCATTATTGGGCAACTCTAATATTGAGAAGGACCCCGCCTTCCTTTTTCTGTTGACAGAGCAGACCTAAAAAAATCAACATGGCCTATCGTTCAACTGTTACCCCTGCGTGGAATGGAAAGGGAAAGAGCTATGAGCACACAAAAGTCCGGCGAAGATGATGCCAATGCAAAATCAGGGACAACTTATGTGTTAGCCATCGATCTGGGCGGAAGCGGCCACAAAGTGGCCCTTGTGGCAGATTCAGGGGAAGTTGTTGCCAGCGCCGACACAAGCATTGATACCCATATCTACCCGGACGGCGGCGCGGAACAGGATGCCCATGCATGGTGGGACAAGGCCCTGTCGGCAGCCAAACAGGTTATCCGGGAGGCTGGTGTATTGCCGGAAGATATTGTTGCCGTGGGCTGTGATACGCAATGGTCCCTGGTGGTTCCCGTGGATGAGAACTGCACACCCTTGATGAACGCCATTCACTGGTCAGACACCCGGGGAGGGCGATACAATCGGCAGATTACAGACGGCTTTCCGAAAATCCAGGGGTACGGATTGAGTAAACTCATGCGCTGGATACGGCTGACCGGGCTGGTGCCCACCCAAGCAGGCGCAGACTCCCTAGGTCATGTGCTGTTCATTAAAAACGAACGGCCGGACATTTACGCCAAAACCTATAAATTCCTCGAACCCATGGACTATCTGACGGCTCGGTTGACCGGCAGGATTACCGCGACCCAGAAAACCATGGCGCCCTTCATCGTCGTGGACAACCGTGAGTGGGGTTCCATGGAATACAGTGACACCTTGCTGGAGATGGCCGGCCTGGACAGGGATAAGTTTCCGGAGATCATCCCCAACAACGGCATCGCAGGAACCCTGCAGCCGTCTGTTGCTGCAGAACTGGGACTGGCACCCGACACACCGGTGATATCAGGTATCGGGGACTCCAACGTCTCTTTGATCGGATCCGGTGCGGTGAGAGACTTTGAGCCGATCATCTATATCGGTACAACCCTTTATATGACCTGTCACCTGCCCTTTAAAAAGACCGACCTGGCCCATTTCATGACATCCATCCCCAGCCCGTTTCCCTCGAGGTATTACCTTTTGGGGGAACAGGGAGCAGGCGGGAAATGTATCGAATTTTTCCTGAAAAACCTGGTCTATCCCGAAGATGCCTTTGACACGGGTATCAAACCGGAGGATGCCTACGAGCGTTTCAATGCCATGGCATCGGAGGCGCCGGCCGGCAGCAACGGGACGATTTTCATGCCCTGGCTGAACGGCTCAATCGTTCCTGAAGAGGTACCGCAAATGCGTGCCGGTTTCATAAACCTATCTCACAATACAACGCGTTGCCACATGGCCAGGGCTGTATTCGAAGGGCTGGCCTTCAACAACCGCTGGACATGCGGGGCGCTGGAGAAATTCATCGGGCAACCGGTGAAAAGCTTTCGGTTCTCAGGCGGCGGGGCCCGCTCGGACCTCTGGTCGCAGATTCATGCCGATGTGCTGGGCGTTTCCATCGAGCAGGTGGACGATCCGGTCAATGCCACCGTCAGGGGTACGGCCATGCTGGCGTTTCACACCCTGGGAAAGATGTCGCTGGATGATTTGTCTTCACGGGTGAAGATCAAGCACACCTTCGAACCGGACTTGTCCAATAAGAAAATGTATGACCACATGTATGCCCAGTACCGTCAGCTTTTTAAACGCAATAGGAGGATTTTCAAAGCCTTGAACAGTTGACCGGTGCTGTTATATTGCATGCTATATGAACGTGTGATACCCACCGGAAAAAATACGGGCCGTTTCTAATAAAGAAGAGGAGGAATTCATGTCAGACCAGGAAACCAATGAAATAGTCGACCCCTTCAAACCTTACAAGGGGCGTTTTGAAAGTTTTTCTGCGATCCCCCAAAAAGGACGGAGCAAGGATAAAATCTTCGAAGAGTTGTCCAGCATGGCCGGTGAAGAGGATGCCAAGTGGAAGACCGGTAAAGTGAGCGGCACGTTTTATCATGCCGGCGAGGCGCATTGTGAATATTTGAACAAGGTCTTTGCCCTGTTTTCACACGTAAACACCCTGCAGTTCGACCTCTGCCCCAGCATGTTCAAGATGGAAAGTGATGTGATAGCCATGACCGCCAATATGCTGCATGCCGATGCCGTCAAAGAGGTCAACCCCGAAGATGGGGTGTGCGGCACCATGACCTCCGGGGGCAGCGAGAGCATCATCATGGCCATGAAGACCTATCGGGACTGGGCCCGGGAGGAAAAGGGGATCAAAAACCCTGAAATCATCATGCCGCACACGGCCCACCCGGCCTTTGACAAGGCGGGCATGTATTTCGGGATCAAGATGGTCCACATCCCGGTGTCCGAACCGGATTTCCGGGTGGACCCGGAAGCCGTGGCCGCTCAAATCAACGACAACACCATCGCTTTGGTGGGCAGCGCCGGTAATTACCCATACGGGCTTATCGATCCCCTGGACAAATTATCCGACCTGGCCCTGAAGCATGACATCGGGTTTCACGTGGACGGGTGCCTAGGGGGCTTTATTCTGCCGTGGTTCGAAAAACTGGGGCGGGACATTCCAATATTTGATTTTCGCCTGCCGGGTGTGACCTCCATGTCCGCCGACACGCACAAATACGGGTTTGCCTTAAAAGGGACCTCGGTGGTCCTCTACCGCAACAGCAAACTCCGGCGCTTTCAGTATTTCAACACGCCTGATTGGGCGGGGGGCATGTATGCGTCGCCTACGGCGGCAGGCAGCCGTTCAGGGGGATTGACAGCCGCAACCTGGGCGTCCTTGCTGTATCTGGGCGAGGAGGGGTATCTGCGCGAAGCCAAAGCAATCAAGGATGTGGCCGATGCCATGATCGAGGGCGTCAAGGGGATTCCCGAACTGAGTCTGGTCGGCGACCCCACCTTTGTGATCAGCTTTGGTTCGGACGAAGTCGATATTTATCACGTCAATGATTTCATGAATACCAGGGGATGGCGCTTCAACTGTCTGCAGTTGCCGCCGGGCATGCATTTCTGCGTAACCATGCCCCAGACCTTTGTGCCCGGGATTGCCGAGACGTTTACCAATGATTTGAAGGATGGCGTGGCCTATGCCAAATCAAAGGCGGGAACGCCGGCCGAGACAGCCGCCATTTACGGCATTGCTGGCAGCCTGGAAGGCAACCAGGCGGTTACGGAAATGGTGTATGGGGTGTTCGATCACCTCTATTCTCTGTAATCAAATTGTTTCCTGATTAACGGAGGATCTTGATTTGACCATTGCCAATTTGGCAAAACCTTGATCAGAAAATAGCAGATAAAATTAAAGGGGGAAAGTCATGACATTCATCAGGGTAAACATGACCGACGGGACGGCAGCAGTCGAGGAAACACCGGCTGAATACAGGGAACTGGGCGGCAGGGGCTTGACCTCCGTCATGATCAACAAAGAGGTTCCGCCTGTGTGCGATCCGCTGGGGCCTGAAAATATGCTCATATTTGCCCCCGGCCTTTTGAGTGGCACGCCATTGGTGAACACCAGCCGGATTTCCATCGGGGCTAAAAGCCCCTTGACCGGCGGCATCAAGGAGAGCAATGCCGGAGGAACGGTTGCCGCTGCCTTGGGAAAGATGGACGTCAGTGCCATAGTCGTTACCGGAGCAGCCCCGGAAGGAACGTTGTCTGTGTTACGCATCGGCGCAGAGGGTGATGTCTCTCTCGACCCGGCCGATGATTATAAAGGCAAACGCACCTATGCCCTTGTGGAGGAACTTCTGGAAACCTACGGAGTGAAAAACGGGGTCATGTGCATCGGCCCGGCCGGTGAGTTCAAGCTGGCTTCCGCCTCCATTCAAACCTCGGACGCGGACGGGCGGCCCTGCCGAGCGGCTGGCCGCGGCGGTCTGGGGGCCGTCATGGGCGCCAAGGGGTTGAAGGCCATTGTCGTGGCGACCAAGGTCAAAGTGCAAAAAAGGGTCCCTGATCCAGATGCCTTCAAAGCGGCGGTAAAAGTGTTTGCCGACGCGGTGAAGAAAAACCCCTTTTCAGGGAAGACCTTGCGGGAGGTCGGCACCGCCGGCCTGGTGGGGGCGGTCAATTCGATGGGCGGGTTCCCCTGCTACAATGCCACCAAAGGGGTCCTGGAAGGCTGGGAAAACATTACAGGCGAAGCCATGGCCGAAACCATTGTGAGCCGGGGCGGCAAGGCCAGTCACATGGGCTGCAGCCAGTGTATTATTCACTGTTCCAATGAATATGTCGATGAAGCCGGTGCCTACGTGACCGCATCCCTGGAGTATGAAACCATCTGGTCCATGGGAGGCATGACCGGTATCAATGATCTGGACACCATCGCCCGGCTCGATTTTCTGGCGGATGATATCGGCCTGGACACCATGAACACGGGCGTAGCCATGGGCGTGGCCATGGATGCAGGGCATAAACCCTTTGGCGACAGCCAGGCGGCCCTGGAAATGATGGAGGAAATTGCATCCGGGACTGAATTTGGCAAGGTGCTGGGCAACGGCCCGGCGGCAGTAGGGAAACACCTGAACCATCAACGGGTGCCGGTGGTCAAGAACCAGAGCATCGCGGCCTATGACCCGCGGGCCATGCCCGCCAACGGCGTTACCTATGCCACGTCGCCCATGGGTGCGGACCATACCGCCGGTAACCTGGTGGGATCGTATTTGGCGGGAATGCTGGACCATGCAGACAGCCAGGCGCAGGTAAGCGCCAGCCGCCAGGCCCAGGTGGGCATGGCCGCCCTTGACTGTACTGGCATGTGTCTTCTGGCCGGGGGCGCGATCGGCGGTGCGGCTGGCGAGGCTTTTTACAACATGATCGGGATGCGGCTGGGCCGTCCTTTTGATGCCCAGGCCTATGCGGCATTGGGCATGCAGGTGCTGAAGGTAGAGATGGAATTCAACCAAAAGGCCGGCTTCACCAAGGAGGACGACCGCCTGCCGGAATTTTTCTACGAGGAAAAGTTGAGTCCCAACGATCAAGTGTTTCCCATCAGTGCAGAAGATTTGGATGATACATTTAGTGGGGTGATGGGAGATAATTAAAGCGTCGGGGATTACGTATATTATATTTCACCACAGAGTCACAGAGGACACAGAGTTTAATATCTTTAAAAGAATCCGGAGACCCCAGTGGAATCCCTTCGGGTCTGCTTTGCAGAATTCCACAGGGTAAACGAGGATTCTTTTAAAACATCATGCCATTTCATGGCAAAATTTATGGTTAAAAGGAATAAACTTAAACGAGGGTTCGGGGAGATTTTTTCCGTCATGCCCGCGCAGGCGGGCATCCAGGGATTTAGGCCGACCGCTTCCTGGATAGCGCAGAAGCTTCACTATGTGTCCTGCCTTCGCAGGAATGACGCCTGTTTCTTGCTAAAACTTCCCGGCCCTTGAATTCATTAAAACAGAATGTGTTGTCATTTATTCCGAGGGAATCGTTGGTTTTCTTCAATCATTATTTCTCCCGATTGAAGAAAAATAAATCTACTCTGTTTTCTCTGTGCCTCGAGCGAAGCGGGTGGTGAGATAAATTAGGCCTATCCAACGCTATTCCCATCCCACCCTTTCTAAGGTTGAGGTTAAATAATTATTCAAGGTGAAGACTCTTAAAGACAAAGTAGCCGTGGTGACCGGGGCTGCCGGCGGCATCGGACGCGCCCTGGTACAAGCGTTCACAGCCCAAGGCATGCAGGTGGTCATGGCCGGTATCAACGCCGAACGATTGACTATTGCTGCCGATGAATTCCGGAAAAAGGGGTCGGATGTCTTCGTCATCGAGACGGATGTATCCCGGGCGGATCAGGTGGCTGCGTTGGCCGAAAAAACCATAGCGCGATACGGCGCCGTTCACCTGCTCTGCAACAATGCCGGTGTGTCTTACAACAGCCGCAGTAGTTGGGAAACGCCTCTTGCAGGATGGGAGTGGGTGCTGGGTGTCAACTTGATGGGCGTGGTCCACGGCATACATGCATTTCTGCCCCGCATGCTCGAGCAGGAGGGTGCGGCGCATATCATAAACACGGCTTCGACTTCGGGTCTTGTCATGAACAGCTATGCGGTCCCTTACGGGGTCAGCAAGCATGCGGTGGTGGCCTTGTCTGAATCGCTGCATCTGGAGCTCGAAAGCTGCAAGGCAAATGTCGGGGTGAGCGTTCTCTGCCCGGGTCCGGTTGACACGGAGATCGTGGATTCCTCCTACCGGAACCTGCCTCGAGAAGTGCTGCCTCCCGGCCGGTCAGATGAAGCGTCTCTCCTGGAAGAAGCATACCGGCATTACCTCCGGCAGGGCCTCAGTCCTGATGTGGTGGCTGACCAGGTGCTGTCCGCTGTGAAGGAAAAAAGATTTTACATCCTAACCCATGACTACCGCGAGGCTATTGAAACGCGGATGCACAACCTGCTCGAAGAGAAGAACCCTGAACCCTCCCCGCCCAACCCCAAACTCATGGAAATTCTCGAATCCATGCTCGGCTCTTAGGGTTTGCGTAGAAATAAGTTCGCAGATTTTCAGAGTTAAGACGCCCGCTCAGCAAGGCACGAAAATGCAGAAATATCTGGCATATGTCGAATTTTCGCAACGCAGCTGAGCGGGATGGATGGGCACTGAAAATGTGAAGTTATTTTTGCGCGAGCTCTTAGTTGGGAGTGTCTCCAAAGTCGCAAGACTGCTCATCACGAATGCAAAGGGAAAAGGGGTTGACAAGAAAAATACCAATCGGTATATTCCCGGCATGTCTGAAACAGGATTGTCAAAAGCAGAGCGCACCAAGCACTTCATCATCGAGAAATCCGGCCCCATATTCAACCGGAAAGGGTATGCCGGCACATCCCTGTCCGATCTGACCAAGGCGACGGGACTCACCAAGGGCAGCATTTATGGCAACTTCAAGAACAAGGACGAGGTCGCGGAGTGCGCCTTCCACCACAATCTCTCATTCATCATCGAAGCCCTGACATCAGAAATCGACAAGGCTGAAACATATATTGAGAAATTGTTGGTATACCCCAGGGTTTACCGGCGGAATATAACAGCCATGATTGCCATTGGCGGCTGCCCCATTCTGAATACGGTGATCGATGCGGACAACACCAACGATACCCTGCGCTCTCTGGCGGTGGACACCATCGTTGACTGGAAGAGGGCCATTATGGGGTTGGTGCGCAAAGGTAAATCTGCCGAGGAGATCAAAACCGATACAGATGAAACCGTGGTGGCGGAAAATATCATTTGTCTGATCGAGGGCGGCAATGCCATGACCAAGGCCACGGGAGAAGAGAGCTATATACGCAATGCCATCGATCAGACAGAACGGATTATCGAAGCCATTCAGGCATAACTTTTTTAACCATTTAAACACCGGTTGGTGCTATTTCAGAAGAGGAGATCTACATGACAATGGATGTTTATAGACAATTGCAGGAACGTTTGGACACCTATTCCGTTGGTTTTCCCGCCACGGAATCAGGGGTGGAGATAAAGATTTTAAAGGCGCTGTTTTCCCTGGAAGATGCCGAGATGTTTCTGGGGATGACGCAGAGCCTGGAAACCGTCGAGAGCATCGCCCAAAGAATGGATAGGCCCCTGGAAAGTATTGTGGATCAGCTTGAGGCCATGACAAACAAAGGTCTGCTATTCAGGTTGAAAAGAGGTGGAAACACCCGCTACGGGGCAATTCCATTTGTACATGGTGTGTTCGAGTTTCAAGTCAAGGATATAGGTGTTGAACTGGCCGAACTGGTGGAGCAGTACCACAAGGAGGGCTTTCTACAAGCCTTTGAAAACAGCGGCGGCATGTTTCTGCGCACTGTTCCGGTGCAGGAATCCATCGAGGCAGGGCACAATGTGGCCGCCTATGACGATGCCGTGGCTATGCTAGAGGGAAAAGACCCCATCGTGGTGACAGACTGCATCTGCCGCAAACAGCAGCAGGCTGTGGGTGAGGGATGCGGCAAGGCTTTGGAGGCCTGTTTCATGTTCGGTTCCATGGGACAATACTACATTGACAAGGGCATGGGACGCAAGGTGGACATGGAAGAAGCCATATTGCTTTTGAAAAAGGCACAGGACGACGGCCTGGTTACCCAACCAGCCACAACGCAGAATCCACACGGCATGTGCAACTGCTGCGGCGACTGCTGCGGTGTCCTGCGGTCCCTGCGCAGTTTTCCCAAGCCGGCTGAATTGGTATACAGCAATCATTTTGCAATAGTGGATGCAGACCTGTGCACCGGATGTGAGACCTGCCTCGAGCGCTGCCAGATGGATGCCATTGCCTTAAACGGCGATGAAGTGGCCGAGATCGACCTGGACCGCTGCATCGGCTGCGGTCTGTGTGTCACCACCTGCCCGACGGAAGCCATGCAGCTGCAGGCCAAGGAAGTTCATTATACACCGCCGGCTACCACTGCCGAGCAGATGATGACAATGGCCCAGAGCAGAGGCCTTATGTAATTCGGAGGATTATCGATATGGAACCCAAGAACAGGCAGAGCAAGGACCATGCTATGGTTAAATTAACCCGGAGGGTAAAAGATCTTGCCCTGGCTTATGGCGCCAGTGCCGTGGGTATTGTGACCAGGGAGATGCTGGAGGGTGGTCCGCCGTCCGCGGACATCTCATATGTGTTGCCTACAGCCAGATCGGCGGTGAGCTTTTGCGTGCCGCTGGATAAAGGGCTCATCGATGGCTGGTTTTCCAAGAAAGGCCTGACAGCGCACTTCAAGGACAATATCCAGAAGAACACCATCTCCAGCGGTATATCCCTGGAACTGGCCAACTACCTCAACCAGAAGGGCTTCCCGTCAACCCCCTTGACCGCCAACACGGCGTATCGCAGTGACACCAAAGGGGGCTATCTGGATGAAAAGCCGCCGGTGTCGCACAGGTATTTGGCCGTGCGGTCGGGCGTGGGATTTTTCGGCCTGTCAGGCAACGTATTGACCCCCAGGGAGGGGGCTGCGGTCATCCTCGGTTCGGTGGTCACCGAAGCCGAACTCATTCCCACGGAGCCGTTGGCCAAAGATGAGAACTACTGCGACGACTGCCGGTTGTGTGAAGCGTCCTGTGCCTCCGGGTTCATCAACGGCAAGGAGCGCGTGTCCATTACCCTGGGCGGTGTCGATTTTTCCTACACCCGCAAAAGGCATCACAGCCGTTGTGATTATGTGTGCGGCGGATTCGCCGGACTGCACAAATCAGGCAAATGGTCAACCTGGTCACCGGCCAGGTTTCCCATTCCCGAAGAAGACGAAGCGTTCTACCCGGCCCTCCTGAATGCCATTGGGCCGTATCTCAAGCGCCCAGGACAGGACATTGCGGTGTTCAACGTCATCATGCCCGGGGACAAGGTGGAATTGACCTGCGGCAACTGTCAGTTGATCTGCCACCCGGATAAAGATGTGAGAAAAGCGCGCTATAAAATGCTCACCCAAAGCGGGGTTGTGGTGCAAAATGCAGATGGTACAAGGGAGGCGGTCACGCCCGAAAAGGCCAAAGCGCATCTTGAGAAGATGGATGATGATAGAAGGGCGCTTTATGAATAGCCTGAGATCAGAACCCCAGATCCACAGAACCACGGAACGACAGAGGTTGGGGAACGGCGTGCCGGACGACAGAGTGCCAGGGCCGTTTGGCAAACACGTTGCAGGGCTGAAGCCCTGGACTACAGGCCCATTATCAAATCTACAATGTAGTGCAGGGATTTATCCCTGCTATAAAACACTTGGGCGCGTAAACAGCGACCCGACACCTGTAACCTGACACCCGAAACCAGTATTTAAAGTGACAACTTTTGATCAAGGTTTGATTGTTATCAAACGATAAGGAGAAAAGAGGGGGCAAAATGGGAATATGGCATAAAACCGGATGTGTACTGTGTGCGCAGAACTGCGGGTTGGAAGTCCTCGTGGAGGACAACCGCATGGTTAAGGTCAAAGGGGACAAGGACAACCCCCGGAGCAAGGGGTATGTCTGCCGCAAAGGCCTCAACGTCATCAACCACCAGTACCCGGCTGACCGCCTGGCCGAGCCGCTCAAGCGCGTGGGCAACGATTTCCAGCCCGTTTCCTGGGACCAGGCCATTACCGAGATCGTTGAAAAAACCAAAGGCGTGCTTGAAGCGCATGGCCCCCGTTCCCTGGCCTATATGGGCGGGAGTGCCCAGGGTGGGCACATGGAGGCGGCTTTCGGGCTCGGCATGATACGGGCGCTGGGTTCCCAGTACTACTACTCCTCGGCCGGACAGGAGTTTTCAGGATCGTGGTGGGTTTTCGGGCGCATGCTGGGCAAGCAGTACAACATCGCCATCCCCGATGAAAGTGCAACGGATATGATGGTAGGCTGGGGATGGAACGGCATGATGAGTCATCAGATGCCCAGGGCCAGAAAAGCACTCAAGGGGTTCAGCAAAGATCCGGACCGGCTGCTGGTGGTCATCGATCCGCGTAAAAGCGAAACCGCGGCCATTGCCGACATCCATATTCCGGTGAGGCCCGGCACCGACTCCCTGCTGGCCAAGGCCATGATTGCCATGATTGTCGGGGAAGGCTGGGAAAATGCAGACTACCTGGCCCAGCACGTGGAGGGGTGGGACAAAATCAGTCACTGGTTTAAAGGTTTCGACACCAAGGCCGCCCTGGATGTCTGCCAGGTGGATCATGGCCAGGTGCGTGAGGTCTGCCGCCTGATGACCACCCGGAAGTGGTGCATGCATCCGGACCTGGGGATCTACATGGGGCGGCACAGCACGCTCAACTCATACTTTCTCAACATCCTGGGGGCCGTGTGCGGCATTTTTGGTGTGCGCGGCGGCAATATCATTCCCGGAATGGTCATGCCCATGGGGTTTCATGCAGATGAGCGCAACCCCAAGACCTGGCGAACCCTGGTGTCGGACCTACCGCCGGCTGCCGCCGGCAGTTTCCCGCCGGCTGCTATGCCGGAAGAGATTCTTTCCGATCACCCCGAGCGCCTGCGGGCGGTTTTTGTAAGTGCCTGCAATCCGTTGCGAGCATATCCCGACACAACCGCCTATGAAGAGGCTTTCACCAAACTGGATCTTCTGGTGGTCAACGACATTGCCATGACTGAAACCGCCCGGCTGGCCGACTTTGTCCTGCCCTGCAGGACGTTTTACGAGTCTTGGGATGCAACGTTCTTTCCCTGGACCTACCCGGAGATCTATTTTCAGGTGCGCCGGCCGATTGTGGAACCGCCGGAGATGTGCCTGGAGGCCTCGCAGATCATTACCCGCATTGCAGATGGGCTGGGAGTGGTTCCAGACATACCCGAGAACCTGGAAAAAGCCGCGGACGGCAACCGGCTGGCCTTCGGGGCGGAACTCATGCAGTGGGCAGCCACAGAGCCCAAGGCCCTTACCGCCATGCCCTACGTGCTGGCAAAAACCCTGGGAAAACCATGGGACAGCGCGGCCAAGGCTGCCATGTGGGGTATGCTTATGACAGCGCCCAAAGCGTTCCAGCAGAATGCGGCCCGCGCGGGGTTCGAGCCGGGAATCGATCAGGGCGACCGCATCTTTCAAGCCCTTATGGACAATCCCCAAGGCATGTGGGTGGGCAAGGCCGACGAGAACAATCCCATGGCCGGCATCAAGACGCCTTCCGGTAAAATAGAGGTTCTGATTCCCGAGATCGAGGCGGAGGCGGGTCAATTGAATGCTGAAATCGAAGCCAGGGGTTTGGAAATGCCCGCAGAATTCCCCCTGATTCTCAATGCAGGCAGGCACATGGACACCAATATCAACACCCTCATGCGCAATCCCGCCTGGAACAAGGGTAAACGCGCCTGCACCGTGGCAATAAACCCTGTTGACGCTCAGGCCATGGGGCTTGAGGACGGCCAGCAGGTAAGGGTCTTCACCGAAGCCGGCAAAGAAGAAGGGGAACTGCAGGTCAGCGACCAGGTTCGCCCGGGAACGGTATTGATCCCTCACGGGTTCGGCCTGATCTACGATGGCAAGGTGTACGGCATCAACGTAAACCGCCTGACAAAAAATACCCATCGCGACCCCCTGGGCACACCGCTGCACCGCTTTGTGCCCTGCCGCGTGGAAGCATGTTAACCCCGTGTTGATTATGCACGTTGGGGCTGGTTCATAGGAACAGGATTGAAGGGGGGAATAAGCTCATAGTTCGTAGCTCATAGCTGATAGCAACCCATGAGCTACACGCTAACAGCTATCAGCTGCCTCTCGAATCCTGATGAATAAACTCTTGGAGAGGGATATTAAAAACGGATTGTGATACAATGAAGGAACAAAAGGAGGCCAATATGGTCGAAATAAGTAAAGAAATGTTTGAAATTGTCAACAAACCCGGACGGGTGGGCGTACTGGGAACAGCAGACAAGGCCGGTCAGCCCAACGCTGCCTACTTTGGCAGCCTGAGTCTGACCGAGGACGGCACGGTGCTTCTAGGGCTGGGCAACAACCGCAGCCTGGCCAACCTCAAGGAAAATCCACTGGCGGTTCTTTTTTGCGTGACCGAAAGCCCGGTCACTTTTGGTACTGCGGGCTGCCGGCTCTATCTCAAGGCAAAGGATATCCAGGAAGAGGGCGGGCTTTATGACACTATCCGCGGCGCCATTGCCAAGCATGCCGGTGAGGAGGCTGCCAAGACCATTGTCGCTGCCGTGGCTTTCGAGGTAACGGAAACCCGCGGGCTTATTGACTTCCAGGGATGATAAATAAACCCCAAGGCTGCATAAACAACATGTTTATGCAGCCTTGGGTTGACTCTCTGTTTCCTTAAAAGGTTCATACGATATTATTCTCGTTGGTCAAGTCCTGGTTAAAAAATAATGTTTTGTCTGCGGCTAAGATTTCTACCTTTTGTGGTTCTACCCTCCGTCCTCAAGCAGGGATAAATCCCTGCACTACGTCGTTGATACGAAGAACGGACATGTAGTCCAGGGCTTCAGCCCTGCAGAGCCGAAGTTCTGTTCTCTGCCCTCTGTCATCTGAGGTTTTGTTGTTCTGACTATCTGGCCCCTGAAGAACTGTCCACCGACACCCGAAACCTGACACCCAACCGTCTTCTGTCCTCCGTCATCTGGGGCTCTGTTGTTCTGCAGCTCTGTGAGAAAATAAGGCTCTTTTAGGGATGGTTGTTAACTTTTAATATATCCCCACTCCTTCAATTGATTATAGGCGTGCTGGGCCTCCTGGGGGTAGGCATTTTTAGCCAGCCGTATGCTGCGGTCCGCATGA
>JAOZRT010000053.1:16526-20018 GCA_029940035.1 Desulfobacterales bacterium
CTGGGCCTCCTGGGGGTAGGCATTTTTAGCCAGCCGTATGCTGCGGTCCGCATGATTGTATCTTTCCATCATCAGTTGGCACTGCGACAGCTTTACCAACCCGGCATAATCATTTGGTGCAAGCCTCAAAGCCCGGGTGAATTTGGATTCCGCATCAGTATATTTTTTCTGGGCCATCAGCGTGGCACCCTGCAGCATGAGAAGAATGGCGTTTTCACCTTTCTCAAACCAACTGTATTGTCCATGTAGCGTTCACGGTGTAATGGGTTGGATTTGGCTGCTTTGTACTTGTTTGAAGCTGTTTTGACCGCTGTTTGATAGCGTTCGCTACTCATGGGATGCGTGGCAAACAGAAGCTCCGCAGAACTCACCTTGTGATTGGACATGATTTCAGCGGTGTGCCGGGCGTTGACATGCCCGAGTTCATGACCGATCAAGGCCGCGAGTTCGGCTTCGTTATCCAGGTTGAGCAATATGCCCCTGGTCCAGGCAATGGTGCCGCCCGGGAAAGCATAGGCGTTGACATAGGTCGCATTGACCGGGAGAAAACGATAAGGCATTTGAGGGCGGTGGGTTTGGGCGGACATCTGCTTACCAATGGATTGCAGATACTGCGAAAGCTGCTTGTCCTGAACGACGCCGAAGTCGGATGACAGCTGCTGGGGGGAATAGAGGCTGTCCATCTTGATTTCCTCTGCCTCGCTGACCAGCATGAACTGTGATTCGCCCGTTACCGGATTGGTGGCACACCCTGCGGCAAACCCGACAGTGGAAAGGGCGCACAGATTGATGAATTCACGCCTGCTCATAAGATGGCACATTGATTTTTCCATGATGAAGTCCTTGACGTTTAAATTCCCCGCTGCTTGCAGCGCGGGATTGGATTTAATTATAGATTAATAAGATCGTGGTACACGGTTAGATTTCAGCTTATTTTATCATTTCGAAACAACCTGAAAAATAAAATTTATAATACCCCTTTCAGACGGTTATGGCTTGACCGGACATATCGATGTCATATAAACAGGTAACTAAATCCTGCATCGAATTAGACGATTTCCAACCATAAGGACGTTTTCAACCTGGTCCTGGCAAATGCCCGACGTGGGCAAAGGGGGGTGAAATCATGTTGAATGGAAACAGATCCGTTTTCAAACAGCCAGTCCTGTTTCTGAGGATCATCACCATCATAGCTGCCATAGTGTTTGCATCATCGTCTGTTTGGGCTGACGAGTTTGCCCGCCTCAAGGGTTTTTGGGAGTGTACGGAAGAGGGCGCCCGGGCAACCCTCGAATTTACATCAAAGCAAAATTTGGTGTACAATGGCACGGCCTACGCCTATCAGCTGGCTTCCGGCGTTTTCCAGGTTCAGGATGAGACCGGCGTGGCGAACTATTTCTATACCATTGAAGAAGGTATTCTTCTGATTATGTCAATGGATGGTTCGGTTTCCCAGTGCCAAAAGGGGAAAAAGCCCAAGCAGGCAGCCATTGCTAAAAAGCCTTCAGGGACATCCTCGCCATCTGCCGGTGGTCCTTGGCCCCCTCCCTATGTACAGCCGCAGCCGCCCTTTGATGAAGTCAATCCGAGTCCGGAACTGCTTTTATACAAATTTGTCGGCCGTTGGGACCACGTTACAAGCAATACGCTGACCAATCTGTATTTAAAACCAGACGGCACTTACGAGGAAGCCTATGAATCCGGCTACAGCGGGTCCTTAACGAACCAGGGCGGCAACCAGACCGGAAGCTGGGGGGCTGCTGGAGCGGAACAGGAAAGGGGATACTGGAAAGCCGTCGGAGGCTTGAGGTCCGGCACGCTTATTTTAAGGGATCAAAACGGCAATGAAGCCACATATCGCTATCAGGTTCACATCAAGAATGGTGAGGTTTACTGGGGGGAGTATTTCTTCAACAACCGCCTATACAGCGTAAAATACATTTACCGGTAATCAGCACCGTGAACAGCATCTGGATGGGCAAGACTTACTTAATATCGTCAATGGGTTTTGACGATTTGTCAAGATCGATGATTTGACTGTCCAGATAAACCTTGGTTTCATATTTGGTGATGTTCATGAGTTTCTGGGTGAGATCGCGCAGCCGATCCACCTGGGATTGAATCTTGACGATTTTTTCAAAATGAGGATCGTTTTCCGTCACTTTCATGGCCAAAAGATCGGCATATCCCGAGATGGCCATCAAAGGCTGGGTGAGTTCATGGCAGACAGCTCCTGCCATTTCAAAAACACCCTGCATGCGTTCCCGTTCCCGTTGGGCATCTTCACCCTCTATACGTTTGGTGATGTCATGCAGTACGAACAGGCGGCCAATCCGCCCCCCTTTTTTATCCGCGAGATCTGAAACCTGAACATCGATCACGTGCGTCCGCCCCTCCATCACCACCGAAACCTCACTGGATTTCGTGGTATTCGAGGCTTTTAAGATTTCAGAGTGCGTTCCGAGCAGGTCACCTATTTTCTGACCGATGGACGCAGAAGCATCGATATTGAGCATGGCTTCCGCAGCCGGATTGATATCCAACAGGCGATCCTTTCCATCCACCACGAAAATGGGATCGCTAAGTCCGTTGAAAATCTCCGCCTTGGCCACGGGCAGGATATCAAGCAGGTCATAGCGGAAAAATCCCCACACCATGGAAATGGTCACCAGAATAAAGGCCAGCGGGCCGATGTCCATGTTGGGTACCGGGCTGTTACCGGACACATATATGCCGTTGACGATCCATACGACAACCACGGCCGACAAAATTACGCCTGCCTGGGATCTGTGAAATCCCGAAGACATCACCACCTGGCGGATCAATATGAGGCTGAGTATCGCCATCAGGGTATAATGATACAGAATAATCAGCCACCACACCCTGCCGTGCTGCAATCCGAGCATGGGAAACTGTTCGGTTTCAATGCGGAAATAATCAGTGAAGACCAGCCTGTGAAAATCATTTGTCCAGACCAGCAGGATAATAATGGCCGACACGATGAACAGGGCGACGGCTTTATTTCGGGTGATGAAACCGTCGTACCCGAAAATTGACAGGCCGAATAAAAGTGCCAACGGTGGCGGCAGGGCAATGCCCACATACTGGATTTTAGTGATGAGCATATTGGTGTGGATATTGAACCCCAGATAAAGCATGCCTTCGGTGGCGGCCCAGATGGACGCCGCCATGCACATGACTACCAAATACCAGGCTCCGCGTGCCTGTCGCCGAGAGTATGTATAAACACCTGTAACCAGGATAAACGCCGCGGCAATAAAAAACGGTGCACTATAAGCCATCTGAATGTTCATCAGGCTTTTCTCCCTTCATCAGAAAAGGCGGTCTTAGAAAATCGGTTTTTTAAGATAATACCAAAGAACATACTTTTTTATAGAAGTATATAGTCCACTATCTTAATAAAGGGTGTTAAAACAATCTAATAATAAGTATAAGAAATCAGTTGTTTAAGCATGAGAAAGCCCCTATAAA
>JAOZRT010000567.1 GCA_029940035.1 Desulfobacterales bacterium
AAAAATAATTTTAATTTAGGCGACAAGTCGCTATACAAACAACGTAACTTAAGTTTTTAACAAAAAATAGGAGAATAAAATGGCAGACTTTAATGCAATGAACGAGGCACTGGTATCCTGCGATGCAGGCAAGCTGACCCAGTTAGTTGATGATGCTGTAGCAGCAGGTGTACCTGCCAACGAGATCCTGAACCAGGGGCTCATTGCCGGTATGGATATAGTTGGCGAAAAAATGGAATCCGGAGACATGTTCATCCCGGAAGTACTCATGGCTGCCCAGTCCATGGCCTCCTGCCTTGAGACCATCAAACCCCTGCTAGGCGAGGGAGAAGGAGGCAATGAAACCGTGGTAATCATTGGTACGGTCAAAGGAGACCTTCATGATATCGGCAAAAACCTGGTGGGTATGATGATGGAAAGTGCTGGACTTATAGTCCACAACCTAGGCGTGGATATCGCCCCTGAAGGTTTTGTGGAAGAGATCAAAAAGAAAAATGCCCAGATCGTTTGCCTGTCAGCCCTTTTGACCACCACCATGCCGGCCATGAAACAAACCGTGGACTCCATTGTGGAATCAGGTCTTCGGGAAAAAGTTAAGATTATGGTAGGCGGTGCTCCTGTAACCCAGGCCTTTGCCGATGAAATCGGTGCTGACGGGTTTGCTGCAGATGCAGGTTCTGCCTCTAAACTGGCAAAATCTTTTATTAATTAGATAATTGGGGTCAGGTCTTGAATTTTGACCCCGGATTGAGAGCAAGCGATGTTTGAAGTGATAGGCGAAAGAATCAACACCTCCAGGAAACTGGTCCAGGAGGCAGTAGCTAACCGGAATGCCGAGTATATAATCGAGGATGTGCGACAGCAGCAGACCGCCGGTGCTGCGTTCATCGACGTAAATGCCGGGGCCAGAATTGGCCATGAGGAAGATGATATGCGCTGGCTGCTGGACACCATTCAGCCCATGGTTGACGTACCATTGTCTCTGGACTCCCCGGACCCGGCAATCCTCGAAATGGCATTTGCCATGGTTGACAAAACCCCGGTCATCAACTCAATTTCCCTGGAAAAGGACCGGTTTGACGCCATGATGCCTTTTCTTACCGGGAAGGAATGTAAGGTCATTGCCCTTTGCATGGATGATGCCGGGATGCCAGAATCGGCTGAAGATATTTTCAAAAGGGGTAAATTGCTGATAAACGAGCTGAACAAAATTGATATCCCTACACCCAATATTTATGTGGATCCTTTAGTACAGCCCATCTCAACGGATTCCAACAAGGGTACTATGGTGCTTGAGGCCGTAAGGCAAATTAAGAAAGAATTCCCGGATGTTCACATCACAGGCGGGCTATCCAACATTTCCTATGGCCTGCCTCAGCGGCATATCATCAACCGGACCTTTGTGACACTGATGATGGATGCGGGAATGGATTCTGCTATAATAGATCCGCTTGACAAAAAGATCATGGCATCCATTCAGACGGCGGATATGCTTTTAGGCCACGACCAGTTCTGTATGGAATATCTCAAAGGGGTCAGGGCCGGTACCATTGAAAGCTGATACCCTAATTTAA
>JAOZRT010000297.1 GCA_029940035.1 Desulfobacterales bacterium
CGTTTATCAGCTCAACGATGCCGAAGCCAAGGTGCTGATCTCCCTGGACCTGGTATACCCCGGCATTGTGGAAATCATTCCCGACACAGGGGTCGAACACGTTATCACCACCAGCATTGCCGACTGCTACAATCCCGTTATCCAGCCCCTGAAACCCCTGGAAAAAATCCCCGTACCTGATACAGCTGACATGGCCGATTTGCTGAAAAACAATGAACCAGAGGTTCCTGACATTGCCATCGACGTATTCGATGATCTGGCCCACCTGGCCTATACCGGCGGCACCACCGGTCTTTCCAAGGGGGTCATGCTGACCCACCACAACGTCGTCGTTAACACCTGCCAGTACGCCAACTGGTTCAATGGCGGCCAAATCGAAATGCAAGACGGTCTACCGACAACAGTTTTTCCACCGGGCGTAGATCCAAGCCGCGACCGTCTAACTGCCCAGGACCAGGAAACCGCCCTGGTGGTTGTACCCTGGTTTCACGCCATGGGCACCGTGGGCTACCTCAACAACATGGTTTACAGCGGCATCACCATGGTGGTGTTTCCCCGTTTTGATCCGCAGGAATACCTGACCGGCATCCAGAAATACAAAGCCACCGTACTGGGAGGAGCGCCCCAGCTCTTTATCCCCCTGGTCAACCTGACGGGATTCGAGGATTGCGACCTTTCCGAGGTCAAGATCGTCTCCTCCGGAGCAGCGCCCCTGGCCTTGCCTGTGCTGGACAAAATGCTGAAGGCGTTTTCTGGAACCGTGTGTGAGGCCTATGGCATGACCGAGTGCACCATGGGAGCCACGGCCAACCCGCCGGACCGGAAAGACATCCGCCAGGGCTCCGTGGGGGTCCCCGTGTACGACACGGAGTGCAAAGTTGTCGATCTTTTAACCGGCGAAGACCTCCCCGCCGGTGAAAAAGGAGAAATATGCATCAAGGGGCCCCAGGTCATGCGGGGTTACTGGAACCAGCCTGAGGAAACCGACCTGGTGCTCAAAGACGGGTGGCTCCATTCCGGTGACATCGGGCACATGGATGAAGACGGTTATTTTTATATCACCGACCGTCAAAAAGACATGATCATCTACAAGGGCTACAACGTGTACCCCAGGGAACTGGAGGAGGTCCTTTTCACCCATCCTGATGTGGCCCAGTGCGCTGTCATCGGCAGAACGGAAATGGAGGTGGGAGAAGCGCCGGTGGCCTTTGTCCAGTTGATGCCGGATGCACTGGCCAGTGAAGAGCAATTGATGGAATTCACCAACAAACAGGTGGCAGCCTACAAAAAGATCCGTGAAATACGCTTTCTGGATGCGATCCCGGTCAGTGCCGCCGGCAAGGTTTTGAAAAGGGAACTCAGGGAAATGCTCTAATCGTTCTGTAGGCTTTACCGAAAAATAAACACTCCCTTCCAGGGAGAAACCAGTGCCGGGCCCTCTGGACCCGGGTATCTACTTGGCGAACTTCTGAGCCAATTCATTGTCAACGACATAGATGCAGATCTCTTTGGCGCCCTGTTGTGTGTATTTGCTTTTTTCGCAGAGATTGGTCATCAGAAAGGTAACGTCGTTGCGAATACGCCGGTCGTAGGATTTGAATGAGTCTTCTTTGAAATCCTTAATGGCCTGGCGAAAATTTTCATTTTTCAGAAAGGGCTCCAGTACCTTTTCCTTTAAATTGAACACATAGCGCTCATGCAGGGCCTGAAAGAGCTCAGTCTCCGTTACCGGGATACCCTCCAGCATGATTTCCTGGGTCAAAGCCTTGGAGGCGTAAACTTTCTGGGTCTCCTCCCTGAACGCCAGGCGGACCTTCTCTTCCTGGTTTTCGCCCAGGAGGCGGCGTTCGATACTTTCGAAAAATGCATCCGAAATCTCGATGCGGTCGCCGGTAAAGGTGCAGGTCGTCACATTGCCAATCTCGAAATTGCTCGCAAAAAGATAATTTTGCAGATCCCTGGCGATCTGCGCTTCGTTGTAATAATAAAGCGATTCCTTCACCTCCTGCAAAATGGTGTAGTCGTACATATCCAGCAGCGAGACGAGGAAACGCTCGGGAATCGACTTGCTCAGGTCTTTGCGGACCTTGGTGAAAAACAGGCAAAGCGTGGACATGTCGATGAGCTTATCTTCCCGGGCATATTTAGAGTAAAATTCATTGAAAATCTTGATTGAATCACGCCCGGAAAAACCCCGTGCCCCTTCTGAAACCGATTCCGCGATAATCTTGCGGCGCCGCTTGGCGGTGAACCGTTTGCGGTCTTCTTCGGTAAGCCAGGAGGGTATGTATCCGGTGTAAATCTCCATTTTTAACAGCTGCAGGTTTTCATCACAATAGCGGCTGTACTTTTGGGGATCGCCGATCCATTCCAGTAGCGCTTCAGACTTGGCAATCAACCGCGTCGATATGATCACGCGGGCAAAATTGTGCAAAACCCGTGGCAAAAAGTTGTTGTCGATATGTTTGCCGAAGATGTTCCGGTAGATAGCGATTTCTGTATTGAGATCGAGCACATACGGAATGTTTATATATTCGATGCGGTCGGAAAATGACTGCAGGTTTTGAACATTTTTCTTGTCTTCGGGATTCATGAGCGCCATGAGCAGTGAGTTGACGTTCTCTTCAATATCCTCAACCTTGTGAACCCCTTCGCTGATGATGTTGTGGAGCTCGATCAGACGCTCCACGTTATGGGATTTGATATCCATCAGCGCGTAAATGCCGTTGTTGGTTTTCGCATAGCGTGAAAATAAATATTTTACCTGATTGCTGTCGCGAAGCAGATTGTTGATACGGTTCTGGAGCACGGGGTTGCCCATTATATTTTGCCGCATGGGACGGTCGCCCGGGTTGAATACGCTTATCCCTTCCCCCAGCCGACGGTTGAACTGGTATGGACGCGCGTAAAGCATCTGAAATACCTTTAACGGGTTTTTAAGCCTTCTGAGCAGCGCCCAGTATATGGAACTGCAAATGGTACAGGACGTGTCCCTAAAAATCCATTCATACTCCTTTTCGGTGAAAAGCTTCCATTTGAACTCATCGTTTGAGAGAAGGTCATCCAAAAACTTCCGCCGGTAGTGCTTGGGGATCATGACAATGGGATGGTCGTGGCTCGGACAGGGTACTTCGATAAATGCTTCATCGAAAGGCGGCATATCGCCTTTGTCAAGTTCATTCTTCAGGCCCGCGCCGGATAAAGGCGCACCCGGGCCTTCATCATTTTCATTATTTCGCGGTTCAGGGGAGACCTGTTCCATAACCTGAGCGACTTTGTCGTAGAGCGGAATGCTCTCATCCTCGGTCAACAGGCCCAGAAGATTCCGGTCCAACCGCCATATGGATTCGTAGCGCGAGCCCTCTTCGGTTTTAGTGTATTCTTCAAATTTCTTCAAAAGGTTGTTTAAAAAGGTGCTCTTGCCGCATCCTGGAGGACCATCGAAAATGTAGATTTTATTTTGCTGTGTGCCCCTCCTCAGCGCTTCAACCTGTTCCATAAAACGGTTGGCAAAAAGCCTGTCCGCAAAAAAGGGATGGTCAGACCCCTCCACGAAGAGTTCGGTGCAGTCGTACTTTACAAAATGGATCGATTCAGGGTCATCAGGGTATTCGTCTTCCCCTTCGTCAACGTAGGTTTTGATCATATCGTGAAAGACCTGAAACACATTTCTCAATACCTGATGCGGCCTTTCCTCCATCGTCTTCAGAAAATCTTCAAAAGAAACAGGCAAATTATGATGCCGGTCGCTGATAATGCGATCCAGGTTCTGCATGGCTGACCTGACCTGGAGGTGATTTTCTTTTTCGATTTCCGGCGTGTCCATTGCTCCCACCTACATCTCGTGTTTGCTCAGTTTTCGCTCTTTCATGGTGTAAACCACCCTGCGCCAGACGATGCCGCCCGCCTTAGCATCGGTTTTCGGGGAGGTGGGTGGTCGTGCGGTCAATGCGGCCGGTTTTTCAGGCGTCTGGGCGACTACCTCGCTGGTTTCTAGCATGACCGGCTTTCCCCACAAATACTCGATACCCATCATGGTGTTGGCGATGAATTCATTTACAAGGGGTTTGCCCTCGAAATGGTGCACCAGATAGAGTTCCTGCTTTTCATTGCTATCCTCTTTGACCGTGATGTGGGGCGGGTGGTAGAGCGAATCCTGAATCATTTTCCGGTACTCGCCGGCATCGCGGTTTTTGATATAGTATTCCCAGACCATTTTCCTTTTGTTCAGCCTTTTTCCGGTAACGAAAAGGTTGTAGCGGCTCATAAATTCCTGGGTCAAAAAAGTATTGATGAACATGGAGTCGCAGTAATTTTCACGTACGGCAAAAATAAAGGCCCTGCCCTGCCCTGTGTCGGCATCAAAGCTTCTGCGGGCCTCCGCATCCAAAAGACGCTGAAAAGCGTAGTCGTGGCGGCCTTTGTCAGCCATTTCCTCGATTTCCGCAAAAAGCCTCATCCCGAGGGCATAGGGATTCAGGCCCACTCGCGGCAGGGACGTAACCGCGGCGTTGACCCGGGCGAACTCCACCTCGTGCCCCTTGATGCGTTCGTCTTTGAGGAACAGATGCTCATGCCAGTAACTGGCCCAGCCTTCATTCATGATTTTGGTGCGAATCTGCGGCTGAAAAAACAGGCTGGTCTTGCGCACTACCTGTATCACTGTTTTCATCCATTGGTTCTCCTCCTTGTTCAGAAATTCGGAATGCTCCAGCAGAAACTGAATCAAATCCCGCCGCCCCTTGGGCTTGTCCTTAAGGCTTTTCTGAAATAAAGCTTCGAATTCGGGGTACTTTTGTTTAATTTCCGCAAAAAAAACTTCTTCGCCCAATACGTTGTTTGCATGTATGCTGAGATTATACCGCTCTATCTCCTTGACATATACATCGATGCGGACCTTCAGAATGGATTGCAGAAAAATGTCAAAATAGAAATTCAACCGTTTGCTCCGGCCGTCGAGGATAGCACTATTCTTTTTCGACAGCGCCTCATGAAACCCCACCAGGTTGTCAATCCCCCGCGTGAACTCGATGACATAGTCCACCCATTTATTTTTTTCGGCCCGCAGGCGTGCGATCGTCCGCTTGTCCGACAAAGCCTGCCCGGTAAAGTCATAATCCCATGTGTGCTGGAAATAGATATTGTTCTGAAAGAAATCAATGTGTCCCAAAACGTGATAAAAAATCATCACATTGAGCCAGTCCGGATTGTTGTCGTTGTAGAAGGATATGGCCGGACGTGTGTTGATGACGGTCTCATAGGGGTTGCCCGGGTAGAGTTCATACTTCCCCTTCTCCTTGAGCACCTCGACGTCATGCACCCAGTAGTCGTAAAGGGTGGGTATCATGACCTTGGGCGATAATTCCAGAATATCGCGGTTGGTGACGATGTACTCCAGGCTCTCGTCCTGGAACCGCAGTCCGGCCGTTTTAGCGCGTTCCTTGCAGCCTTCCATGATCTTCTTGGTGTGTTGGTCGATGAGTTCCATAGCAGAAAACCTCAATCCCTAACCCACTGTTGAGCCTTAAGCCTCTTATTTGCAAATGGCATCTTAATATCGAATAAATTCTAAATTCTAATTCGCCAAATCCTAAACAAATACCAAAACAAAATGTTCAAATATTGAAAGTATAACGTTTTTCCCAAGTTCCGTTTGAGTATTTGATATTGGGTCATTTGAAATTGTTTAGAGTTTAG
>JAOZRT010000298.1 GCA_029940035.1 Desulfobacterales bacterium
CATGTGCAACTCTGAGAGCATGTGCAATTACATAACGGCTCATTTGTAACTTAGCCCAAATTGCATAGATCAAATAAAAACAAGGTTATCTGACTCCTAAAAAAATTTCCGATGTGCGAAAATATTCACCACAGGCCAATATTGCATAAATTGACTTGTCCGTGTTATTTTGGAAATTATAGGATTCTTTATGCTGAGATTCAAATTTTTATATTTTTTATTTTTCTACGTATTCGTCAATCTTGGGGGCCTAAGCTATGCTAAAGAAGGTTGGATTTATTGGTTTGGGGCAAATGGGCAAATGGATGGCCCTCAATTTGGTCCACAACAATTTTGATCTCACGGTTTACGATATCAATGCCGGAGCGATGGAATTCCTGATGGAACAAGGCGCAAGGCCGGCCCAGAATGCGGAACAACTGGCGCAACACGTTGATATGATTATTCTCAGCCTTCCCAACGCCGATGTGGTCACAGAGGTTGTTTATGGAAATAACGGCCTTGTCCAGGGTGCCGGGAGAGGACAGATTCTTCTGGATTGCGGGACAAGCGGTTTTCTCTGGACAATAACGTTAGCAAAAAAATTGGAAAAAAATGGAATACGTTTTGCAGATGCTCCGGTTACGGGCATGGAGCAGCGGGCCAAAGATGCGGCTTTAACGATTATGTTTGGCGGCGCCCGCAATGTCCTGGAAGAAATTAGACCGGTCTTGGAAGCCATGGCAAATCATATTGTATACATGGGCGATGCCGGTAGCGGGCAATTGGCCAAAATGATTAATAATATCATTTTTAACTGCAATATTGCGGCCCTGGCGGAAGTTTTACCTATGGCGGTCAAACTTGGGCTCGATCCGGAGAAGATCGCCCATGTGATTCACAACGGCTCTGGACAGAGTTTTGCCTCCGATATTTTTATCCCCAATGTTCTTGAAGGTCATTTTGATAAAGGCTATCCGCTTGAGCTGGCATATAAGGACATGCGTCATGCTATGGAAGTATCAGCACTAAAAGAGATTCCGCTTCCTATTGTGCACATGGCTGCTGAAACCTACCAAAAAGCGTTGGATTCGGGATGGGGCCACGAAGATAAGGGCGCCATGATCAAGGTGTTTGAAAAAGCGCTGGATGTCAAATTTCGAAAGAAAAATAATAACAAATATATTTTTTCAAGGCGAGATTAAAGTATGCAAAAATTGATCATCACGGTTGCCCTAACCGGAAATGTGCCGACCAAAGATATGAATCCCGACCTGCCAGTGACAGCCGATGAAATTGCAGCTGATGTGCGTCGTTGTGCAGACGCCGGTGCGGTTCTGTTTCATGTGCATGCCAGGGATGCCGACCAGCAGCCGACACTGGACATCGATGCTTTCAAAGAGCGGTCTCGCAAAATCAAAGCGGCTGCACCCGAGGTGATTATCCAGCTTTCCACCGGTGCACGGGAAGTCGGACGGGACATCGCCAGTCCGGATGAAGCCCGCACCATTCTTTCGCTGAACCGCAATAGCGCGCGCATTCTCCGCAGCTTGCTGCGGGGTAAGCGAGCGGATCAAAATTAGGCAGAATTCCTTACGGTCGAAGATTCCTCGCGGCTTGCCGCGAGGTTCTTCAATCCCGAATATAGAAATAGAATCAAGTATAATAGCCAACGAACTCACCGCGTTGATCATTGAAGGCTGGAACTGGGTGAGACCATTGCGAAGGGGCACGCGTTTTGCCAGCTTCGGCTTAAGAAGTAACCTGAGTCTTTATTAAAATACAAAAGCCCCTCGCCGCACGGGAGGGGCTTTTGTATTTAAGGTTTTTAGAAAAGGCCTATATGTCGAGCCATGAATCCGAGTACAGGGTTTTGCCAAGAATGACGTTGGTGGTCTTGGCATAGTCTTGCATCTCCTTGGACAGGCTGCCCATATCAGGCGTTACGTCGTCCATGATGCCGTAAATCAGATCGACGATGTCCTGACGGTTGCCCTTGGCGATGTCGATGAGCTGATCATCCTGAGGATCGGCGATAACGGACAGCATGCCGTACTTCTGCAGCATGACCATGTAGGTCTGGTTGAGAATGGGCCGCAGGTGGTCCGGGGGGCCATTGGAGATGTTGGACAGGCCGCAGGTGCTTTTGGCGCCCGGAGCCATATCCTGGATCATACCCTGGAACTCCATCAGGCTGATGGCCTGGGGTTGCTGGATATTGACCGGGGTTACAATGCCGTCCACCCATATTTTTTCGTTGGGAATACCGGCTTCATTGGCAAAGTAGAGCAGCTCCACGCACAGGGCGGCGCGTTCGTTATCGTCGCGCGGCAGGCCATCGGGCCCCCACATCAGGGCAACAAAATCAGCTCCGCTTTCCGCCACCAGAGGCACCATTTTTTCGTAGCGTTCTGGCCGCACCATGATGGAATTGACGATGGGCGGCAGCTTGCAGACCTTGAGCGCCGCTTCGATGGCATCGATATTGGAGGTGTCCAGAACCAGGGGGATGTCGTCCACGACTTCCTGCACGGTTTCGACAACCCAGGGCATCAGCTCGGGACCATCCTTCTTGGCCGGGCCAAGATTGATATCAATGTAGTCCATGCCTTTTTCCTTCTGAAAAAGGGCTTCCTCCTGAATCGGCTTGGGATCGCGTTCCTTGTACGCACGGCCGATTTTGGTGGAAATTACATTTAAACTCTCACCTATGAGTAACATACAACCTCCCTACACTTTATTTTGATTTCAAGAACCCGGGGATATGCGCTGCTTCCCTGGGACCGACGGTGATGGTCCAGCCGGGAAGTTCCTCTTCCACATCGCCGGCAATGGCAGCAGCATAGCCGGGAATGATGATCTCGGTGTGCTTGACCTTGTCCATGATGCCGCATTTTTTGATAAACATACCCACATCGTCTCCGGCAAATTTACCGGCAGCCCAGGCTGTCATAACGGAAAGGCCCTCGGAGTCCTTGATCAACAGATAGCACGGAACACGGCTGCCTTCGATCTCACCGCTGACGATAAAGTAGGTCAGGGCAAAATTGGTGGTAACCATGACCGGTGAATTCTCATCCGGGTTGTTGATCTCGTAAATGCCTTCGGTGACGGTCATGGGCCGCTGCGGATCGGTGAATATATTCAGTCGTTCGAGCAGCAGCGGAAACAGCGCATCCCCGGAGAAGTCGGACAGGATGACGATACCGCCGTATTTGGCGATGAACATGCCGGCCAGGAGTGATTCCATGTCCAGGTTGGACGCCATTTCGCACGGGAAGGTGATGGTTGGGAATCCAGCCGTACGGTTACCATTTTTTAGGGCGGCCCGTCGCAGGGCCACCTGGTCTTCCAGGGCCTGTTTGACATCCCGGGAGCCCGGATCGAGCACCAGGTCTTTAAGACCCATGCCGGTCAGTTTTTCAATCAAGGGCACCAACTCTTCGATAGAGTCCGCCTTGACCGCCAGGGGCAGGTCATTTTCTTTGGCCAGTGCGCCGAAATCGTCGGCGTTGGCTTCGGTGGCCGCATAGATCAGGGGCCGTTTAAATCCAGCGGCCTCTACGGCGGCTTTCATGGCGTCAACACTGTCGGACATCAACACCAGGTTGAACTCGGATGTTTCAGCAATGGTTTTGGCCTTGGCGGCAAATGCACCGGCATCGCCGTTGGCATCTTTCAGGGCCACCAGTTCGGGCCTCAGGTTGAGCCCGACCCGTTCAAACTGAAAGGCGTTCCAGGTTTTCAACTTGGCTTCGAGGTCGGCGTCGGCAATGTCGGAACCGACCATGGCCGCCAGGGCTGTGGGGTTGAAAAAAGTTTTCTCATGGCGATACTGAACGGTTTCGCCGCCGGTGGTAAACGCTCTTACGCCTTTACCTATTTTTACCGGGCGGATCGGGGGCGCCGATGCCTCGGCCAGCTGTTCCTTGGCTTCGTCTGATACATAGGGGCAGGCGTCGAGCTCAGCCTTTCCTGATGCTAGATTCATGGCAAAAGCAAGGCAGGTGGGCACGCCGCATTCCTTACAGTTGGTTTTTGGTAAGAGTTTGAAAATCTGAATACCGGTTAATGCCATTTTTGTCTCCTTATCTCTTATATTCAGGAATTCATGATAGCCCATGGGACTTAGGGGACCGGTTTCCCGGCCCCCTGTCAGGCTTTTTGTCTATCCGGGTCTATTTCTCTGTCCAGGTCTATTTTCTATCCAGACCTATTTTCTATCCGATCAGGGAATCCATGGAGAGTGCCGGGTGGCCTTTTTCCTCGAGCCACGGAAGAATTTCTTCCTCGGTAGTACCCACGGTTTCATCCGCGATTTTGTCATAAAGGTCAGGAACGCCTATCTCTTTACCGCGCTTATCTATGCGCTCCTTGATCTCTTCCTTCAGTATTTTGGGCATCCAGACCATACGGGATAGTCCGCCATCACCCGTGATGAACTTACCCTGGGTAATATTGTATTTTGAATGGCCGACAAATCCAGGGGATTGCGCCCCTCCCCCCATAACACCGGCAAGGGTTGTAAACTTCATCCCGCAGGGGGTTTCCCCTGCATAATCCCTGCTTACCGTCATCACACCATTGCAGGAGGGCAGCATAGCGGCAATACACTCGCAGCAGCCGCAGGTGGTCATGGGGTCAATAACCATGGAGTAGAAATTATAGTGAGTGACGGCCCCTCTGGAAGCTTTCTTGACAAAGTCGTTGACACCTTTCCACTGGCCCAGAACAGGATCGAGGCATTCGCCCTTTTCGATGGGCTGGTTGGGTCCGGTGGGATTTATTTCAAATGACGCCTTGCAGTCCATCCAGTTGTAGGCACCGCACAGTCCGGTTCTTTCGGGGCTGACCGAACAAACATGGTTGGGAGCAAATGACTGACATAGTGTGCAGGAATAGTAAATATCAACACTTTCGTCGGTCATATTCTCAACGCGCTCATCTCTTTGCTTGTATTCAGCCCGGGCACGTTTGGTAAGGTCATCAACATCTTTTTTATTGGTGTAAAGGGTAACCTGCACCTTGTCCAGGATATTGCCGAAATCCTGATGGAACTTGGCATGCAATACAACACCGATATCCTTTAAGGTAAATCCTTTTTCCACGGCGGCCTTGCCCACCCTGATCCAGGAAATATCTCTCTGGCCGATATGCATAATACCCTGGATGTAGTTGATCAGGTGATGTATCTGGCGCTCGATGATCGGTTCGAAATCAGTCTGAAATTCACGGCCTGCAATCTGCACGTAAATTCCAAGGGGAGGGGTGTCCCCTTCCTTGAGATCACCGATGTCCTTGCCCACTATGATTACCTTGCCGTCCTCGACATCGTTCATGTCGGCCATCTTGCAAAGCTCGGTGCACTGGCTCTTGCCACCACCCATCTGGCCGAAAAGATCAGCGCCTCTTACCCGCTCGCCCTCGTAGGCCGGGCCAAATGAACAGGGGATCTCAATGTCGGAAACAAGCGTTTTGAGACCACGGACTTCAACCGACTTTGCGCAGATTTCATCATGGGCAATAGGTGATACAACATGCTCGTAGGTACAGATACCCGTGGGCAGGATCTGGGTAATGTCGGTATCGGCCAATGTGGGGAAGCCCCAGTTTACCGCGCCGGCAGCGGCAACACCCCACTCGGTTCCCACATCGCCCAGGGCATTGACAAATGCAAAAACCCTTTCCT
>JAOZRT010000054.1 GCA_029940035.1 Desulfobacterales bacterium
ACACGCCCGGGCTTGTCCAGTTCGTCAAGGATGTCATTGAGGGTTGGGAGGCCCACGGTGGCGGAAACATAGTTTTCCACATTGATGCTGCGCCTCAAATGAGCATCCGACATCAGGTCGTCGAGGCTGCATTGGAGATCAGCAGCCATGGTTTCCGCGATATGGTAGCTCTCGGGATGTACGGCACTTTCATCCAGCGGATATGCGGCCCCGGGAATCCGTAAAAAACCTGCACATTGTTCAAAGGCCTTGGGGCCCAGGCGCGACACCTTGGCCAACTGCTTTCGTGAGCTAAACGGCCCGTTGTCGTCACGGAATGCAACGATATTCCTGGCGAGTTGGGGGCCCAGACCGGAAACATAGGTCAGTAGCGGGGCACTGGCCTGGTTGACATTCACCCCTACCCTGTTGACACAGCTCATGACCCTGTCGTCGAGGGCGGTTTTAAGCATCTGCTGGTCCACGTCGTGCTGATACTGCCCCACCCCAATGGACTTGGGATCGATCTTGACCAGTTCCGCAAGTGGGTCCATCAAACGCCGCCCAATGGACACGGCCCCCCGGACAGTCAGGTCCAGGTCTGGAAATTCCTTCCGGGCAACCTCCGAAGCTGAATACACGGATGCGCCGCTTTCATTGACCAACAGTATGCGAACAGCCTCCAACGCTAATTCCTTGACAAAACGTTCGGTCTCCCTGCCGGCCGTACCGTTGCCCACGGCAATGGCTTCGACAGCATACTGCCGGCACAGAAAACGTACCTTTTCTTCAGAAGAGGCGCGCATTTTTTCTGAGCCGTGCGGATAAATCACATCGTGGTGCAGGAGTTTTCCCTGACGGTCCAGGCACACAACTTTGCAGCCTGTGCGAAATCCGGGGTCGATACCCATGACACGCATGGTTCCCAACGGTGGTGCCAGCAGCAACTGTTGTAAATTTTCGGCAAACACCTTGATAGCGGTCTCATCAGCACGCTCTTTGGCAGTTAGACGTGCTTCCGTTTCCATGGAACGGGACAACAGCCTTTTGTAGGCATCTTCTACAGTCAAAACTACCTGAGCGGAATCAGCCCCCTTCCCTGTGACGAACCGGCCTTTCAACAACACCAGGGCGTCCTCTTCCGGAGGGGCAATCAAGAGGTTGAGCAGATCCTCTTTCTCTCCCCGCAGCATGGCCAGGATTCTGTGGGACGGCGCACTGGCAACAGTCTCCTGCCAGTCAAAATAATCCCTGTACTTGGCACCCTCTGCTTCCATTCCAATAGCCACGGAACTTGTCAGCGTGCCTTTCTTAAGATAAAGTCTGCGCATGCCGGCACGGGTACCCGCGTCTTCATTTATCCACTCAGCCATAATATCCCGGGCGCCGGCCAAAGCATCGTCTGGTGATTCGACTCCCTTTTCAATGTCGATGTACGCTGCGGCTTCCTCGTGTGGGTCTTTGCCGTCCTGGCTAAAAATTAATTGTGCCAGGGGTTCCAAGCCCTTTTCCCTGGCCTGGGTTGCTCTTGTTCTGCGCTTTGGCCGAAAGGGAAGGTACAGATCTTCCAGAACAGACAGGGTTTCCGCTGCTTGAACTTCCCCTTCAAGTTTATCTGTCAAGTGGCCGTGTTTATTAAGGGATTCAATAATGGCACTACGACGTTTTTCCAACTGTTCAAGCTGGGCCAATCGATCACGAATGGCAGTCACCTCAACCTCATCCAGACTCCCGGTAACTTCCTTGCGATAGCGAGCTATGAATGGAACCGTGGCCCCATCCGCAAGAAGTTCGTCAACAGCCATTATCTGCTGTGCCTTTAGATCAAGTTCTGAGACAAGTTTTTCTATGTGTTGATTTTCCATTTTGCTACTCACAACCTTTCCTTGTTCAAAGAAGACCCCCTCTTAACCAAAATTCCTATCTTCGTCAAAGCCAAATACCTATTATTGACATAACTTTCTATTTTTGTTATAAAATTATATTTCATATTCAATCATAATTACAAGAATGGCTTGATTGCTAACCGTTTCTTTGACATTAGAAACATGTACCTGCACGGCTGTTTTTTCTTAACCGGTTTTGGACAAGGATTGCTGCCCTCGAAAGGGTATAGCTGTTTCTAATGATGAAATTGACAAATATCGCTATTTATATTATCAATTCAGGACAAAAGCTCGATCCTGGGGAGTTCGTTCCGGCCGGATGTGCCGTGGTGCCGGGAAATCTTTACGTCAAGGAATCCTGACAATGATCGTCTTAAGCAAACGTAATTTTATCCTGCCTTTTCTGTTTTCCGTATTCCTGTTTGTTTTTATGGCCCAATCAGTCTGGGCTGACACACGCTACGTGTCCGATCAAATGATAATTTCCATGCGGGAAAGCCGCTCACCCGAAGCCACGGCCGTGGCCTTTCTCGTGGCCGGCACACCCGTGGAAGTGCTTGAGGAGGCTGACGATTACTTGTTTGTCAAAATCACCAACGGCCAGGAAGGTTGGGTCAGATCCAAATACATCCTGACCCAACGTCCCAAAGCCATGGTCATCAAAGAGTTGAAGGCAGAAATAATCGAACTGGGCAACCAGATCAAAACCATGGAGGCGCAGGCAGGTCCATCTTCAGAGGATGCATCCGATATCAGCAAAATATATGAACTCAAGCTCAAAAACCTGGAAACAGTCCTGGATAAGGAAAAACAATCCGCAGCAGCAACGCGGACGGAATTGAAAGAGCTGAAAAACAGGAACGAAAAACTGCAGGCCGATGTAAACAGACTTTCAAAACAAAACAAAAGCCTCTCAAAAGAGGACGATGGCTCGGATACCCTGAAAAAAGAAATCGTCAGACTGCAACAAGCCAACCAGGCGTTGAACCAGGAATTAAATCAAATGGAAACCAATGGGCAACCTTCCACGCTTTCCAGCGGCATCAAGTGGTTTTTCGCCGGCGGCGGTGTGCTGCTGCTGGGCCTCCTTCTGGGCAAATCCGTTCCCAGGAAAAACCCCTACGGCTATTGATCAGGCCTTTTCATTATAAAAGGATTTTTTTGATGGCATTTGCCGCAAATGCGATATCCTCAGGCGTGTTAAAGTAGCCCACACTGAGACGCACCGTGCCATCCGGATAGGTTCCCAGGGTTTTATGGGCCATGGGAGCGCAATGCAGTCCGACGCGCACCAGGATGTCGTGCTCGTCATCCAGACGGTCACCTGCCTCATCCACGGGAATGCCCTCCTCCATCCATGCCAGGTTGATCGACCCGCACCCTGTGAACCCCGGTTCATCCTGCATGGGCATGATACTGTCGAAAGTGAATGACAGAGTGGCAGTCTGCAGCTCTGCGTCCAAAGGCCCGTAAATGGTTAAGCCGGCAGCATTGTAAAGCCTTTTCAGCAAGTCGGCTGTCAGGTCGGTTTCATGCTTCCGTATCCTTTCGACACCTTCCTTGAGGACAAATTCAACGGCAGCGCCCAGGCCGGCAATTCCGACATTGTTCTGGGTACCGCTTTCAAGGGCATCCGGAAGAAATTCCGGTTGCTCCATTTCTTCGGAAAGGCTTCCGGTGCCGCCCCGCTTCAGGGGACGGACGGTCAGCCCTTCCCTTATATAAAACCCGCCGGTGCCCTGGGGCCCCAACATGCCTTTGTGCCCGGTAAATGCTAAAAAATCAATGCTGTCGGCTTCCACATCGATGGGAAAGCAGCCGGCGGTCTGGGCGGCGTCCACCAGCATGGGGACCGGCCCTATGGCTTCCCTGATGCGTTTGAGATTCTGGATTGTGCCGCACACGTTTGAAGCGTGGTTGACGACGACCAGCGCTGTTTCCGGCCTGACCATTTTTTCTAATTCATCAATTTTCAGAAACCCTTTGTAATCGCAGGGTGCTGCCGTCAGGGTGATCATTCCGGCGGCTTCCAGGTGTTTCAAGGGGCGCATCACCGAGTTGTGCTCCATGGAAGTGGTGAGAACATGATCGCCCGGATTGACAACCCCGTTGATGACGGTATTGAGCGCTTCGGTCACATTGAGGGTGAATACTATTCGGGAAGGATCTTTGATATTAAACAGGCCGGCAATGTTTTCCCGGGCCGCCTGTACGATGCGGGACGCCCGGACCGAAAGCGTGTGCCCGGCCCGGCCCGGATTGGCACCCACCTCGTTCATATAGTGCACCATGGCTTCCTGAACCTGGGGCGGCTTGGGAAACGATGTTGCAGCATTGTCGAGGTAGATGAGTTTGCTCATAGATTGTAGCTCATAGGGTGTAGGTCATAGCTCATAGGGTGTAGCAGATAGAATGCTAATTGATGGACCGAATCAAGCCCGAGATCATTTTGCTTATTTCAACACCCTCATGATATAGTTTTTCGTACTGATTTTCATTCGGCTATATTCAGCGCAATGGACGAAGACGCTGTCTCCAATTGCTCGAAAGCAAAGGTCATACAATTCCTCGATTCGGCAAAGCTATCCCCTATCAGCTACCAGCTAACGCAGCAATCCCGGCAAAAAGGTCACCAACCCGGGGAACATCATCAGGATGAGAATACAAAGGATATAGGCTGGCAGGAAATAGGTCACCCCCTTGAATACATCCTGGAGCGGCACGTCTTTGGCCATGCCCCCCACCACGTAAGTGGTTGCACCCACCGGTGGCGTCACAGCCCCCAGGGTGGTTACCACGGTTATGGTAACCCCGAACCAGATGGGGTCATACCCCAGTTCCATGGCCACGGGAAAAAATATGGGGATCGTTATGAGCAGCAGGGCCAGGGCATCCATGACGGCCCCGCCGATGATGTAAATGAAGATAATGATCAGCAGGATGCCGATTTTGGGAACGGGGAGGGTAACCACCCACGTGGCAATGTCAAAAGGAATGCGTGTGACAGCCAAAAACCGGCCGAAGATCATGGCCCCGGCAACGATCATAATTACCATGCAGGACACCCGCAGAGTGTCGGTTACCGAACTGAGAAATCCTTTCCAGCTCAAGCTCCGCCGGAAGATACCGATAAGCACCGCAAACAGAGACCCTACTGCACCGGCTTCAGTGGGGGTGAAAAACCCGAAATAGAGTCCGAGCATGACCAGAAAAAACAAAAGGACCATTTCAAAAGCGCCGGAAAGGGATTTTACTTTTTCCAGGAAGGTGGTTCGGGGTCCGACAGGACCCCAGTCTTTGTTGATACGGCACACGACATACACAGTGAGCATTAAAAAAAATGCCAACAGGATACCGGCACCGATTCCCCCGTAAAAAAGTTTGACGATGGACTGCTCAGTGGACAACCCGATGATAATCAACACCACGCTGGGGGGAATCACCACCCCCAGGGTGGAGCCGCAGGCGATCGCCCCGGTGCTGAGCATTTTGTTGTATTTGAACTTATTCATCTCGGGCAGCGCCACAGTCGTCATTGTCGCAGCGGTTGCCGCGTTTGAGCCGCAAATAGCTGCAAAGGCGGCACAAGCCATGATCGTAGCCATGGCAATACCGCCCCGGATCTGCCCTACACATTTGTAGGCCGCCTTGTACAGTTTTTCATTGACGCCCGAGTAGAAGGCGACCTGACCCATGAAAATAAACAAGGGGATAACGGTAAGTCCGTACTTTGAGAGCGTCTCCCACAATACCGAACTGACCATGTTCAACCCTGCCTTGAGCGATATGACGTAGCAAAACCCCGAGAAACCTACCAGGGCCATGGCAAATCCCACCGGCATACCCAGGAAAAACAGAATCAGCAGCAGTACAACAATTCCAATGATTCCTACCAGTGCCAGGCTCAACCAGTACTCCTTTCTTCCGGCATAAAAGACCGAATCAACTCCGTCAACAAAGTCAGAGCCAGGATCAGGCAACCGAATGCTACAGCATACGTAAACGGATAGTAAATCACCTGGAGGGTTTCGGTTACCTCACCGGTTTTCATCAGGGTGGTCGCCTTGACGGCAATTTGCCATGCAACCACCAGAAATAAAAGGCAGCAGATAAAATTGTTGACCAATGTCAAAATCTTTTTGACTCTGCGGGGAAAGGTGTTGACCAAAACGTCAACCGCAATATGGCCCCGCTTTACCTGAGTATACCCCAGGGCGAAGGCCGTCACCATCGCCCCAAAATATCCCATCATTTCAAACGTCCCAATGATCGGCACCCAGAAAAGGCGGGACACGATATTAGCACATGTCAGGACGACCATGATCACGAGAATCACACCACCCATAAAGGTCAACATCTTATTCAGAATATCACTGATTTTTTCCAGAACCTTCAAATATGACGTCCTTTTCAACAATAAAAGTGCCCTTTGACTTTATTGTCCTGTATACATCTTTGCAAAGGTCTTGATATCGGACACAATCGCTTCGCCGGGCAACCCCTTTTCATTAGCCTTTTTAATCCAATCATCCGTGACAAAAGAGAGTTTGGCATCCCATTTGGCCTTTTCAGCAGCCGAAAGTTCGATAAACTCGACATTCTGGACATTTTTTGACCATTCGTTTGCTTCAGCGACATGATTGTCCATGTAAGCGCCGGTCCACATGGCTTGTTGAACACGCATATTCTCCATCTCCTGCTGAACATCTTTGGGCAGGGAATTCCACTTGTCCATGTTCATGACCACTGCAAACGGGACGATCAAGGTGTTCGTGAGGGTGACGTATTTGCACGATTCGGCAAACTTGAAATCTTTCATAACTTCAGTGGAAGAGAACAACCCTTTGACGACGCCCTTCTGTAGCGCTTCGACGGTTGCCGGCATGGGCATGCCCACCGGGTTGGCACCCCAGGCTTTCAGGATCTTTACTGCACCTCCGGGTGAACGCAGGTCTAAACCCTTGATGTCGTCGAGCGTGCGCACGGGCACTTTGGACATGATGTTGGTAGGTGCGGTAGTGAACATGGTCAGAACTTTAACTTTTTCAAACGAGGCCGGCTGATATTTCTGATATATGTCATAAAGAACCATACTTGCTACCCTGGCATTGGGCAGTCCGAGCGGAAGGCCAGTCGCATTGGTAATGGTGAATCGACCCGGTTGATAGGCCATGACCATGCAGCCAATGTCCGCCTGCCCGGCAATGACACCGTCCATCATGTTTTTTGCCCCCAACAATGTTCCACCAGGATAGGTGTTTATGGCGACCTTTCCATTGGTCCGTTTTTCAATTTCGGTTTTCCAGCGTTCCATCTGAACGCATGGAAAAGTGGGTGCCGGAGGGAAATTGGCATAACTCAGTGTAATCTGTCCTGCTGCTGCAGATGTTGGCATTATCGCAGCACCAACCATGACGACCACAAAAAAGATGGAAAATAACAGAGCAATCTGTCTCTTCATGATGGGACCTCCTTTTCTTTCATTTTAGATGTTACGTGTTTAACACGCCTCGTCGCCTTCCTTGGCCTTGATGGCATCCAGCACCCTTTCCGGGGTGATGGGCAGTTCGTTGATGCGCACACCGATGGCATCGTATATTGCGTTGGCAATGGCCGGGGCTGTGGGCACGAGGCCGGGTTCCCCGATACCTTTGGCGCCGTAGGGGCCGTCCTCATCGCCCTTTTCAACAAGAACGGCCTCCACCGGTATTCTGTCCCGGGCAGTTAGAATCTGGTAGTCCCTGAAATTGGGGTTCATGACCTTGCCCTTTTGGACCTTGATTTCCTCGGTCAGGGCGTACCCTACACCTGTATAGGCCGCGCCATATATCTGCCCTTTGATCAGGGTTGGATTGATGGATTGCCCCACGTCATGGGCGGCCACCAGTTTGAGGATCTTCACCTGGCCCGTCCCCCGGTCAACCTCCACTTCAGCTCCTGTGGTTCCGAAAGCGTAGGTCATAGAATAATTGCCTTTGAATTCCCTGTCCAGCATTTGTGTGGGCGGATCGTAGAACACTTCGGCCATGACGGTTTTGCTCTCCCCGGTGCCCACATGCAGCCCTTGCCGAAGCACCTGGGTCACGTCAACCTGGTAATGGGGATTGTCAGGATCACTTTTTAGATAAACCATGCGTTTTTTGATGTCCAGGTTCTCCGGATCGCTCAACAGGCTCAAATCGAGATCCGGGGTCTGAAAATCCTTATCCTTGCGGGACCTGCGCTTCAGTCCGAACTGGATGATCCTGGGCATCAGTTCGGCGCTCATCTCGAGAATCTGCCGGCGCACCTTTTCTGCGGCAAGAATGCAGGCGTTGCCGGCCACAAAGGTGTGACGGCTGGCATGCGTCCCTGCATCCCAGAGCCCCAGGGATGTGTCACCTATGGTAAACGATACGTCATCCGGTGTAAACCCCATGCTTTCGGCGATGATCTGGGCCAGCACGGTGAAAGACCCCTGCCCCTGGTCGGTGCCCCCGCTGATGACGTCAACACTGCCATCCTCGTCCACTTTGATGCGGATACCATGCCCATCCGATTTGTACACCCGCGCGCCGCCGGCCACATGAATCAGGGATGCCATGCCCACACCCCTGTCTTTTTGTTGGCCTTTTTTCTCATCCCACTGAAGCTTTTCTTTTACGGCCTCAATGCACTCCTGCAAACCGCAGGAGGTAATCTTGAGTTTCATGGGCGTTATGTCGCCGGCTTTGTTTCGGTTGATCATTCGGAATTCTGCCGGGTCGAAACCGGCTTCTTCGGCCAGGCGGTCCATGGATGTCTCCACGGCAAAGGTTGCCTGGGGCGTTCCATACCCCCGCATGGCCTGGCAGTATATGTTGTTGGTGTATACGCAAACCGCCTTGAAAAATACATTGGGCACCCGGTAGAGGGAGGACATGGGCGTCATCATGACCGACGGAGTGGTGACGCCCCAGGAGGTGTAGGCGCCATTGTCCAGCACGGCTTCGGCATGCCGGAAGGTCAGCCGACCCTCCTTGTCGCACCCCTGCTCGATGTTAAAGATCGCCGGCTGCCTGGGCGGCAGGGCCTTGAATTCCTCCTCACGGGTAAACAGAATCTTGACCGGCTTCTTGGTTTTAAGGGCCAGTTGAAGGCAGATAAACTCGTAGATGTCCGTGTCCAATTTTGTGCCGAAGCTTCCGCCGACCACGACATTCTTGACCCGAATTTTTTTCCCTTTCAGTCCGATTTTCGAAAAATAATCCGTGATTCTCTGTTTGGCACCGAAAATCACATTGGTCTGGTTGTAGAGGATCAGATTGTTGTTGGCATCGAAATCGGCCACGCAGCCGCTGGTCCCCATGCAGCACTGGTTCACCCAGGTGGTGGCCACGCGGTCTTTCACGGTGTAGGCGGATTGACGGCGGCCCTCTTCGATATCCCCGGCACTGAACTTCCAGGGCAGCGGCAAAATATTCGTACGCAACGGACGCCCGCGGGCATCCAATTCATGTACCAGGGGCGCCCCCTCCTGCATGGCTTCAAAGGGATCGAACAATCCGGGCAGTTCCTCGTACTCCACCTCTATGAGATCAAGGGCTTCCCGGGCAATCTCGGGGCTTGTGGCTGCAACAGCCGCCACCTCGTCCCGGAACTGCCGCACAACATCTCTTTTGAGAACGGTCTGATCCTTGATAAACCCCACACGTACGTCTGGAATGTCGAAGCCGGTCAAGACTGCCCGCACCCCCGGCAGCTTTTTGGCCCGGGTGGTGTCGATGCGTTTGATGCGGGCATGGGCGTAGCTGCTGTACAGAATTTTACCGTACAGCATGCCGGGCAGTTTGAGGTCATCGATATATATTGCCCTGCCGGTAACCTTGTCCGTCTCGTGTGTTCTGGGAATGCTTTTGCCGATGTATTGGTATTCTGCCATCCGTCCTCCAAAGATAACACCGGCTACGCCGTTGTTATTCAACGCGACTTCGTCGCTACAAATTTGGTTAAATCGCTAATTCGATAATGCGTGTGGCACTCAGCAATTTGCCAATCGCACGATTAGACTATTAAACGATTCTCAACTTCCCAAGTTCTCATCTTCATGCTTTTTTAGCGGCAATATCGATGGATTCGACAATCTGGACATAGCCGGTGCAGCGGCAGATGTTTCCGGATATGGCCGTTCGAATCTCATCCTCGTTTGGACTGCTGTTGTCGTCCAACAGCGATCTGGCCGACATGATCATCCCTGATGTGCAGAAACCGCACTGCACACCATTATTCTCGAGAAATGCCGTCTGCAGAGGATCGAGGTTCCCCTCCTTGTCCGCCAGGCCCTCGATGGTGGTCACGTGCCGCCCATCAATCTCCGGTACAGGGTAAATGCAGGCGTTCACTGTCTGGCCATCCACAATCACTGTACATGCGCCGCACTCGCCCACGCCGCACCCTTCCTTGGCGCCCGTCAATTCAAATGCCTCCCGCAGGGTTTTCAAAAGGGTCCAGGTGGGCGGAACTTCAGCCGAAACCGTATCCCCGTTCAATGTAAATGATATTGACACTTTTTTCATCTGCTAAACCTTTTATTAAAGTTAAGGTATTAAAATTTATTATCTAATAGACAGAGTGAAGCGATTCATGAACTTTAGATCACTTGAAACTTTTCAACTCAAAACTTCGAATAATGGTTTCATTCTTCCACGGCCGCCATGGCCACCCTTGGAATCAGGATCCTGACCATTTCCTCCCTGTACCAGCCTTCACACCGCAAACTGTCGCGGGGCATGCAGCATTCCGGCGAAGAAGCAATTTCGCCGGCCTCCTTTAAAACACCCTCTTCAAAGGGTTTGCCTTTTAAAAAGTCCTCGGCCTGGCGCACCCGGATGGGAGTGGGGGCGGCCACGGTCAAGGCGATGCGTGCATCTGCGATCACATCCTTCTCGAGCAAAATCCCTACTGATACGCCAATGATCGGAAGGGTCATGGCCTGGCGTCGCGCGTGTTTGCAGTAGGCTGTTTTGAACCTCCCCATCTCTGAGGGTATTTCAATTTCTACCAGTACTTCATCATTTTTTTTGACGGTTTCCGAGGGGCCGATAAAAAATTCCTCGATGGGCACCCGTCGCTGACCTTCAGGGCTTTGCAACACTGCAACAGCATCCAGTACCAGCAAAGGAGCTGCCGTGTCTGCGGATGGTGCGGCATTGCAGATATTCCCCCCCAGGGTCCCCATGTTCCTCACCTGGATGGACCCCACCTGTGAAGAGCCCTGTTGAAGAGCCGTAAGCTCTTCCTTTACCAATTGCGACTGTTCCAGCATGCGATGGGTTGCCAGGGCGCCGATATGATATGCGCTGTTTTTTTGAATATAGCATAAATCCGTGAGCCCGCGCAGGGATATGAGCACCTCGGGCGAGTGATTGCCCTGTTTTATGAACACCATGACATCGGTTCCGCCGGCAACCAATTCCGCCTTTGAACCATGTTTTTTCATGAGGTCGAACACCTCGTCCAGGCTGGCTGGTTTCAAATACTCATAGTCGATCATGGAAATGTCTCCCCATCTAAATTTTCATTTTTCCTTATTGCCACTAAGCCTCAAAAGCTCAAAAAATTCCGGAATCCACATTCGAAATTCCGAATTCCGCATTCCGCATTCCAACTATCCCATCCGATTATCATAAATGCGCTTGGATTTCCGCTCCGAGCGGGGCAAAGCCCCGTAATCAACGATATCGACCATACAGGTGACCATGATGTTGTTTTTGATTTCCCTGACGATGCCCTGGGAAAGGTCTTCTGCCCCGGATGCCAATGCATCGTGTTCACGCTCCACCCGCAGGGTCATGGTATCCTTGCCGTCCGTTCCCCTGTCCAACTGTACCTGGTACTCGCTTCCGATTCCAGGTACTGAGGAGAGGACCTCGTCGATCTGTCCGGGGTAGATATTGACCGCCTTGAAGATGATCATGTCATCGGAGCGCCCCAGGATACGGTCGTGCATGGGCAGAATGCTGCCGCAGGAACAGGGCCTGCCGATCATCCGCGTCAGGTCGTGGGTCCGGTAACGGATAAGGGGAGCCGCTTCCTTGCACAGGGTGGTTACCACCATTTCCCCGGGCTGTCCCTCGGGAACCGGTTCAAACGTTTCAGGGTCAAGAATTTCCAGAATATAATAATCCGCCCAATAGTGAATACCTTCATGGCAGGCACAATCCAGCCCGGTGCCCGGGCCATACAGTTCGGTCATGCCCGGGATGTCGAACATGTCTTCAAGCCCCAGAAGATCCTTGATGCGCCTGCGCATGGCAGCGCTGCTTCTTTCAGACCCGAAAATCATCTTTTTCAGGGCAATCTTGTCCCTTAAATTGCGGCGTTCGATCTCCTCGGCCATGAGGAGCGCCATACTTGCCGTACAACACATGACGGTTGAACCCAGATCGACCAGGAACTGACACTGCATGTCAACATTGCCTGGCCCCACCGGCAACGCCATGGCGCCAAATTTCTCGCAACCAGCCTGGAAACTGACACCGGCCGTCCAGACACCGTAGCCAACCGCGATCTGAACCCTGTCCTCCCGGGTGAGTCCGGCCATTTCGTAGCTGCGGGCAAAAAAATGCGTCCAGTCGTCAATATCCTTTTGGGTATAGGTAAGAACCTTTTTCTTTCCGGTCGTCCCGGATGAGGCATGAATTCTGACAACCTCGGACGCCGGCACGGACAATAGCGGAAAGGGGTAGCCATCCCTCAGGTCGTCAGCCGTCGTAAAGGGGAGCTTGCGGATATCTGCAAGGGAGTTTATGTCGCCGGGCTGCACCCCGGCCTCGTCCAGTTTTGCCTTGTAAAATGAAGATCCATTGTAGGCGTGGTCAACCGTCCACTTAAGTCCCTTGAGTTGGTGGGCCTGCAGTTCTTCAGCACTCTTGAAATCAGGCATAAAGCTTTTTGTCATGATGTCATTCCTACTGTCACATCTTTTCACCTAAGGTGAGCGTTTCAAATATTAAGAATGGGTTGAATGTGATTATTTTCATAGGTTTCTCATTTTCATGCGGAGTGCATTCGTAGCCGCTATATCCGCCCCCCCGCTCTTCGAATCGATGACCACCCCGTAGGTTTTTTCAGCCTGGGCTATGCTGACGTATTCATATTTCACATCTTTCTCCACCGCTGCGATGTCACGCTCCAGCGGAGCACCGAATCCCCCCCCGCCGGCACTGTCAAAGGTGATAACATCGCCGGGATTGGTGAATGTAAGCCCTCCGGGATCGCCAGGGTTTCCGTTGATTAAAAAACCAGCTTTGGCACCGGACCGCCCCTCGAAAAAACCTTTGGGCGGATACTGGAAACGTCCGGCCTGGACGGCGATGGCCACCGGCGGTATGGGAGCGGTCTCACCGTCCGGCACCCGGATCTGCATGCGCCTTCCCAGGCCGCCGCGATGATTCCCGGCTCCCCCTGAGTCGCAGAGAAGCTCTCGGGACTCCACCAGCAGCGGGGTGTCGCTTTCCAGGATTTCCACCGGCGTATTGGCGCCGTTGGCCGGGAAAATGGCACAGTGGTGCCCGTCCTGATTTTTTCCTGCTCCCAATCCACCGCCACGGATTATCATGGTGTGCCAGGGTTTCCCGTTGCTGCGCTTGCCGTAGAAAATGTTGGTCTGGGCCGGCGTACCGCCGCTGCCGGCAATGATGTGGTCCGGTGTGGCCGCAGAAAGGGCCCTGAAGACCATCTCCGTCATAAAGTGCCCCACCTGCATGCGGGCGGCAACAGCAGCCGGAAAAGAGCAGTTCACGACGCTTCCCTCCGGCGCGGCCATCTTTACGGGCCGGATGGCGCCCTCGTTGATGGGAAGCTCCGGATCAAAAGCACTTTTGATGGCCATGAAAACATAGGCGTAGGTAAAGTTGTAGACCACGTTTACCCCCCAGTCCACCTGGGGTGCCGTTCCGGTAAAATCCACCAGAATATCGCTGTCCGCTACGTTTACCGTGAGCTTTATCTCAATATCGTCGCGCTTGCCCGACCCCTCGATGACCCCTTCAAAAGGATAGGAGCCGTTGGGGATGGACTGAATAGCGCTGCGCATGCTCTGCTCTGTCCTCGCTATAATTTCATCGGCCAGGTCGTCGAGGGTGCTCAGACCTTCATCCGACAACATTTCAATGATCTTTTGGGCGCACACATGATTGGCGGCTACCTGCGAACGGAGGTCGCCGGTCACCTCTTCGGGCGTGCGCACATTCCAGCGTATTATCTCCAGCACGGATTCGTTCAGTATGCCGGCATCGTACAGTTTGACCGGGGGAATGAAAAGTCCCTCTTCATAGACCTCCCGGTTGTCTGATGATACCCTCCCCCCGATATCAGAATGGTGAAACACGCAGGCGGTAAAAGCCACGGGTTTTTCTTTGTAAAAAATCGGGCTCAATACGCACACGTCATTCAGGTGGCCGGCTAAAAGCCATGGGTCGTTGACCACGATCACATCGCCGGGAGAGTACGTCTCGAGCGGTGTGCCCCTGATGATGCGTTTGACACCCAGGGCCATGGCACCGGCTTGTCCGGGCGTGCAAAAGGTTCCCTGCACCAGCTCCCGGCCCCTGCTGTCCGTGAACATGCACGTATAGTCGTGAGCATCCCGCAGCAGGCTGGAAAATGCCGTCCGGGCCACAGATGCATCGGCTTCGTCTACAATGGATATCAACCTGCGCCACAAAATCTCAAGCGTGATGGGGTCAAATTTGCTTGTTGAGGTCATACGAACATTTTCCAGGTTATTATGATGAAATATCTATCCACACAAACCCGAACGCATCGATTCTGGCTTCTCCATCTTCACCGATGACGATGGTGGATTCTCTTTCCTCTATGATGGCCGGGCCTTTGATCACGCTGTCCGGTCCGAGCAGAGCGCGTTCATACACGTCAAAGGGGATAAATTCTTTTTGTTTCAGCGAGAAGGCCTGCCGCACCCCCTTCTTGCCGCGTGCCGTATCCTTTTCAGCGGTCTTCAATTTCGGAAGCTGGAAAGATCTCCCGGGACGGCTGACCCTGACTTTAAAAGTGACAAATTCCACCGGCTGTTCAGGGTAAGTCCGGCCATACAGTGTTTCGTAAATTTCGTCAAAGGCGCTGCGTATGTCTTCTTTTTGCCATTCAATAAAAGGCTTGTTGTCGATAACAAGATCCGTTTCGGCGCCCTGGCCGACAAACCGCATCATAATGGTTCGCTCGAACGCCAGTGCTTGTTGCCCGCCCGCTTCCTGAAGGATGTCGATGCCCTCTTTTTCCAGAGCCCTGAAAAGTTCCTCTATTTTCGCAAAATCCGCGTCATCGAGGGTTACCCTATGACTGCGGGTAAGGTCAAAGGCCACCGGCGCCGTGAAAAAACCCAGGGCGGAGCCCACCCCCGCCAGGGGTGGCACCAGAATGCGGGGGGCGCCGATTTTCTTAGCCAGTCCGTAGGCGTGGACAGGGCCTGCGCCGCCAAAAGCCGAAATGGTGACCAGGTTCGGATTACCTCCTTTTTCAGCGATATGCGTCTTGGCGGCGGCCGCCATGGTCTCGTTGATCAGGTCATGAATGCCGAAGGCCGCTTCTATTGTAGGTGTTCCCAGCGGTTCGGCAATTTTGTTTTTCAAAGCCTCTTTTGCAGCGTTTTTTTCCAGTTGCATGGTCCCGCCCAGAAAATAGTCAGGGTCGAGGAACCCCAGCACCAAATCCGCATCCGTCACCGTGGGATTCTCCCCGCCCATTCCATAGCAGGCCGGGCCCGGATCAGCCCCTGCGCTCTCAGGTCCTACCTGCAACAGTCCCATGCGGTTGATTTTCGCGATACTGCCGCCGCCTGCGCCGATTTCCATCAGGTCAACAACCGGCACCTGGATAGGGAGCCCGCTGCCCTTTTTGAAACGCTGAACCCGGCCCACCTCGAACGTGGACACCAACCCCGCCTGCCCGTTTTGAATCAGGCAGGATTTGGCTGTAGTCCCCCCCATGTCGAAACAGAACATGTCCTTGATCGCAAACATTTTACCGTAGAACTGGGAGGCGATGACTGCCGCCGTGGGGCCGGACTCGATGATTCTGACCGGAAACCTGCTGGCGGTCTCCACAGAGGTGATGCCGCCGCTCGAAAGCATGATGAAGAGTTTGCCTTTAAAGCCCAGGGAATCCAGACGGTTGGATAGATTGTTTAGATAGCGGGATGTTATGGGTTTGACATATGCATTGGTGGCTGTGGTGCAGGTCCTTTCGTACTCCCTTATCTGGGGCAGAACTTCAAAAGACGTGGACAGGGAAAGTTCAGGGGCCGCTTGGGCGACGATGTCCTTGATTTTCTTTTCGTGAATGGGGTTCTCATAGGAATTGATCAGACAGACGGCCAGGGACTGGATGCCTTCTGCCAGCAATTTCTCCAAGACATTCCCCACCTCATCCGCATCCACGGGGATGATGATGCGGCCGTCGCTCGTGATCCGCTCATTGATTTCCCGGCGCAGAAAGCGGGGGATCAGCGGTTCCGGGTATTCGGAAAAAATGTCATAGGCATCGTAGCGTATTTCCCGCCCCAGTTCCAGAACATCACGGAAGCCTTGCGTGGTGATCAATCCTGTTACAGCTCCCTTACGTTCGATAATGGCATTGATGACCAGTGTGGTGCCGTGGATGAATTCTTCCGTTCCAGCCAAAAATCCCGGCATCCGGTTTTCCAACTGCCGGACCCCCTCGTCCACCGCGTCAGAGGGGTCAGAGGGCGTGGTAAGGCATTTGTGGGTTTGAAACTCTCCGGTTTCGTCATCCACCAGAACAAAATCGGTAAACGTGCCGCCGATGTCACACCCCAAACGAAAGGACCCGTCCAATTTCTGCTCCTTGTCAAAACATGTAAACGATTAAAGTGCGCTAACCCAAAAATGGGTTACATGAAAACAGTACAGTAAATTTTGAATTTTAAAATAGTTGCGGCTCCTGCCACTCCCCGAACACCTTCCGAAAAACACCTGCCATTTCACCCACCGTTGCATAGCTTCTGCAGCACTCAACCAAGGGAGGCATCACGTTCTTTTTCTGTACTGCAGCCTTTTCAAGCGTTTCCAGGGCGTTTTTCACTGCTTGGTCATTCCGTTCCCTGCGCAGGGAGTTCAGGCGTTCCACCTGGGCGTCCGCCCAGGCCTCGTTGTATTTGTGGAGGTCTACATCGGGTTGATCCCCATCCTCCTCCACATACTTGTTAAAGCCGACTTTTACATACTCCCCTTCCTGGAGCCCCTTTTCGTATTCATATGCCTGGCGGGCCACTTTACGCTGGATGTAGCCTTTTGAGACCGCATTGACCATCCCGCCCGTCGCCTGAATCGCTTTCATTTCTTCCAGGATTTTTTCCTCCATCTGGCAGGTGAGGGTTTCAATGAAATAGGAACCGGCCAGGGGGTCCACGGTGTCGCGCAGCCCCACTTCCTCCATGAGGATTTCCAGCGTGCGGAGCGAAAGCAGAGCCGCCCGGGGCGTTGGAATGGTGTAAGCTTCGTCAAATGAACACAGCGCGGTGGTCTGCGCGCCACTCAGGGCGGCACCCAGGGCGTAAAACGCGCTGCGCATGATGTTGTTTTCGGGCTGAGCTTTGGTCAGGCCGCTGCCGCCCCCTCCGAAAAGTCCCCTTAAAAACAGTTTTTTCTTATCCTGCACCCCGTATTCTTCTCGCAACATCTTGGCCCACAGCTTGCGGGCGGCCCTAAATTTAGCGATTTGCTCCCAAAGGTTGCCGAATACATTAAAATTAAATGAAAATTGTCCCACAAAAGCGTCTGGTTCGATGCCTCGCCCTGACACATCGGCAATATAGGCTTTGGCGATTTCAAATGCACAGGCAATCTCCTGGGCGGGCGTTGCGCCGGACTCGCGAATGTGGTAGCCGCAGATGCTGACCGGGTTGCACCGGGGCAATTCCTGCATGCTGTACTCGATGCTGTCGCCCACCAGGCGCACGGCATCCTCAACGGGAAATATCCAGGCGCCGCGCCCGATCATCTCTTTTAATATATCGTTTTGCGGTGTCGCGCTGATTCTGTCCTTGGGGTATCCGCGCTTTTCCGCCAAAGCCTGGTACATGGCCAGCATGATGCTGGCCACGGCGTTGATGGTCAGGCCGGACCCGATTTTATCGAGAGGAATGTCCTTGAAGGCGATCTCGAAATCCCGGAGTGAATCCACGGCCATCCCCACCCGGCCGACCTCGCCCAGGGCACTGGGGCTGTCCGAGTCAAACCCCATCTGGGTCGGCAGATCAAAGGCGACATTCAACCCTGTCTGGCCGTGGGATATCATGTACTTGAAACGCTGGTTGGTTTCCTCCGGTGTTCCGAAACCCGTATACTGCCGTGTTGTCCAGGCTCTGCTGCGATACCCCTTGGGGTGGAGGCTGCGGGTAAAGGGATATTCCCCGGGTTCGCCCAGATCCCGGGCATATTCAAAACCGACCGCGTCAAGATCTTCGGGGGTGTACACGGGTTTTACACGGATACCCGACTGGTAGATGACTTCCTTTACCGCATCCTTCTCGTCTTTAATATACTTTGCTACACCCATTTGTATCACCGAATTTTTCTTGTTTGTATTTGGTGTGGTGTTTTTAGTTCTGGTGCTCCATTATGGGAGAGTCACGTTTTTTCCGATACAATATTTTGAATTCCTTCGATAATTTCTTCAAACGGTGTTCCTCCGGGATAGACACCGGCGATGCCTATAGCTTTCAACCCGGCAATATCCTGAAAAGGAATGACACCTCCCACCGCGACCTTTACATCATCCAGGCGTTGCGCCTGCATGTCTTTAATCAATTTTTTACAGATCGGCATGTGAGCGCCAGACATGATGCTCAAGCCGATGATGTCCACCGACTCCTGCACAGCGGTGTTGATGATCTGTTCTATCTGCTGATGCAACCCGGTGTAGATGACTTCCATGCCAGCATCCCGCAATGCCAGTGCCACAATCTTGGCGCCCTTGTCGTGACCGTCCAGCCCGGGTTTGGCGATCAGTATTCTAATTTTTTTATGGACCATAATCTCTTATCCCTGTAAAATCGTGTATAACACTTGCTACGCAATTGTTATTCAACGGGACTTCGTCCCTATTCATCATGCATATAGGAAGTTGACCTCATACTATCTCCCTGTGTGCTGTGAACTCTGCGAGAGATACAGGCTTTTGAAACACACTTCCTTCTAAATCCGATCTTCCTCAATAAACCGTATTACTGCCGACTGACCACGCATGAGATGCTCGCGCACCACCTTTTCCACCCCTTCTGCGTCACGGCGTTTGATATGTTCAAGCATTTGTCGGTGATCCGCGTTGCTCATGCTGGCAAGTTCCGCATCCCTTAAAATCATCTGGCGGAATCTGAATATCTGATCTCTCAGGTCGTTGATCATTTTAATCAACCGGGGGCTCTTGCTCAAGGCATAGAGCATATCGTGAAACTCGGTATTGATGTCAGGCAGAATTTCTAGCTCATCCTGTTCCAGATGCTGTTGAAAGATCCGGATTTGCGTCTCAAGGGGCTCAAGATCGCTTTCCTCGTGCTTGATGGCTGCCAACCGCGCGGCATACCCTTCCAGTACGCTCCGGATCCCGAAAGTCTCTTCGATATCAAGGCTGTCAAGCCCCTGAACGACAAACCCGCCCCGGGGCCGTTTTCCAAGATACCCTTCCCGTTCCAGCTTTTGAATCGCCTCCCTTATCGGTGTCCGGCTGATCCCCAGCGTCTCGGCAAGGCGGCTTTCCACCAGCCGCTGCCCGGATGGTATTTCTCCTTTGATAATTGCCTGTTTTATGTTTTCGAACACATGCTGCCCCAGCGATTTCCGCTCAGCCAGGCTGGAAAGACGTTCGATTCCCACAACATGTTTATGTTTATTTTTCATTTAGTTTTAAGACAAATCAGCGATCTCCGGCAGAGCCGGAGGTATGAGGAAGGCCCCTCGAAGGGGCCGGCTCTGCCGG
>JAOZRT010000299.1 GCA_029940035.1 Desulfobacterales bacterium
TGACGGCCTGGTCATACACCGCGTACCAGATCTCCTCCTTGCTGGCAAAGTGGCCGTACAGGCCTCCTTTGGTCAAATTGGTGGCCTGGAGGACGTCCTTGATGGATGTGTTAAAGTAGCCTTTGACCGAAAACAGCTGGAGCGATTGGTCCACAATGACCTGACGCGTGAGCTCGCCTTTTGATTTCAATTTCATTAGAAACAGGCCTCTTCTTGTAGAAAATATAGATAAAAAAACCAACCGGTCGGAATATTTTATACGAACACAAAACAATGTCAACCTAAAATTGTTTCACGATTTTATTCCAAATTAAATTCAGCCCGCTGTTCACAGCAGGCTGAATTTAATTTTCGTTGGCAGACTGAATCAGGCAGTGCAGCAGTACGTTGCCGCCGACTTCACAATCCTCCCAGGTGGTTGCCTCGACTTCCACGTGGCTCCGACCGCCGATACTGGGCACGAAAATCATGGCCGTGGGGGCAATCTGGTTCATGTAGCTGGCATCGTGGCCGGCACCGCTGACCATGTGCAGGTTGGAGTAGCCCAGGTTTTCGGCTGTTTTAAGGACGCGCTGGACCAGCTTTTCGTCAAAGGGCGAGTGCTCCACACGCCAGGTTTCCTCAATTTTAATGGGGCAGCCTCTGCTATGGGCAATGGCCTCGAAATCGGCTTTCACATCCTCCCAGGCTCTTATGGCAAGGTCGTCGTCCCAGGAACGGATGTCCACCGTAAAATGGACCTTGTCAGGGATGATGTTCCGTGAGTTGGGATAGTTCTGGATTTCACCCACGGTGGCCACCATGTTGCCGCCCATTTTGTCGGGCAGCTGGTTGACCTTCAGGATCATTTCAGCGGTGGCGCAGAGGGCATCGTGACGGCCCTCCATGGGGGTCGGCCCCACCTGGTTGGCTTCGCCTTCCAGATAGATGTCATACCAGTGCAGGCACAGGATGCCCTTGGGCGCCCCGATGATAAGGCCTTCCCGTTCCAGCATGGGGCCCTGTTCGATGTGATATTCGTAGTAGGCGTGCACCGGCCATTTTTTCGCAGGAGCTTTGCCCCGGTAGCCGATCCGTTCCAGTTCATCCAGAAAGGTGAGGCCGTTGATGTCGGTTCTGCCGTAAGCATAGTCGCGCTCCAGGGCGCCGGCCCACACGCCGGAGGACACCATGGCAGGCGCAAAACGGCTGCCCTCTTCATTGGTCCAGTCCACGATGACGATGGGACGTTCGGTTTGGATATTGTTTTCGTGAAGGGTGCGCAGGGCCTCAAGGGGGCCCATGACACCCAGAATGCCATCGAATCGCCCGCCTTTGGGCTGGGAGTCGATGTGCGATCCACTCATGACCGGTGGAAGATCGTTGTTCTTACCGGCACGTTTGCCGAAAATATTACCCATCTCGTCGATGGTGATGTCGAGTTCGAGTTCCTTGAGCCATTTGACAAAAAGGTCGCGGGCCTGCTTGTCCTCGTCCGTCAGGGTGAGCCGCTGCACACCGCCTCCGGGGGTGGCGCCGATTTTAGCCATTTCCTCGAGTGTACTCTGGAGTCTTTTTCCGTTGATATGTAAATTTTTAAAATCCATAAACTTTCCTTTCAGCGTTAATCAAGCACTTCCATCAGCTTGCCGCAGCACGGGGGGACGCGGTCGTCAGACTTGAGGTTGACGTACTTGTTACATGTTAGATAATCAACAGTTCTCCAGTATAAACAATATGCTGGATAGTGGCACAATTGTGATTGCGTGTCAATTATCAGACAAAAGCAGGCCGATAGTGAAACTAAGCGGATTGGCTAACATGTTGAAATAGCGGTGCCAATTATGTATGATCAAATTTTAGGCACACGACTTATTAGCGAAGTCAACGGGTTCACCAGATATTCCTCATGCCCATATATAGTGGCACGGCAGTTTAGTGGAGGTCATCGGAAATAACAAAAATCATCTTAGAAATTGAATAATTCCGAGATGCTTAGTCCACTGTATCGTGACAAGAATGCACTGATTTTGACAGGGCCGTAATTCGAAAAGTAACCTCAATAAATCACAACATCCCGTATTTTAATAATATATAAATGAAATGCTGGTACGCTTTTAAAACTAAAAATCCACGATAAAGTTATGGCTTTTAACTTTTCACACCCAAGATATCGCCGACATTTCAATAAAATTTTCTTGTTCGGGATTGCTTGGTTTGTCTTTGGAGGATTGTATTCATTGCTTGAAAAAGGGATATTAGGTGAATTAAATCATTTTCCTTCAACAGGCAATCCTTACGATTTCAATACCTCATTATTTTTTACTAGTCTGGGTTCATTTATTATGGGTTTGATAATGGGTATATTCGAAATCCTATTCATAAGTAAATTGTTTGATAAAAGGCCTTTCGGACAGAAAATATTCTTTAAAACCATAATTTATTTAGCGTCCATATGCTTGTTCTTAATATTGCTTACCCCCATAATGAATAGTTATCGTCTCAATGTGTCTCTCCTTGATACTGAAGTTATCCAAACGATGTTATCATTTTTCTATAATTTCGCGTTTTGGAGTATTGTGCTTTATATAGCGACAATCATGGGTATCACGTTATTTATTTCTGAAATCAGTGAGAACATCGGACAAGGGGTGTTGAAGAATTTTTTCATCGGAAAATATCATACGCCACGGGTTGAAAAACGAATATTTATGTTTCTCGATATGAAATCTTCAACAACAATCGCCGAAAAACTAGGACATTTAAAATACTATCAGCTTCTCAATGATTATTATGACGATTTAACCAAAGCCATCTTAGAAACATCTGGTGAAATTTATCAATATGTAGGTGATGAAGTCGTAGTTTCCTGGCTGATTGATAAAGGGCTAAATAATTCAAATTGTTTAAATTGTTTTTTTTTAAGCGAAGAAATTTTAAAAAAACGCTCAGAATCTTATTTTATAAAATATAATGTAGTGCCAAGATTTAAAGCAGGTTTTCATCTCGGATCAATCACAACCGGAGAAATCGGCGTTATCAAAAAAGAAATTATTTTTACGGGTGATGTACTCAATACAACAGCTCGGATTCAAGGAAAATGTAACGAGCATCGTGTCGATATCCTTATATCAGAAGATCTAAAAATACAGCTTCTATCAGATTATCCGTACACGTATAGAGAAATCGGGTCATGTTAACTTCGCGGTAAAAATGAAGAAGTAAAATTACTTACCGTGTCTGAAAATTAATGAAATTTGTGTCCATCCAGAACCATAATGCACGTAATCGTAGTTTATATTCACCCAAGGATTGGAAGTAATCATGTCTAAAAAGCCCACCCACGAAAAATTGCAAAAAGAAATTAAGAAACTATCACAGGAGACTGTTGAACGAAAGACGACCGAAGAGGCGTACCGAAACATAGTTGAAAGTTCACCTATGGGCATGCATTTTTACGAGTTGCGAGATAATGACCGTTTAGTATTCATCGGTGCGAATCCGGCCGCAGACAGGCTGCTTGGTGTGGATAATCAGGCGTATATCGGTAAAACCATTGAGGAAGCTTTTCCACCGTTATTACAAACGGAAGTTCCGGAAATGTATCGACAGGCAGCGCGACAAGGCATCCTCTGGGAAACAGAACAGATTAGCTATGAAGACAATCAAATTATCGGAGCGTTTGAAGTTCGGGCTTTTCAAATATCACCTAATAAGATGGCAGCCGTGTTTACAGAAATAACAAATCGAAAGAAGATCGAAAAAGCTCTGGAAGACAGCGAGCAAAGCTATCGTCTAATCGCCGAGAATGTTGCAGACGTAATATGGACGATGGATATGAACTTTCGTTTCACTTTTATCAGTCCTTCAATATTTCAACTGAGAGGATATACAGTTGAAGAAGCAATGCAGCAATCCATTGAAGAAACAGTTCTTCCTGAATCTCTTTCAAAGTTAATGGCTTTAGTTAATCAAAAGCTGATGCTCATCGAATCGGGGGACGATGAAGGATGGAGCCCTGTAACATTTGAAGCAGAACAATATTGTAAAGACGGCACAAAAACATGGTCCCGCAACAACGCAAGGTTTCTACCTGGCCCCAATGGGGAACCGGTAAGTATACTCGGGGTAACACGTAACATTACAGAACGTAAGCTGGCCGAAGATGCACTCAAGAAGAGTGAAATACGTTATCGAACGTTATTCGAAAAATCCACAGACGCCATTTTTATTGTAGATCGTGATACGGGCCGCTATCTTGATACCAACGATGCAGCCCTTGCACTTTGTGGCAGATCACGACAGGAATTAAAGCAGATCACCATGCTGGTCGGCATGCCTGAAGGAGCATGGGAAAGGTTCGATACAGTTACCGATTCTGAAGAATCTAAGAACTTTAGAAGTGTCGTTTATCAACGACCCGATGGAACGGAGCGTATTGCCACGCTTACAACCGTTCCCATTGACAACCGCGTGATCATAGGTATTGCACGCGACATCACCGATGAACTGGCAATGGAAGAACAACTACGTCAGGCTCAGAAAATGGAGGCTATCGGTACCTTGGCTGGAGGTATCGCCCACGATTTTAATAATATTTTATCAGCTATAATGGGGTATTCGGAATTGGCACTTGCCGACCTGCCGCCTGAGACCGCATTAAGGAATAAACTGGAGGTGATTTACCGTTCGGGAGAACGGGCCCGAGAACTTGTTGCCCAGATTCTTGCGTTTAGTCGCAAGGACGAACTGGTCAGGTCACCGGTTGAGATGCATATGATCATTAAAGACGCACTCAAGTTACTGCGGCCCGCTATCCCGACGACAATCGATATCCAGACTCAAATCACTTCCAAAGGCCAAATTTTAGGAGATCCAACACGGCTTCACCAAATAATTATGAATCTATGTACCAATGCCTATCAAGCAATGCTGCAAACAGGAGGAATACTGCAAATATCATTTTCTGACATTGAACTGGAAGGCGATGCTGCAAAGCGTATTAATGTTCCCGCCGGTTCATATGGAAAACTAACAATTTCTGACTCAGGGATTGGAATTTCATCTGAAAATATTGATCGAATCTATGACCCTTATTTTACGACAAAAGAAAAAGGAAAAGGTACTGGACTCGGTTTGGCAGCCGTTCATGGAATTGTCAAAAGCCATGGGGGAATAATCTTCGTGGAAAGCAAGATCGAAAAAGGGACTAAATTTTCTGTATATCTGCCTTTATTAGCCATGGAGAAAAACGTACCTGAAAAGCAAGATGTGTCTCAAATGGTTGGTGGCAATGAACGAATCCTGCTTGTAGACGACGAAGTGAATATTCTTCAAATTGAAAAGGAAATGCTGGAAATGCTCGGGTATAGAATAACAACCAAAGAGAGTCCGCACGATGCCTTGGCATTATTCAAGCAACAGTCAGAGCATTTTGATCTTGTAATCACAGACATGACGATGCCAAAAATGGCTGGTGATAAATTTGCAGAGAACTTGAAAAAAATTCATTCCGATACTCCCATCATTCTTTGCACTGGATTTAGCGAAACAATGACAAAAGAAAAAGCAGAATCCATAGGTATAAAAGGATTTTTAATGAAACCTACAACAATGAGAGACCTTTCAATAATAATCCGTAAAGTGCTTGATAAAGAAGAAAGCTAAATTCAA
>JAOZRT010000300.1 GCA_029940035.1 Desulfobacterales bacterium
TTGTTACTGAATATATGAAAACACGCGTTGGCTTGTTATCTTGTAATTGCTTGCTTACATGCTTATATGTTTAAGGGGGTACAATGTCAAGGGAATAAGTTACTCTCCAGACCAGAGGTATAAACACTCTTTTTGGTATAGTTAGATAGTTACATCGAAGATTAAACCAAATAAAGGCACATAAATAGGCGGGTATGGTCTAGTGACGGATCGGTGTGAAAGGCGTCCATTGTATATCGACGCCATCTTCAAAACCAGTTATATCGCGGGTGCACTATTTTCTTCTGCCCATTTAAAACTGCCAGATATTGTTTTATCATCACGAAACGTTCTTAGGCAAAATAGTCTGGCGGCCTTTCAAGCGATGATTTCAGTACACAGTTGGTGCCGCTTATGCGGGCATCAAAATTTTCTACGGCCTGCCCATCGGCATCATAAGCGACCCCTCTCATTCTGAAGCATGGTTCCCAAAGCTCCACCTGAAGCAACTGTGCGTCCATGAGCGACATTCTGTCGGCCATCACTTCTCGTTCCGCGCGAACGATCTCCAGGTTATAATTTTCATGCAGGATGCCGTAGAGATCTGAAACAAACATCGTTTCGGGCAATTCGCCCAATTTCGGGAAACGGGAATACGGTAAATATGAATCAACGATAATCAGGGGCTTATCATCAATAAAGCGCAAACGTTTAAGATGAATAACGGTTTCGTCCGGCTCTATCCCCAATGCACTCGATACCGAAGGCAATGGTTCCTCGATTGTCCTTTCAAGCAGATCCGTACGATAGTCCCGACCGATTTTATCAACCATCTCTCCAAAACTTAATAGCGTACTCATTAATACCAATGACACGCCCTTTATTTTTTGAACAATCGTACCTTTGCCTCGAATTCTCTTCAGATGCCCGTTTTTAATGAGAATATTGATAGCACGATTAACGGTGGGACGACTAACTTCTAACTGGGAAGAAATTTCCTCTTCACTGAAAAAACGGCGTCCGGGTTCGACCATATTGGAGGTCAAAAAATGCTCCAATACGTATGCAACCTGATAATACAGCGGCAGATCGCTTTCCGTTAAATAATCCTTGTACCCGGCCAGGGCATCCTGCACATCGTTATATGCTTTCATATTATGCCAACTTCCAGATCTGAATGTACTGTCAAAGAAAAGCCCCCATTAATCCTCAATGCCGAACGCTCCCTTTGGTGAATTCATAAAATGGTTTACCTGTAATCATATGTTGTCATGATTACATCGATATCATTGACAAAATAGTATGTCAACCCAAACAGGGGGACTTACCCTAAAAACAGAGCGGCGCTTCAAGACTGTTTTTTAATATAGTTCCTTTTAATTATTAGCAATATTACTTGACAAATTGAATTGCCTTCAATACCTTTGTAAGCCTGTACTTACATGATAATATGTTTATATAGAGGAGCCAAACTATGGAGGCATTGGTAAAAACAGAGCACGGCAAGGGGTTTATGACAATACAGGAAGTTGATACGCCTGTACCCGATAAGAACGAAGTTTTAATCAAAATCAAGGCTGCCGGAATCTGCGGGTCTGATATACACTTCTATGACGGATCGTTGACCCACTGCATACCACCGGTGATTTTGGGACATGAATTTTCCGGTGAAATTGTACAGGTTGGAGACAATGTTACACGATTTTCCGTTAATGATAGAGTTGTCTCAGAACCGCATAAAGGAGGGTGTGGCCTCTGCAGGTTTTGTCACACGGGTCAAACAGAGGTTTGTCCTGAAAAACGGGCCATAGGTTATAAAATTGATGGTGTTTTTGCCCCTTTCATAACGATGCCCGAGGCATCATTACACCCAATACCTGACCAGCTTTCATTTGAACATGCTGCCCTTGCCGAACCCCTTGCTGTGGTGATCAAAGGTGTTTTGGAACGCGTCAGAGTCAATCCAGAGGACTTTGTTGTCGTACTAGGCTGTGGCCCGGTGGGTCTACTAGCTGCAAACGCAGCCAAGGTTGCAGGTGCTCAAAGCGTTGTGATTACAGGTACAGATTTAGATGAACAAACCCGACTAAAGGCAGCCCGGGAAATGAATATTGATCATGTGATCAATGTTCAACAAGACAATCTCAAGGAGACGATTTTGTCTCTTACAAATGGCATTGGTGCGGATCTTGTTGTTGAGGCTTGTGGTGTTGAAGCCGCTATCAATCAGGCATTTGACATTATAAGGATAGACGGCCGAATTGCTGCCATAGGGCACACGGGTCGAGAGTCTTTATCCATGCCATGGGAAACTGCCCTGCACAAAGCAGCCCATGTCACCTGGAGTTTCAGTTCAAGCTGGTCTAGTTGGGAAAAAGCGGTATCTATGCTGAGCGAGAGAAAAATTGAAGCGGATAAGATTATTTCTCATACCTACCCGCTCAAAGAATGGGGAACTGCCTTTTCAGCTCTGGAAAAGTTGGAAGCCATAAAGGTATTATTAGTCCCCTAAAGGACGGTAGAGGAATTCCAAGCACTATCCGGTTCACATCCATTTTAATTTTTAAATAAGAAGGTAGACCATGAAAGTAATCCTTTGTTTTGGTGATTCCAATACACATGGCCGGGACCCGGTCACCAGCGGACGGCTTGATAAAAACGTGCGATGGCCCGGGGTACTTCAAAGTACGCTTGGAGAGGACTATTCTGTTATTGAAGAAGGGTTGAACGGCAGAACCACCGTCTGGGACGATCCTGTACGGGGCGGTATAAAGCGCAACGGAAGCTTTTATCTTTTGCCCTGCCTTGAATCACATGCCCCCATCGATCAATTAATCATCATGTTAGGGACCAATGATTTAAAAGCCAGATTTGCAGTAACTCCCTATGATGTTGGAGAAAGCATGGGGGCCTTAATTGAAATCGCTCAAAAGAGTAAGTGCGGTTTGATGGGAAAAGGACCAGAGATATTAATCATGGCCCCGCCACCCCTTGGTGAATTGACAAAATGGTCAGAAACGTTTCAAGGTGGGGTAGAGAAATCTAAAAAGCTTGCTGCTTATTATGAGCCAATTGCTGCTTCATACGGGTGCCAGTTCTTTGATACCTCAACAGTAATCCAATCCAGTAAATTGGACGGTCTTCATTTCGATCCCGAAGATAATCACAAACTCGGGACTGCTGTTGCCAATATTATTCGAAAAAATGGTCACTGATCATTCCAATATACTAATGGTTGCACAGCACTTTTGAATCATTACTCAAAGCATTTTTTAAAGGGGCTGATCCCATCGATAAGGAACAATTCATATCGTTACCCTGGGATTCGGCGCATTGCCTGAGACGGTATTACCGTCGATATTTTTATTGTTTGCCCCATTTATCCTTTTTTAGATTACATTTGTTAATACCAACAAAATACCTCGTGGCCCAATTGAAGATTAAACCAAACGTTGGAATCATACCTATCTGCTGACTGTATGATTAAACTTAATATACTGATATAACATTTAAAAATGATCAAATCAACTATCGGATAGTGCCTTTCAGAAGCGTTGATTACCCTATCTTGTCAATAGTATTTTATATATAGGGGAGTCTTATAATATTGATAAATCAATACGTCGGAAGACATTTACAAACTGACAAAAATTTTAAACATTTCTTGAGTTGGCATATACAAGATATGGTATGAGCTTATAATCAGCAAAACACTTGATTCCTGGCATAACCCTTTCTGTTTGTACCCGTGTCGGAGTCGAGGCGCAAGGTGAACTTGCGATTTTGAGCGGTGTCGGTATGTATGAAGTTAAAATGCTCAATCCCGTTCGTCCAGGAGATACTCTCAAAGTTGAGGCTTGGTGGTCAGAACTGCAGAAATCAAACAGTATGCCTGAAATATGACACTTGAACATCCGTAAAAGGAGGCGTATCATTGGTTCTATGAGTAGATTGGTCCCTATTTTATCACATGTTTGAAATCTTGAATATTAGATTAGAACCATGACATCAAAAAAAAGTGTTGGCCTTGTTCTTGGATGTGGGTCCTCACGCGGTTGGGCCCATATAGGTGCAATAGAGGCGCTGGAAGAAGCGAAAATCCCAATCGATTTTATCGTGGGATGCAGCGTCGGCAGTTACATTGGTGCTATCTATGCCGCCGGAAGCATCAAAAGCCTCAAAAAGTTTGTCCTCAAGATGGATGGCAAAAAGGTATTTTCCTATTTTGACTTCGTTCTTCCACGTTCCGGCCTTCTGGACGGCACAAAAAGATTAAGGGAACTTTATGCAATACATACCGAGGCACAAAATTTTTCGGAATTAAACATTCCTGTAATGATGGTTGCCACAGACCTCGAAAGAGGACAAAAAGTGGTATTGAAATCTGGAAAGATTTTGGATGCTCTCAGGGCCAGCATGTCTATGCCGGGGCTTTTTGCTCCAGCAAGAGTAAATGACCGATGGCTTGTGGATGGTGGTTTAGTGGACCCCGTACCTGTAAGCGTAGCCAGGGCAATGGGAGCGGATCTTGTGATCGCCGTAGATCTCAGCAGTGGAGATATTTCAAAGAAAAAGCAGAAGAAACAAGGTATTCGAAGCGAAGAAGCACTCGTAAAAAAAGAGGAGAATAGAAATGAATTAATTAAAAAATTATCCAAATACTATGAAAATGCTGAAATAAGTTTTAAAAGTAAAATCAAAGATCTATTTACAAAAGAGGAATCTATGCCGGATATCATAGAGACCGTTACAACCTCGATAAACATAATGCAAGATCGCATAACCCGCGTAAATCTTGCCGTAACCCCGCCAGATGTTTTAATACAACCATACCTTGGCGAATTAAAGATGCTGGATTTTGACCAAGTTGAGCATACAATCGAAGAAGGCTATATCAGGGCAAAGGAAAAAATTGAAGATATCGTAAACTTGCTTGATACTTGAAAAGGACTTTCTTATGCTGGTCTCAAACCGCGCACATACTACGAGCAGAATTATTAGGGAATAAAATATGCTTCAAATTGAAAGCACCTCCTTGTTAATTGTTGATATTCAGGGGAACTTAGCACACGCGATGCAGGGGAAGGAACTTCTGTTTAAAAATGTTCAAAAACTTATTAAAGGCATTCAGGTTTTAGGAATTCCTATTCTCTGGGTAGAGCAGAACCCTCAGGGTTTGGGGCCGACAATCCCTGAAATTGCAGATATTTTATCCAACATTCAGTCTATCAGCAAAATGAGCTTTAGTAGTTGTCGGAATGATCATTTTGTACGATCGTTGAATGCGCTGCATCGCAAACAGGTGCTGATTGCGGGTATCGAGGCACACGTCTGCGTATATCAAACAGCAGCAGACCTTGTGGATATGGGGTATGAGGTTCAAGTTGTGACTGATGCTGTATCTTCAAGAAGCATAGAGAACAAGAAAATCGGTTTGCTGAGGATGAGAGATTCCGGCGTCAGTTTGACGAGTGTCGAAACCGCTTTATTTGAGCTACTTAAAGTGGCAGAGGGAGAGCAGTTCAAAAAGATTCTCAAGATTGTGAAGTGATTGGCTCGCCCAGCCTCCTGATGTTAAAAAATCCCATTTATTGACCACCCCTTCTAAATCATATATGTTTCTTCTGTAATTTTAACGGAAGTGTGTGATTATGCAGATTTATGAC
>JAOZRT010000301.1:0-992 GCA_029940035.1 Desulfobacterales bacterium
CACCGTTGCCATTGCAAAACATAACAACGTGATCTTTTTTTGCATAATCCATTGGAATGCACATAGCTTTGTTCCTGTCCCCTGCAGACTCAAAAAGACTAAGAATTTCTTGACTTTGATTCCGATAAATGGTTCTTTTTTTCATGGGGTTCCCCTCCTTAAGTTATTCAACTGCTTTATAGCAAGTTGATTTAATGACTCTATCACCGATTTAACCCGGATGATTAATATTAGGGGAGCCCCTCCTTTTTCTTTTGGTATTTCAAACTATGATTTAGCTGTTCGAACATAAATAGTAAAATATCAAGGAATAGAATCGTGAGTGTGTGTGAGCTCGCCCAAAAGGCTCCCACACACTCACGATATCTATTTCTTTCAACGTACCAATATAAAAAGCTGAAGATAATAATTTTGGTTATTGTCTTGTCTTTTCAGGGTCAAAAGCCCCCCAGAATTTTAATAATAGTCCAGGCCTCGAAATACTGAATTTTGATACTTTCGGATTTGGAATAGTCTACTCTCAAAAATCTCAATTAAAGAGTTTTCTTCCAACCTCTACATATAGTATCAGGCTTTATCCAAAAAAAGAGTTCTGATTAACAGATTTATAAACTTTTGAGATTTGATTCATCATAAGCACTGGAAAAAGAATTAAACACCTTTGTTGACAAACCTCTCGGCGACACATTATAGACAAATTGGTCGCTCAATTCCTAATTTAAAAATCTATAAAAATTAGAAATATCGAACTATTGATTTGAAGAAAATTTGTCATCGGCTGGATTTGAATTTCAGCCGCTACTGGAAGAAGAAATGAGCGCCCAAACTATTGAGACTTTGGGCGTTTCGTTAGATACGGATATCGTTTTAATCAACAGATTTGGATATTAAAACTCTATAGTAAAAACACTTCAGCATTCGTTATTCATTTAAGGAGATTTTAAATAACCATTTTTTTAATGGGTAAAACTTTACCCACAATTGTTACATTT
>JAOZRT010000301.1:1002-1784 GCA_029940035.1 Desulfobacterales bacterium
CCTATATGTACCTGTAAGTACTATAAAATGGCTCTTATAATGTTGTGGGGGACTGGGCATATTTATTGCATACATTATTTTCTAAAACGAAAAGCCAAAACTACCGAGAGGCAAGGCCGGAAAACTATGGGCCAAGGGTCAAAATAATAGCCGGGTTGCTGTGCGCAACGAAGGATGCATTCACCTTTCTATTAAAGGTACTACATGACAGGATCAGGTATGAATCAGGAAGACGAAAGAAAGTGAACCATTCTATGAAGTGTCGAATGGCTAAAGATCACGTCAAAACTGGGGGCTGGTAACTACTCCAGGATAAGCGCGGAAGGGATCTTTTTACTGTCTGCGGGGTATCCCGCATATAGGTGCGTGATCCTGATTCAGGCTTTCATGTGGAACGTGTGGACCTGTTGTTCTAATGCTAAGGGAGAAACTCGAGTGGTGGCTTTATAAAAGTTTGAGTAACGATGAAGGCACTGTGAAGATTTTTTTTTGATAATTTACTATAAAATTTTAAAATCTTGGGTAAATTGAATTAATTAGCAAAATGGGGGGCATACTATGAGGAAACAAAGACACATCTACGGCAGAAAAATAAAATCCAGAACCTTTATAGCTGGTCTTATATTGTTGCTGGGACTCATTCATTTTTCCTTAGTCCTTCCTGAGTCGGCTCTTGGGGGGGATGGCGGCTTTTCATGGTCCCAAAGCGTCACCATAGCCAATAAGTCTAATGCAGGTGGGTTACGCCTTCTCCCAGATTCCGGCGGGGGCGGGATCATTGT
>JAOZRT010000301.1:1884-5635 GCA_029940035.1 Desulfobacterales bacterium
CTGGACCGAGCAGCTCGACGATGAGCCCTATACGATAGAGATCAGGGCCCAGCGGGTGGATGCCAACGGTAACCTTCTCTGGGGGGATCACGGGGTCCTGGTTTCCGGCACGATGGATGCTGCAAACCCTGTAGCCGCCTTGGATACTTGGAACACAACATACGGCGGCCTGATCGTTGTCTGGACCGAGCAGCTCGACGATGAGCCCTATACGATAGAGATCAGGGCCCAGCGGCTCGATGTCAATGGACAGAAACAGTGGAACAGCCCAAATGGGGTTCTGGTTTTTGAAAATGCCACTGGCCCTTCCATCTGCGGTGACGGGGTGGGAGGTGCCTATATTGGATGGTCCAACCGGGTGGCCTACATCGACTGGCAGGGAAACCTGCCCTACGGCGGCGTCGGCGGGATAGAAATTGCTCCCCCTGTCAATGGGATTAAAACCAGTCTGATCAGTGACAACACCGGGGGTCTTTCGTTTTCGTTTCCTGGCCCTATCCTTGTTATTAACACGGGCGGGGCCTATGCAGCCTGGTTTAACCAAGACACCCAGACCATCCAGGTCCAGCGAATTTTCTTGGGAAATGTGTGGGCTGCCGGAGGGATAACCGTTGGCACCGAATATACGTTCCCTTCAGCCCACCTATTTTCCCGACCCATTCCCATTGCCGCGGATTCAGACGACGGGGTTATTGTCGGATGGTGGGGATTCGAAGGAAATTCAATCACCGGAAGAGGTCAGGTCCGGGCTCAGAAACTGAACAAATTTGGGGCAGTGCAATGGCCTGCCGATGGTGTGATCGTCTTGGACAGTCTCAGCGCAGGGGTTAATCCTTTGGAATGGTATGCAAAAGGAGAAGACCCGACCCTCATATCCGACGGGGCCGGGGGCGCTTTTCTATCCTGGAGAGATTATCGTGACTCTGCTGACTCTGATCTCTATCTCCAGAGACTCGGATCGGCATCCGGCGCGGCACAATGGGCGACCAACGGCATCCGGATCCTGACCAGCGGGGATGATCCTGAAAATTCCGGGGCTGAAGGCTATCCCCAGATGGTTTCGGATGGAGCCAACGGCGTTATTGTGACATATAAGGATCCCAGCGACTCAGTGGACATTGCAAGTACCCGTCTGGACCAGGATGGAAAAAGGATCTGGTCTCACTGGCTAATCGCTCCCCCACCTTGCTACTACCTCGACGGGAACTGTGACAATGATTTCCGGATTGTAAAACCGCCCGGCTATGGCTGGGCCATTCTCCTCACAGAAGGAAAATTGGGCGACCTTTATGCCCATAAAATGGAAATCAGCAGCACCCCGCCCATAAATGACAACTGTGCAGATGCGATCACCATTCCGGTGAATCTGGCCGGCCCCATGTACGGCAACCTTTACTGGGCAACAAATGACGGCAGCGCAACCGTCGGGGAGCCCGGCCAGCCCGACATATGGCGTCGTTTCACCGCACCTGCTTTTGGCACCTTGCGCATCGGCACCTGCGGGACCAATGACATGTATGGCTTAGACACCGGCATTGACACGGTTTTGTCCCTCCATGCAGGCTGCCCTGGAACCACATCTAACGAGCTGGCTGCCAACGATGACTGGGAAGTTGGCGGGAGAACCGCTTGTGCACTATGGGATGACGGAAATATACGCGATTCCTACATCACATACGAAATGTCCCAGGGAGAAGAAGTTCTGGTACGAATCAGCCGTTATAGTGACCTGAACAGCGGCAACATCCGCATACCCGTTTCCTTTGATCCGATCGAGGATTATGACCATGATGGCTACACGGTGGAACAGGGGGATTGCAACGACAACGACAACACCATTTATCCGGGGGCTCCCGAGCAATGTGACAACAAAGACAACGACTGCAACGCCTCCACCCTTGACGGCGCTGGCGAAGCCTGGTTCGGCACTGCCTGTGACGGTCCGGACTCAGACCTCTGCAACGAAGGCACCTCCAGCTGTTCCGGCGGCCAGCCGGTCTGCTCGGACACCACCGGCAACAACGCCGAAGTCTGTGATGGCAATGACAACGACTGCAACCCCGCAACCCCCGACGGCGCTGACGAACCCTGGCTGGGAGATGTCACCAATTGCGGCACCGGTGAATGTACCGATATCGGGCAGATGGACTGTTTGAACGGGGTGCCAACCGATACCTGTGTGCCTGGTGCACCGGAGGAGGAGATATGTGACGGGAAAGACAATAACTGCAATGGTCTCAACGACATTGACGAGGGGATCTGCAACACGCCTCCCTCCGGAGAACCGGTCACGATTCAAGACGACACCGGCCAGGTTACCGTTACCTTTCCCAATGTGACGGTTGGGGGCGATACCGATATCACCGTAGCGGAATGTGCCGGCGACATTGCCGGGGTCACCCTGACCCCAACCACGCCCCTGTGCGCAGATATCGAAATCTCCGAAGACTTTGATTTTGACGGGCTAGCTGAAATCTGCATCCAGTATATCGATACGGGCCTGAGCCCGCAAGAGGAATTAGAGCTTAGAATGGTCCGCTGCACGCCTTCTGGCTCTTCGAACAAATGCGAATATCTATTCCCCTGTGCGGAAAATCACTCCAGCATTGTAAATAACATCCTATGTGCATGCACGGATCATTTCTCCGTTTTTGCTGTAGGCATTCCCGATGACTCGGATGGAGACCAGATTCCTGATTTGGACGATAATTGCCCCTATCTGTGGGATCCAGGCAATGATTGCCTCGGATGTATCGGTGATATTGATACGGATCACGATGTCGACGGGTCAGACCTTTCCGCGTTTATCTCTGATTTTCAAAATAACATTGGACATGCCGATTTAAACCAGGACGGCATAACGGACAGCGGTGATATAGCAATATTTGCCCAATACTTTGGCCGGAATGACTGCGGGCCTACAGACGGACCCCCCTGTGACGACGGGAATCTCTGTACGGAAAACAGCACCTTTCAAGACGGTGTGTGCACCGGGGGTGTTCCTATAAGCTGCGATGATGGCAGTTTTTGCACTCAGGATTCCTGCGATCCTCAAACCGGATGTGTTCATTCTCCCGTCGATTGTGATGATGGTGACCCCTGTACGCTGGATAGTTGTTCGGACGCCGGAGCGTGTATTCATCAATCCATTTGGGGATGTACACCATGATAATATCCCCACATTCATGATGAAAGGGAGGCTTAAATAATGAGAGGAGCAAAAATTATTATCCTGACAGTGCTGTTTCTGGCCGGTACGCTCAATGTTGTTTCCGCTGCCCGGTTTCATGCCGTGGGAAGGGCCGATAAAGGCTGGCAGGTTGGGCATGCCCGTTTCGGGATGTCTGCCGACGGCAGGGTCATTGTCAGCGGGGCCCGGACACCGGACTGGGGAGTGATCGAAGCCTACCGGTGGTCTCCGGACATTGGAAAAACCATGTTGGGATTCTACAGCCCGATCGGTCATGAAGAACCCGAAAGCTTTGCCTATGCCACTTCGGGCGACGGCTCAGTCATTGTCGGATCTTCACTTGTCGATGACTATTATCTCATTAATTTAAGAGTTACGGAAATATCCGGCTTCAGCCTGCGCAATGGCGTTTTTACAGGACTGCCGTGGCTGGATGGGGATGACAAGGCCTATCCCTTCGATGTCACAACCGATGGATCCACTGCGGTGGGGTATAGTTATGAATTAGGTTTCTGGGCTGCAATCTATCTTACAGCCGTCAAATGGGACACGGACACAGGG
>JAOZRT010000568.1 GCA_029940035.1 Desulfobacterales bacterium
TATTGGCAGCAGTCATTCATTTTCATGCTTTGCATGTGGATGGCCACGGAATATGACGGCAACACACTGAACCCTATGGTTGCATAAACAAAATGGCAAAGTAAAAAACTACGACTTCACCCTCAGACGCCTTGGCTCTGAAGCTCTCCGGCTTTTGCAACGATAGGGTGAATTCAATTTTGAGTGGGGGCCATCAAGCATAAAAATTTTTCTGGATATCCCGCAGCACGCCTTCCACCATTTCCTGTATTTCCGTCAACCTTTCCGAGGTCATGGCTTCAAACCGCAGGACCAGGGCCGGCTGGGTGTTGGAGGCCCTGACCAACCCCCAACCGTCGGGGAACAGGACCCGCACACCGTCGATATCGATCACATCGTGGCGTTCCCGGAAATAGTCGGTCACCTGCTCGACCACGTCAAACTTGATATGATCCGGGCACTCCACGCGAATTTCGGGCGTGGAAAAGGTTTCCGGGATATCGGTCAGCAGTTCGGACAGTTTTTTCCCGGTGGCAGACATAATTTCCAGCAGCCGGCACGAGGCGTAAGTCGCGTCGTCATACCCGAAGTAGCGGTCGGCAAAGAAAATATGGCCGCTCATTTCACCGGCCAGGGCGGCTCCCTCTTCCTTCATTTTCTGCTTGATCAGGGAATGCCCGGTTTTCCACATGATGGCCCGGCCCCCGTGCTTTTCGATGTCATCGTACAGGGTTTTGGAGCATTTCACTTCCGAGATAAAGGTGGCGCCGGGTTCACGCGACAGAATTTCCCTGGCAAAAATGATCATCAGCTTGTCGCCGAACACCAGGTTGCCGTTTTCATCCACCACACCGATCCTGTCGCCGTCGCCGTCGTACCCGAAGCCCACGTCCAGGTTGTTTTCCTTTACGAGCGCGATGAGGTCAATCATGTTGTTCAACACCGTGGGGTCGGCTTCGTGATTGGGGAAGGTGCCGTCCATGTCGCAGTAAATGTCGGACACATAGCACCCGAGGTTTTTGATGATGGGCAGCGCGGTGATGCTTGCGGTGCCGTTGCCGGCATCGATGCCCACCTTCAAATGTTTGCGCACAGTGATGTTTTCCAGCAGGTGGGCCTTGTAATAGGGGGTCACGTCATAAGTTTCAACACTTCCCTGGCCTGTTTCAAAATCGTTGGCCTGGATGTATTTCAGGATCTGCTGGATCTGTTCACCATAAACAGAATCGATTCCGCTGCATATCTTGAACCCGTTGTATTCAGGGGGGTTGTGGCTGGCTGTTACCATGACATTGCCCTGTTTCCTGAGTTTGCGTATGGAATAGTAGGCCACCGGCGTGGGACAGACGCCGATGTCCACCACATCGCATCCGGTTTCCGTCAGACCCTGGATCAGTTTTTCTGCGTACAGCGCAGAGGTTGTGCGGCAGTCCTGTCCTACGGTGAGGTTGTGGTTGCCCTGGCGTATAAGAAAGGTGCCGATGCCTTTGCCGATGGTCACCACGTCTTCTGGGTCCATATCTTTTCCGGCAATTCCCCTGATATCGTATTCCCTGAACATTTCCGGATTGATCACA
>JAOZRT010000302.1 GCA_029940035.1 Desulfobacterales bacterium
ATTCCCAGAATTATCGGGATTGTGCCTGGGACAGTACCGAATCAACTCAGAATATATTTCCTGAAAAATCCGATTTGAAAAGCTACCGTTACACAAAAGAACCAGCCGTTCGATGAAATGCTGTAGCTGGCGAACATTTCCAGGCCAAGCGTATTTCATTAAGGCCTCGTTCACTATTTCCGGGGTTACAATGGGCCTCAGGTGATACCGGATGGAATTTTTGCGAATGAATTCCTGTGCCAGTAAAGGAATATCATCTTGCCGTTGGCGAAGGGGTACAATGGTAATCTGAAGAATATTTAACCTGAAAAAAAGATCCTCACGGAATCTGCCAGCCTGTGCTTCTTCTACCAAATCTTTGTTGGTATTGGCAATCACTCTAACATCAATTGGAATGAGATGGCTTCCACCAATGCGCATCACTTCCCGTTCCTGAAGGACACGCAGCAGCCGGGTCTGGACGGTTTCTGAGGTAGAGGAGATTTCATCCAGCAAAATCGTACCCTTGTGAGCTATCTCGAATTGGCCGGGCTTGCCACCTTTTTTGGAGCCGGTGAACGCGCCTTCCTCATAGCCGAACAATTCGCTTTCCAAAAGCTGTTCTGGAAGTGCCGCACAGTTGATGGAGACAAAGGGTTCTTGACGTCTCTTGCTCAAATTGTGAATGCCTTGGGTCAAAAGTTCTTTTCCTGTTCCGGTTTCACCACAGATTAGCAACGTTGAATCCGTTGCCGCATAGAGAGTTGCCGTTTGGATCAGCCGTTGCATTTTTTTGCTGCGGTATTTCAAGTCCTTAAGCAAATATTTAGCTTTCAATCCCTGTGTAGCATTTCGCCGTACCTTATTTTCAGTCTGCACGATCTTGGTTGTGTCACTGAAGGTGCTCACACCGCCAACGATTTCATTGCCCATCATTACAGGGATGTGATTAAAGATATATAATTTCTTATCGACCCGTTCCAGATTGTCATAGATAGGGATTTGGTTCTTGAGGGCCTGAAAGAGAGATGTATCAGGAATAAAATGGTGAATAGGGTCTCCTGCTATATCCTGTTTCTCTATCTTGAGAAGTTCGCGAGCCTGCTTATTAGCTGTGGTAATACGACCCTTTTGATCCACGGCGATGATCCCCTCGGAAACCGAATCCAGAATACACCGATAAAGCTCGGTCATTCCCTTATCCTGGCGCTGGGCCAGGGCGACAGACCGGGCGCTTTCCAGACTGGTGTTAATCACTTCCTCTGACGTCTTTATTTCAATACCTTTTATGCCGCACTCTTGAGCGAAACGCGAGCCCAGTCCCCCACCTGCCACTACTTGACAACCTTTATTTTTAGCGAGATGGATGAGTTCTCTAAGACTGGAACGGTCTTCATAAACCCCCTGCATTAGTTCAACAGAAAGGAATTTTTCTATAATCTCAAGGCCGCTGGTACGGGTGCGAAATGATGGAAGCAGAATCTTTTTGCCATAGTGAACAGCCTCCGATATACAGGAAAGAATATCCAGGGCTGACAAAGGAACGGAAATAATTGGAATTTTGAGATTTTCTCGCAGGAGATGAGCGGTTCCTTTTCGGCTGATGATCACCTCAACGCCATCCCTCTCCATTTTGCGGCCAGCCGGAATAGCTTTATCAAGGCCTTTGGATGAAACATGAATTATATCCTCTGACGAATGGACTATGCCAGCGACTTCATGGGCAAGTGAGAGGCTGGATGTTATGACACCAATACGAAAAGCTTTTTTATTCATGAAGTTCTCCTGACGACACTACACGCACCTGAAACAAATTATTTTATAAATAAAACAATTTGTTTCATGCGAAAGACAATTTGTCAACTCAATATAGAAAAAATTGTTCGTTTTTTACATCAACCGCTCCAGTTTTTTACAAACACTGTATTTTATCGGACAAAAGAAACAAACAGAACCAAAGGTAATATCTTATATAGTCCATCCAAGGTAAATGTACGGTTTTATTCTAAAATCCGGGTTTTCAAGTATTCACCGGTATGCAGTACAAAATTATTGCAGATGCTGTGTATAAAAATAATTATTTTCAAATGATTATCAAGACATTAGCACCTCTCCGGCAACGAGCCCGAAGTGATACTGCCCAGGCTTCAACTATCCTTGCTGGCTCTGAGGTTGGCATAATACTTGAATACACCAAATTGTCACAAGCGTATGTGAAGGGATTAGATTAATCGGATCATTTTTTTAAAAAAAGGAGGTTGTAAGGAATTTACAAGTCTGGTGAAATTCAAAATTAAAGGCGGACAGAGGACAACATCTATTTGGTTAATCAACTTTTATTTAATATTTTAGAGGAGAGGAAAAAATGAAACTTCATCCAAGATTCTGGAAACAAAGTATTACCATCGCATTATTGGTTCCCATTGTGTTAGCATTTACCTATATCAGTGCACAGGCAGAAATAAAAAAACCTGCAAATTATCCTACTAGACCGGTTGAGATTATCGTCACTTGGGGCCCTGGTGGAGGCACCGACACCTTTATCAGAGCGATTTGTAGAGAGGCCGAAAAAATATTGGGCGTTCCTATCGCCGTAATCAATATGCCCGGGGGTGCTGGAACAACCGGCATGACCTATGCAGTGGAGAAACCAGCAGACGGCTACACTCTGTTTAGTTTAGGAGTCGACCAGGTGTCTACTTGGGTGCTGAAACAACATCATAACTATACTGTCGATGACTGGACTCCCATAATGAGAGGGCAACTGGACACTGAATTGATATTAATTAACAGCAATGACAAACGTTTTCAGACATGGGCAGAATTCATCGCCTATACGAAAGCCCATCCCAAAGAAAAGATTAGTGTGTCCTGTGCAGGATTGATGGGCACTGATTCTCTGTTTTTGCAAGCGTTAAGTGAGCAGATCAGTGTCGAATTCAAGCAAGTCCCATTTGATAGTCATGCGGAACGAGCGGCGGCTGTAGCAGGTGGACATATTGATCTTTTATGGGAAAGACCCGGCACCGGACGTAGTTTTGTTGAGGCCAAGCAGCTAACTCCTCTAATACTGTTTATGGATGACGACATTGATGATCCACTTTATCGTAACACGATCAATCAAAAAAAAGCAGGCGTTCATTTGCTGGAGGGTAGTCCGAGTGCTGCATGGCGTGGTATCGGCGGCCCAAAAGGGATCAATCCTGAGATCGTTGAATATTTGGACCAGGTTTTTTACCAGGCAATGCAAACAGCGTCATATAAAAAATTAGAAAAGGAGCGGTATTTGCATCTGCGCAAGGGATATCTGAACCACAAAGATTTTAAAAAATTTCTGTGGGATGAGTATAATGCACAGTATGCGGCATCGAAAAAAATGGGTTGGGTAAAATAACAAATCCACCAACTGGGCTTTCTTTGAGTGAAGAGGTGTTTAAACTCCTCTTCACCCAGACCACTTTGATCATATGGAGAAGATCATGGAACAACAAAAAAGAGATCTCTATGATAGCTGTATTCAGGGATTTATAATAATAGGTATTGCATCTTATCTGTTGAGAGAGGCGTTCAAAATAGCAGATGTTTTTGGAGCACGAGCCGGCATATTCGGTGTTGGGCCTGACAAGTGGCCAAAGATAATACTCGCAGCGCTGATCATATCAGGTTTGCTTTTAATTATGGATTCCTTGAGAAAAATGTATCTCCTTTCAAAAAACCGACAAAGGCAAGAAGGGCCACGTGGATTTGAGGAAGAGGTCGGCAAAGAATATGCAGAGGCTGGCGTTCCGTATATTATCATTTTGTTTACCATTGTCTATGCCTACCTTCTTATTGTTTACCTCGGTTATTTTATTGGCACGCTATTATTCTTAATCGTTTTGATGACTGTACTGAGGGGTGTTAATAAAATCAAATTGATAGTCACGGTCTCTTTGCTTTGGACAATATCTGTGACGGTGTTGTTTACCTTACTATTTTATGTACCACTTCCTAAAGGTATCGGTATTTTTTACGATATCAGCATGTTCTTTGTTACGGTAATAAGATAGCCCAATTATTTTTAAACTGAGGATATTCTCTTTAAAAAAAGGAGGCATAGTTGGAAATTTTTCAAGGATTTATAAATGACCCTATTCTTCTGCTCATGGTTGCAGCAGGAGCGTTTTTTGGTATCCTATTTGGTACAATTCCAGGGATAGGGAATTTGATGGCCATGTCACTCGCCCTCCCTTTGACATACTCGTTGTCGCCTGAAAGAGGTATCTTGTTACTGATTGGTATCTACTGCGGTGGAATTTATGGAGGATCGTTAACTGCGATATTGTTCCGCATTCCCGGGTCACCTGAAAACGCAGCCGCCATGTTCGACGGCTATCCTATGGCCCAAAGAGGTGAGGCCGATAAAGCCATAGGAGCTGCAGTTATATCTTCAGTCATCGGTGGTATAGCCAGCGTACTTTTAATGATTTTTGCGTGCTCGTTTATCGCGAAAGCAGCATTAAAGTTTGGTCCAATGGAATATTTTCTCCTCACAATATTTGCCTTTTGTATTATAGCAACGCTTGGCGGCACCTCTCAACTGAAAGGTTGGATATCGATACTTTTTGGTTTATTTCTTGCAATAATCGGGACCTCCCAAATTTATGGTCTACCGAGGTTTGCGTTTGGATCCAACTATTTACTTTCCGGGGTCGATTATGTTCCCGTATTGATAGGAGTGTTTGCAGTTTCAGAGTTGATTTTTCGAATGGGTACAAGCAAGCAAATGTCCTTAAAAGAAGAGAGTGAAATAAAACACCGCCTCCAATTTCCAAATTTAAAAGAGTTATGGGATCTGAAGTTAACTATCTTTATGTCCTCAATTCTTGGAACTTTTCTGGGGGCATTGCCGGGAATAGGAGCAACCTTTGCGTCTTTTACAGGATATGCCGGTGCCAAGAAGTGGTCAAAACATCCAGAACGTCTTGGCAAGGGAGTTATTGAAGGCATAATGGCCCCGGAAGCGGCAAACAATGCTTCGACCGGCGGTTCTATGATCCCTCTTATAACATTGGGAATACCAGGAAGCGCATCAACAGCAATTTTGCTGAGTACGCTGATGCTGCACGGACTGGTTCCAGGGCCATCGTTTTTCTTCAAGCAAATTGACCTTGTATACACTATCTATATAGGTATGATTCTGGCTAATGTTTTTATTTTCATTATTGCTTATTTTGAAATTGGGCACATTTTGAAAGTAATGTATATTCCATTTACCATCTTAGGCCCCATTTTAATGTCAGTATGCATCATAGGATCATTTGCATTAAGCAACAGAATATTTGATGTGTGGATAATGATTTTCTTTGGGATGATCGGGTATATTATGAAAAGATACAATTACTCAATTATAGGGCTAACCATGGGAATCATATTAGGAGCGATGTTGGAAAATCATTTTTACAGAATGTACCTATTATATGAAGATAACTTTTTACACGAACTGTTTAGTCGCCCGATCAGTCTCAGTTTTGCGATCTTTACAATTGTTGTTTTTGTGGTGGTCCCCATTAAAAAGAAACTCTCGCAAAAAAGGCTTGCAAATGTTTCTGAAAAATTTTGATGATTATATCATAGAAAGAGCGGAAT
>JAOZRT010000569.1 GCA_029940035.1 Desulfobacterales bacterium
TGAAAATCGGATCTTACGACGACATGTGGAAACAAGTTCACATGACACCGGAAGAGGCTGTCCAGCAGCATCGGGATCTTGGTGGTAGCATCCTGGTGCCATTGCACTGGGCAACCTTCGACCTGGCCCTGCACCCCTGGTACGAACCCATTGAACGGGCGCTTGCAGCAGCTGAAAAATCCAATGTTCAGGTCATCACTCCCTTAATCGGGGAGCGGGTTGAGTTGAACCATCTACCTGAGTCGAACGCGTGGTGGCGCAGTGTGGACAATCGTTAGTTCAGGCATCGGGGTGTTTTTACGTCATGCCCGCGCAGGCGGGTAGACATGAATATTCCGCTGAAGCAATGTATTATTACGTTAATAGCATCATCTAAACTATTGGCAATCAACCATGACCCTTTGGTCTCGCAGACAATTCATGCAATTAAGCACAGCCGCAGCACTTCAGCTGATGGTTGGCTGTACATCCAAGGACATACCAATGGACGGCAAACCCATGCATCATCTTACCAAAGGCTTTCGCAACTACCCCCCGGCACCGGAACCCGCAACACCGGGTATCTCTTTTATTTTCAGAATAAAGATAGGATCACCGTTTTCGTGCCCCTTGGGTTGAAACCCTTTTTTAGCAAACGAGGCTATAAGAATGTGCAGGAACTGGATTGGCAACAATCCACTGAATTGGACGAAATCAAGCTGACGGCGCTTCCGGCAGTCCACTTTTCCGGCCGTGGAATAGGTGACGGCAACGAAACCCTGTGGTGCTCCTGGGCCATTCGATCCGCCTCCACAAATATCTTTTTCAGCGGGAACACCGGATATTCACCGACTGTGTTCAAGGCGATCGGGAAGCAGTTCCGTTCCTTTGACATGGCCATCGTTCCCATCGGGGCTTATGATCCTGCGAACGTCATGCAACCCGTACACACCAACCCCGAGGAGGCGATTCAGATGGCCAACGATGTCAGGGCCGACCTGATCATCCCCTCCCACTGGGGGACCATCGCCCTGACAGACGAGCCGCCCTTTGAGCCGCCGGAACGATACCGGGCCTATGCAAATAAAATCGGCATCAGTGATGAACGGGCGAGTATCATGAAGATCGGTGAAACCAGGACTGTATAATTATCAGATTTTACACCATCACCCAGACCGCCTATTACTAAAGGGCGGTGGACACCGGAATCAATCTTAATTTCAAGAACTGATCTGCAGAGATGAAGGTATTGTGACAGCTGCCCTATAGCCCATTCAAGGTAATAATTTACATATCGAACCATGACAACCCAGCACTGCAATGGCAAAGTAGATTACAATTCAATTATGTCAACTATTTGATATCACATATATTTTAAGCTATGTTACAGAATCTTTATTTAGGAAGTGTCGCCGGAATTGCTGTTGTCTTCAATGCATAGTGATGTGGTGAATCAAAGGCTTGGTTTGCTAATCAGGCTAACGCGACTGTCTCAATATTCGATAGTTCATCTTTCATCTGTTGCTCGACATACCACAAATCGTGCGTTTGCTGCATACGCAGCCAAA
>JAOZRT010000055.1 GCA_029940035.1 Desulfobacterales bacterium
TCTGTTTACTATATCGTATGAGGTGCACATGCTTGAATTAGCGATCAAAGGAAGTAAAAAATATTATGGTTGGCTGGCGGTGCTGCTGGTCGTCATCGGCATCGGTTTTCTCGTCTACCTGAAACAACTCGATTTTGGGCTCGGGATCACCGGTATGAGCAGGGATGTAAGCTGGGGGTTCTATATTGCCAATTTAACCTTTCTGGTGGGGGTTGCCGCCGGTGGCGTCATGGTGGTGCTGCCCTATTACCTGCATGATTACAAGGCCTTCGGCCGGATCACCATATTAGGGGAATTTCTGGCCATTGCCGCCATTGTCATGTGCATACTCTTTGTGCTCGTCGACCTTGGACAGCCCATGCGGGTATTCAACACCCTGCTGTATCCCAGCCTCAACTCGGTGCTGTTCTGGGACATCGTCGTGCTCCAGGGCTACTTGTTCATCAATCTCATCGTCGGATGGAACGTGCTGGAGGCCGAACGCAACCAGACCCATTACCAGGCCTGGCTCAAGCCGATCATCTACCTGTCCATACCCTGGGCAGTCAGTATCCATACGGTCACCGCTTTTCTGTATGCCGGCCTCCCGGGAAGGGGGTTCTGGATGACGGCTATCATGGCGCCGCGCTTTCTCTCTTCGGCCTTTGCCGCCGGCCCCGCGCTGCTCATCCTGCTCTGCCTTTTGATAAGAAGGGTCTCAAACTTTGATCCGGGCCGGGAGCAGATTCAGTCCCTGGCCAAGATCGTGGCCTATGCCATCTGTATCAATGTGTTCTTTTTTCTGTGCGAAGTGTTTACGGCTTTCTACAGCGGCATCCCCGAACACATGGACCACATCAAATACCTGTTTTTCGGCCTGCACGGCAAGGCATCGCTGGTGCCATTCATGTGGACGGCCTACGGACTTATGCTGTTTGCCATCATCCTTTTAGTCAACCCGATCACACGCCGCAATGAAGGCGTGCTGACGGTAGCCTGCATAGCCGTTTTTACCGGAACCTATATTGACAAGGGACTGGGTATGATCTCAGGTGGTTTCGTCCCCAACCCCATGCATCATGTCAATGAGTATGCCCCGTCTTTCCCGGAAATTCTGATAAGCCTGGGTGTGTATGGGATCGGTGCGCTTATTCTCACGCTATTTTACAAAATGTCCATCAGCGTCAAAGAGGAGGTGGGTGCCTGATCTGCACGGTACGCAATCACCTACAATAATACCTACGAAGCACAAGAGCGTATCCTAAAAATGGGATACGCTCTTTTACTTTTTTTCTTGACAATGCCCATCAAACGGTCAATATTATCTATTTTTCTGTGTGATCAAACCGCATAGAATGCAATTCAGCACAAATTTGGCGACAACCTGTTGTTATTTATAATAATCGACCGGCGCTGAATACTGAAATACTATGGAATGATGGAGGATAAATCATGTACGCTGTTGTAGCAACAGGCGGGAAACAGTATCGGGTACAGGAAGGCGACACCCTGAGAATCGAAAAGATCCTGGGTGACGTGGGCTCTGATGTGGCCTTTGACCAGGTGTTGATGGTTTCGGATGGGGACGACGTTAAAATCGGACAACCCGTTCTTGAAAATGCGGTTGTCAACGGTACCATTGTTGAGCAGGGAAAAGGGCGAAAGATTCTGGTCTTTAAGTACAAACGCAGAAAACGCTACCGTAGAAAACAGGGGCATCGCCAACTGTTCACCGCAGTAAAAATAGGCGCAATCGAAGCATAGTCAGGAGCAATAAAAATGGCACATAAAAAAGCGGGCGGAAGCTCGAAAAACGGTCGCGACAGCAACGGCCAGAGGCGTGGCGTGAAACGCTACAGCGGACAAATTGTAAAGGCCGGCAACATCCTTGTACGTCAATTGGGAACCCGGATACACCCGGGCGAAAACGTGGGCATGGGTAAAGACTACACGCTGTTCGCAAAAATAGACGGCACGGTTTCCTACGAACGGTTGGGACGTTCGCGCAAAAAAGTCAGTATTTATGCCGAGTGAAATTCATTGATGAAGCAATTATAACCGTCCAGTCCGGCAATGGTGGGAGCGGTTGTGTAAGTTTCAGAAGGGAAAGGCACATACCGCGCGGTGGACCGGATGGTGGCGATGGAGGCAGGGGGGGTGATGTCATTATGGTGTCATCGCCGAGCAAGCGAACCCTCTACGATTTCAGATATAAAAAACTCCTGAAAGCTCAGAATGGAACCGGCGGTCAGGGAAAAGACAAAACCGGTAAAGCCGGTGAAAACCTGGTTGTAGAAATTCCCACCGGAACGCTGGTCAGTGACGTTCAGACCGGGCTGGTCATCAAGGATTTTACCGAACCCGGCGAGCGGATCGTCATTGCCCAAGGCGGCAGAGGCGGACTCGGCAACGCCCGGTTCAAAACATCCACCCACCGTACCCCCCGTTTTGCCCAGCCGGGCGAACCTGGTGAAAAACTCGACGTCAAACTCGACTTGAAACTGATCGCGGATGTGGGCCTCATCGGCCTACCCAACGCCGGCAAGTCCACCCTCATCAGTCGTATTTCTGCGGCCACTCCCAAAATAGGCGCTTACCCCTTTACCACCCTGACACCCAACCTCGGTGTTGTCCAGCCTCCCTTTGGCGAGACGTTCGTGGTCGCAGACATACCCGGTTTGATCGAAGGCGCCCATACCGGTGCCGGATTGGGCATAAAGTTTTTACGGCATGTGGAAAGAACCCGTATTCTCGTTCATATGATCGACGTGACCGCCATGGATCCATCTGATATTCTGGGTGTTTTCAATACCATTAATAAAGAGTTGCAGTCATACAGTGCCGAACTCATCCGGAAACAGCAGATTATCGTGCTTAATAAAATGGATTTGACCGGGGCGGAGGAGGCGGCTGACCAATTCAGATCATCCTTAGGGGACACGGATGTCATATTAATTTCTGCGGCCACCGGACGGGGGGTAAAGCGGTTGCTTTCCAAGATGGTGCAGTTGATTGACCAGGACTGCAGCGGAGATCAAGAGATTCAGCAGTAATTCCAGGATAAAGAAAGGTCCTGATATTTACCGGCAAACCATTTTCTAAGGATTCAACTGGCTATGGCTGAGGCACCATGAAGATAGGACTCTTCGGCGGTACATTCGACCCGATCCACCTGGGTCATCTCAGGGCAGTTAAAGAGGTTGCGGAAAGTTTTGGACTGTCGAAAACCTATCTCATCCCAGCCGCCCAGCCGCCCCACAAACCACACCGGGACATTGCCCCGGCAAAAGACAGGCTGGAGATGGTTCGCCTGGCTGTCGGGTCTCTGGATGCGTTCGAGGTGTCCGATATAGAACTCAATCGAAAAGGCCCTTCCTATACCATCGATACGTTGAAGCATTTCAAGAACATGCCCGGGGCCGAGGACCGGGCCTTTTATCTGATCATGGGCCTGGACGCCTTTCTTGAGATCGACACCTGGAAAGCCTATCTGGAAATCTTCGAGCAGGTCCCGGTCATCATCATGGCCAGGCCGTCTGCCGGGACCGGACCGGAAAATCCACCATGGGCCAGGGTGGCTGATTTCATCGGCAGTAAGATTTCCGACCAATATCGCTGCAGCGATATGGAAGCCCGCCATGACGGTGGTGAGTACCATTCGATACACTTTATGGACGTGAGCCTGCTGGATATTTCCGGCACCCACATCCGTGATTTTGCCCGCCAGGGGAAATCGATTCAATTCCTGGTGCCTGAAAAGGTTGAACTTTATATTCGTCAACGAGGACTTTATCAATGACCAGAACTGTTGAGACGATACACGACCCGTTTATCGATATATTTATCAGTGCCGTTCTGGGGAAAAAAGCCCGCCAGGTGGTGATGCTGGATGTGAAGGCCATGACCACCGTGGCCGATACCTTCATCATCTGTAGTGCACGTTCCAACCGACAGGTAACGGCTATTGCGGAATTCATATCTATTTATTTGAAAAAACACGGTAAAAAAGTACTGAACGTCGAAGGCCGACAAGAAGGGCACTGGGTTTTGATGGATTACGGGGATGTCATCATCCACATTTTTATAGAGCCGTTGCGATCATTTTATGACCTGGAAGGCTTGTGGGTCGATGCCCGTCGCATCACCACCGAAGCACTCATCAAGTACAATCAGCAGGAAAGTCAAGATCTGGAGTTGTTATAATTTCAAGCTGTTCGTCGTAACAGGCGTAACTTCTCAATAATTGCGGGGAGATGATACTATGAAAGAGCCACCTGGATAGCGCTGACGCTTCACCCTGTGTCCCGCCTTCGCGGGAATCCAGACCGTTACCCTGACTTTTTGAGAAACTACTAACAGTCTCTAAGAACCTCAGACAGTTTCACGGTTGATTGAAGATCACCCTCGGCTTTGAGTATTATGTTGGTATTGTTTATAGAATCGAGATTAATCTAAAAAATTTATACACATTAGAAACAGTTTGTATGACGAATCTAGTTATCATATCATACGTATGGGATTCGGACACTCTCAGATATTGAAATTCACGTTTCTAATGTAAGGAGTCAAGGGATGAAGCCTAGACCCTGTATGCTGATCATATTGGATGGGTGGGGTATCCGTGAAGCGGCCGAAGGCAATGCCGTTTTGTCGGCCGCCACCCCTTTTCTGGACGGACTCGTATCGTCTTATCCCTCCACCCGCCTGAATTGTATGGGAAAGGCTGTAGGGCTGCCTGACGGCATCATGGGCAATTCGGAAGTGGGGCACCTCAACATCGGCGCCGGCCGCATCGTGTACCAGGCCCTGTTGAGGATCGACAGGGCTATCGAAGACCGGAGCTTCATGGAAAACAGCTCACTGAATGCGGTCATGTCGGCGGTGAAGTCCGGCGAAACCTCCCTGCATCTCATGGGCCTGGTTTCGGACGGCGGGGTTCACAGCCAATTGTCACATCTGCTCAACCTGTTGGAAATGGCCAGGTCCAAAGGGTTGAGCAAGGTTTATGTCCACGCCATTCTTGATGGCCGGGACACGCCACCCCAAAGTGGAGTGCACTATCTCGACACACTCCAGAATTATATTATAGATAATGATTTCGGTAAGGTCGCAACAGTCTGCGGTCGTTATTACGCCATGGATCGTGACAAACGCTGGGAGCGGGTACAAAAGGCCTATGCGTTGTTTACCCAAGGCCAGGGGGTAAGGGCGAAAGATGCCGTAGCTGCAGTCAAAGAGGCGTATTCAAAGGGTGAAACCGATGAATTCATCTCTCCCATTGTCTTGACCGGCAATACCGGCCTGCCGGTTGGACCGGTCCGGGATGGCGACGGTGTCATTTTTTTCAATTTCCGGGCCGACCGTGCGCGGGAGATCACCCGTGCGTTTACGGAAGATGCGTTTACAGCGTTCGAGCGAGAGCGGGTGCCGGAGTTGTGCCACTATGTCTGTATGACTGCGTACGATGAATCCTTTTCTCTGCCAGTGGCCTTCACACCCGTCCACCTTACCAATATTCTGGGGGGGACCATCAGCCAAGAGGGGCTGCGGCAACTGCGCATTGCCGAAACCGAAAAATATGCCCATGTCACCTACTTTTTCAATGGCGGTGAGGAAGAACCGTTTCCCGGTGAAGAGCGCTGTCTCATTCCCTCTCCCCGCGATGTGGCCACCTATGACCTCAAGCCGGAAATGAGCGCCCGCGATATTACCCGGGAGGTCCTTGAGCGAATCGCGTCCGATCAATACCAGTTTATCGCCCTCAATTTTGCCAACATGGACATGGTGGGGCACACCGGCGTGATGGCAGCGGCTGTGAAAGCCTGCGAGGTGGTTGATGGTTGTGTCAAAGAGATCATCCAGGCGGTTCAGGCCAAAGGATGGGGCGCGTTGGTTACGGCCGACCACGGTAATGCGGAAAAAATGATTGCCGACGACGGCACGCCTCACACCGCCCACACCCTGGGGCAGGTGCGCTGTATTCTGGTGGACGAAGAACGCAGGTCTGCGAAGCTGCGAGACGGCAGCCTGTGTGACATTGCCCCCACCATACTCGATGTCATGGACCTGGAACAACCCGAGGAGATGACGGGAAGGTCCTTAATAAAGAAAAATCTCCAATAATCAGTTTTCATTTGAAATTGTTCAGGATTTTTCATGAACACGGAGTGCCGAAGTGGAAAAAGAGTATATCACCGATTATATTACCGGTCAGAAGGTTCCCAACGTAGGCGCCGAAGCCAACCGGCAGGTTGTTGAACGCTACCTGGTGGAGGAAAAGGGATTCAAAAAGCAGGATATCCAGGTGGCAGTCCCTATCCGCATGCAGATCAGGGATCAGGCCTATCGTTCTTATGTAGACCTGGTGATAATGCTTGATGGACGCAGGTTAATGGCCGTCAAGTGCGCACCGGGGTCCCTGGGTTCCAGGGAGCGGGAAATCGTGTCCGCGGCCCGTCTGCTGGACATTTACCAGATCCCCCTGGCGCTGGTGTCGGACGGCAAAGCCGCCATCCTGCTGGATGCGGCCAGCGGCCGAAAAATAGGGGAGGGCATGGCTGCCATTTCCTCACGAAAAGAATTGTTGAATCAATTCAGAGAGGTAACCCTCGAACCGCTTGCCGGGGACCGTCGGGAGCGCGAAAAACTGATTTTCAGGTCTTACGACGGCATGAACGTCAATGTCATCCGCTAAATTGCTGCTATGTGCGGTTCCAGGGAACTTTCCTTATACCATTGCTTATGATTGAAAGTAGAGGTGGATGAGTTGGAATCTCCTGAATTCACAGTACAAATAGCCATGGTCTTAGGGGTTGTCATCGTCACTATTCTGTTCTTTATAACCGAATGGCTGCGTGTTGATGTTGTCGCGATATTGGTCATGCTGGTGCTGCCGATGATGGGATTGATAGATGGCCGGGATACATTCCAGGGGCTTTCCAGTACAGCCGTGGTTTCGATAATTGCCGTTATCATTTTAGGTCGGGGGCTAGATCATACCGGTGTCATTTCGCGAGGCGTAAGGCCGTTGCTTAAAATTGCCGGCTCGAGTAAACGAGGTATGATCCTGTTGATGTCAGGAACCGTGGCGGTCATTTCCAGTATCATGCAGAATGTCGGTGCGGCGGCACTTTTCCTTCCAGCTCTTCAGCGGATATCAAGAGAGACGAAAACACCGATATCACAGTTGCTTATGCCCATTGGTTTTTCAGCCATTTTAGGCGGTACTCTTACACTGGTCGGCTCCAGCCCTTTAATCATGCTAAACGACCTTTTAGAACCCTTTGACATAGAGCCATTCAGGTTATTCAGCGTAACCCCGGCGGGGATAGTGATCGTTCTAACCGGTATCATTTATTTTATCTTGCTGGGCCGCTTCGTTTTACCGCGGGAAACACATATGGAGGGCCAGCCTGTTGATGAGTCCAAAGATCCTCTAACCTACTACCCAGAATTATCAAGGCTATTTGAGCTGACAAGTCCTTTTGGAAATAATCTCGATCCAAAAGTCCTAGACCTATGTGATGCCCACAACGTCCATACCGTGGCGTTGTCTTTGGATAGTGGCGGGCATAAAATTGTCCCTCCGGACCGGGATTTACACATTGTAGATGGGTCGGTATTTGCGGTATACGGTTCTCGGGAAAATGTGAAGCAGGCTGCCCAGGCGTTTGGATTCGAGATAAAGCCTGAGCTCGATATTTTTGCTGAAGAGTTATCTAAGGATTTCTCAGGTGTCGTAGAGGCAATCGTATCCCCACATTCGTCCTTTATTGGTAAGACACTGATTGATGTCCGTTTCAGACACAACTATTTAATGGCCCCTTTATCGATGGTAAAACAAGGAGAGATTCATTATCAAAAGTTGGGGCGCCATGTTCTGGAAACCGGTGACGTCATTTTGATGCATGGCAAGTGGGAGCGCTTTCAACAAATGCGCTCGAAAAGAGATCTGTTGTTTGCACAACCCTTAGATCAAGAAGTGCCACTTACAAACAAGGCTTGGGCTGCAATTAGTTGCTTCTGTATAGCTACAGCACTTGTGATTTTTACATCCTTTCCAATATCCATTTGTCTTATGTCCGGTGCTATGGGGATGATACTCACCAGAGTTATCAGTATCGATGAAGCCTACAACGGTGTTGATTGGCGAACGGTATTTCTGCTCAGTGGTCTTATACCTTTAGGGGTGGCGATGCAGAAAACGCACGCGGCTTCGTGGCTGGCCTATCATCTGCTGGATATGATCGGAACACCGCCGCCGAGTGTTTTCTTTCTTATGGTTGCCTTTCTGACAACGATATTGACTCTGGTTGTATCGAATGTGGGGGCAACGGTATTGTTGGTTCCGCTGGTGGTTGACATGGCTGAGAGCGTCAGCGTTGATCCTCGCTTGGCGGCGCTTGTTGTAGGGCTTGCTGCCTCAAATGCCTTCCTGCTGCCCACCCATCAGGTGAACGCACTTTACATGGGGCCAGGGGGATATAAAAGCATTGACTACCTGAAGGCAGGTGCACCGTTGAGCATTATCTATCTGCTTGTTTTAACGGGGGTCGTCATCTTCATTTATCAGTAGCAGGCAGCACGTTATGCGCCATATTTTTTTATTATATCGATCACCCTTTTTTCCTGTTGCTTCTTCACGATCAGTATTTTTTCGGCTTTGGCCTGTTTGATTTTTTGGGAAAGGATTTCAAGGTCGGCCGGCTTTTCGAGAAAATCGGCTGCGCCTATTTTCATCGCCTCAACGGTTTTTTCCACAGTCGCATAACCGGTCAAAAGAATAATTTGTGACTCCGGCTGCTTGGTTTTCATAGACTTCAACGCTTCCATGCCGTCCATCCCCGGCATCTGAAAATCGAGGACGATGGCGTCAAAAGTTTCATATTCTATCTTTTCCAGGGCCTCTTTTGCTGAAGAAGCCGTGGTCACTTCCATATCGCGCGACTTCATCCTTTCAGACATCGCTTCCAAAAAATCTTTTTCATCATCAACGAGCAGCACTTTTTCCGACATAACATTTCTCCTTATTTACGTATTCCTTAGTTACAGTTATTAAACGCTAAGAAGCGTTGCATTGACATTAACAAGTCTTTCCCGGCCATCGGATATGGATCGAGCTAGGCACAGCGTCATCAATCAACTCAGCATCCAGGTAGCTCAGGAGCAAAGTAGCACTTTTGCCATATTGAATTTCCTCTACCCCTTCTTTCCGCATAGCTTCAAAACTGAAAATGACCTCCGTTCCTTTATTAAACTCGACGATTTCGATCCGAATAGTCTCTCCAGGATTCATCGTTTTCATGATAGATTCGGTACATACCCACAGAAGGTTCTGCAGGTAGAAACGATTCGTATTTATCGTTATCCGATGTTCAGGCTGGATGACATTAATGCCTATTTCTTTCGATTCGATCATTCTGGCACAAATATCTACCATCAGGCAGATCGCCTCATAAAGATCGACAGTTTCTTCCGGCATATCTACATCGTGGGCAAACCGGTTCATTTTTTTTATGATACCGTCGGCACGCTGCACTAGCTTGCGCAGGTTTGCAGCTATATGCTCCAGACGCGCATGGGACAGGGGTACGTCCCTTTGCGCCATGAGCACAGAATCTTCCAGGAGTCCGGCATTTTCATTCATAATAGCCAGAACGTTTTTTACCTCATGGGATATTGATGCAGAGACCCGGCTGAAAAATTTGATTCCGGCATTCTCCAGATAGGGTTTTATTTGAGACATCTGTAACCTGTGCTCCTATTTTTCATTAATGAACTATCAAGTATTCTGCTGCCGATCTGGTGACACCTTCATCGGCAGGGTTACGATGAACCGGGTTCCCTCGCCTAATTTGCTTTCAACCGCAATATCACCGCCGATTTCTTTGACCAGTCCATAGGTAATAGACAGCCCCAGACCGGTTCCTTTATGGCCCGCGCGCGTGCTGAAAAAAGGCTCGAACACTCTTTTCAGGTCAGCAGGGGGGATGCCATGCCCATTGTCCGCGATAACAATGGTGATCTGCTGCGGTGTATTCACGGCCACCTTAATGTCGAGCTGTCCCCCTTGCTCCATGGCGGCAAACGCATTGTTGATCAGATTGAGACATATCTGTTGGATGTTCCCCCGATCGCTTTCCAGGACTATTTTTTCTCCGGGCATTTTCAGGGAAATCTCTATACGCCGAAACTCGGCTTCCTTTTCGAGCAATCCCATCAGATCGCCCACCATCTCGCCTAGGTCAAAACGCTCAATATCGGTATCCAGGTGACGGGCAAAATTCAACAACTGCCCGGTAATCGATCCTGCCCGTTCAACCGAAGAGAGGACTCCCTTGACCAGACCCATGAGTTTTTCGTCAGATGCATAGCTTTGATGCATGGTGAAGAGGTCTTTAATCAGTCCCGCCTTTTGATTGATAATAGCCAGGGGGTTATTGATTTCGTGGGCCACCCCCGATGCCAGTCTCCCGAGCGAAGCCAATTTATTGGAGTATTCCACCTGGTGAAGGGCGGCGACTCTCTTTTGATCGGCATCGTGGATTCGTTGGACCAGGTAAGTGGCTGAACCAAGGACTGCCAGCAGGATTACGGCGATACTCAGCACCAACAGGCCGACAAGTTTCATTCTCGGTTTGTACCACATGGCCATTATCTCGGATTTTGGCTTGACCATCATCAATATCAGGGATGTGTCCGGAATATGAGCATACCCGACCAGGACCGGCGTCCCATCCTGGGCCATGGCTTCCATGGTTTTCGTCCCGGAAACAGGCTCAGGAATCGGGAGGGAAATTTTATCGTAGATTCCGCCGTGGGAACGGGACGGTGTCTGCAGTACCCCCTCATTACTGACAATAAAGGCGTCATCGGCCCTGCCGATATCCAATCGGGAAATCATATTGTTCATCAAATTGTTGTCCAGGCCCGATCTGAGAACAAAAAAAGAGCCGTCTTGCAGAACGTGCTTGGTAGCCATCACCAAATGGGGCGCCGTTTCTGCTTCGCCGTGCATATCTTTGATATAGAACCCTTTTTTTATAACACTCTGGAAGCACTTATCGCTGTATACATTCGCTCCTTTTAAATCGTATGGGCCGGTATAGGCCTGTACGTGACCCCTTGCATCGACCACGCCGATATCTTCAAATCCGCCCAGACCTTCCTGCAGGCTTTTCAAAATGCCCGACAGCCTCTCCGCTTGGTTCAGGTTTTCATAGGAATTGTCCCGGGCGATAAAGTCCAGGGCTGCTTTGCGTTGGGTCAAAGAGGAGGATATGGCCTGCCAGGTGTTGGAAACCGTCCTGATCATGTTTACATGTATTTCTGACTCAATGGCTCTTTTCGTGAGCTGAAAGTCGATCAGTGTCATCACGAGCAAGGGAATCAGCGCCACAACGGATGTCAGGATAACGATCAGTTTCCATTTTCGACGAAAACTGAAAGGCTGCATGGAAGCCCCGCTTGCGTCGTAATGATCCCAAAAACGCGGCTTGATTTTTTTTATGATCGACATAACCGTACCTTCAAAAGGGGCGGTTGAAGGTGTTAAGCACCCTGAACTCTTCCCTGAATTTTTTTGTGCGCATTTTTGAGCACTTTGCTGAGATGATTGATATCCACTGGTTTTTGCAGATAATCAAAGGCGCCAAGGTCCATGCACATCTGTCTGTCCTTCTCCGACCCGTGCCCGGTTAAAACGACAACTTCGATATCGGGTCGTTCCGTTTTTACTTTTTTCAATACCCCAATGCCATCGATACCCGGCATTTTTAAATCAATGATGATCACTTCCGGTTCATCATTCTTCACTATATTCAGTGCAGACTTTCCGTCATAGACAACGGCAGAACCCATATCACGGAGCTGTAGCCGTTCCGAAAGCGTCTGGACAAATTCCCTTTCATCATCCACCAGTAATACCCTGGAAGGAACGCCAGCCTCGTGTTTGCGGTAGATGTTGCACCTTTGATAGCCCATATCTACCCTGGTTGCCACTGATTTGACGCCAGGCACTTTTCCGGCAATGCTTTTGAGTTCATCTTCCAGCCGATCGAGCATGAGTACGTGCTTGTTGATATGCACCACAACCGCTCCATGCTTGGCATCGGCGGTGACATCGTGGCCAGCTTTGCACAGCACTGCTTGCACACGGCTAGACAGCAGAAAATTTTCATATGCTTTTTCCGATGGCTCTGTTTTGTGTAAAACATTTTTGTGGAGGTATTCCTCTATCAACGCACCTGCCTGGTTTTCATCCAGGCCCTGCATAGGAATCACCATGTCGTACAACTCCCCGGCCCAGGGATCCGGGTTCGAATGAAGGGCTTCGATCCAAGCCGCGCGATCACCGTCTTCCTGCCGGATAGTCCGTTTGGCTTCCTTTTCGTCCAGCAAGTGATTCGTCTTTGCCTGCGCAACCCTGTAGGGCATCTCTGCAACCAGGCAGACCCGCAGAACATGGTCGATGTTTCCGGGTATGAGGAGGCTGGAAAAACCGTCGATGATGAGTTCTTCATCCATCAGCATTTCGGCAACAGCCAACCGCATATGGGCAATCGAGCACTCTTTTTCATGCGTGAATTCATTGAACACCGATGTCTTTGACGAAAAAGCACGTCTGATTTTGCTCTCCTGTAAACCGGTGAGCAACTCGACCTGTTTAACAATATCGTCATCAGTGACATGCTTATAGCCGGTGCGGTCCTTCAAATTTTTCAATACGGTCTTCTTCCCGCAAAATACGCCGCTGAAAAGTGTAATGATCGGCATTATTCATCCCCTGGGCGCATAGGCATCGCTCCTAAGCATTTTTCGACACATCATGATCAGCTCATCGTAAAGCGCGCCTGCATTGTAAAGTTGATAGGTATTGAAGCGTGCTATTCCATCAACCATCGAAAACAGAATCATGGCACATTTCCGGGCCGGCACATTTTCGATGGTTCCGTCCTTTTGCCCTTTGACAATACCTTTTTCAAAATTATCCAAAAGACAATTATAAATCGACTCCAGATAATCCCGGCAAACAGGATTGGTTTCGGCCATTTTATAGGGAAAATGCTGGTGTAAAAGTAAGAATTGGGTCGGCATCTGACTCGCAAGCTGAAGATAGAACGAGACAGCCCCTTCGACCATGTCCATACCGTTTTTTAAATTCCCGTCTTCCAGGTATTGATCGAACGAGTTGAGGATGATTTCTTTAATGCCCCGCAGTATATTCAGGAACAGGTCTTCTTTGTTTTTGAAATGATGAAATATGGTTCCTCCAGCGGCGCCGGTCATACGCGAAAGTTCTGCCATGGAGGCACCTTCGTAACCTTTTTGGGAAAAAAGTTCGGTCGCTGCCAAAAGAATTGCATTTTTTTTTGACATATGTTACCCCGTTTATAAAATCAACCGAATGATCGGTCGGCTTTTTATAGGTTTATACCATAATGAAAGTCAAGCGGAAAAGCATGCCCTAACTTAATTGTGAGAAGCCATATGTCTAAAGAATTACCTGAAAAAGCACGTGTTCTGGAGCAACTACGGCAAGGTGGATTTGAAGTCCCTGATTTTATTTTTATTCCGGCAATCGACTTTGCTAATGAAAAATTTGCTGCACTGGAAGCATTTCTAGAAAACCATCGCGAAAGTTTTAAGGTCATCGCCCGTAGCGCCCACCCTCAGGAAGAATTTTACAAGGGCGGCACCTTCGATTCTCTTGAAACCTATGCCGATCTGGCGGGGATAAAGTATGCCCGTAAACGCATGATCAATTTTACGAAAACCACCAATAAACTGGCTATCCTCAGACAACAGAAATTCAGCAACGCTCCTGAAGTTGATCCGGATGAGATGGGTGTCATCGTAATGCCCTTTATCAATGGCTCCAGCGTTATGGCAAAAATGCTTTGGGACCACTGGGAGTTTGGCTACTGTCGTGACAGATTGCACAAAATTCAAAGCGAGCCGTATATCACCCGGACACCGCACGACCGTAAACTGCTCAAAATATCACAGAAAATCCAAGATTATCTGGGATTTCCATGTGAAATTGAGTTCATTATTTCAGAGGACGGGAAAATACATATCGTTCAGGCCAAGGACATCAGTCATATTGATATTCTTGAGAACAAAGAAGGAGAACGATCCCTGACCCTCGATGGCGTGAGGCGCATAAGGAAGCGCAGGCATTACCGGGAACGACCTGTTTATGTAATGGACAACAAAAGTTTCTATCTCAAAATAATAAGTAAATGCGAAGATGCGACCATGGGAGACGACTGCAGGCTGGCAGATATTTCAGACATTCTCGATATCGTCACCGTTTATGAAGAAGAACTTGAGAAATTCGCCCTTCGATACCAGCGTTTTTGCATAATCGGCCTGTCCATCCACGACCCGGAAGAGTTGTTCCAGATCGCCAATCACTATCTGGATAAAACGCCCGAACTGCAGGAAAAACTTTCCCAAGCGCTGCACAACAACCTTTATAAAATTGACATTTTTCTTTCTGAGGCAGATACGCTTATTGCTAAAGATAAGTTTAGAGTCAATCTATGCGGTCATGACGCTTACGGCATCGACACGGTGAGAAACCCACTATGGACAGTTTACTGGCTAAGCCAGAAACATGAAGCCGTTGTCAAAGAGTTCCGACGGATCGGGTTTAAGACCGGTGATTCGGTGGGCATAGATGTTGACGCCACCGGATGCCCGACAGTGATACGCCTATAGAAAATCAATCGATTGTGTCCAAGCAGAGATGGCGGGCATCAAACAGGAGAAAAAAATGGCGAATTGCGATGATTTGAACTTCCGGCCCCTATAACCCCATGAAAATGTTTTGAATAACTCTCGGGGTTTTATAACCCGGAGATTTCCTTGCCGCAGTGCTTGCAGATCTTGGCTTTTTTCTTAATGATTTCCGCACAGAACGGACATTCCCGGGTATAGAACCGTTCATGGATCTGGCTGATGGCTTTTTCCAGCTGCTCTTCGATGAGGGGGTTGCCTACCTTGAGGTTCCGCAAGGGATCGATGGCATCCAACTCACCGATATCGCCCAGCATTTCCGATGCTTTTAACCGTACACGCGCCGGCTCGGTGGGGTCCAGCACCATCCTCAAGGCTGTTTCCGCATCCTTCTCCACATAACACTGGGCCAGAATGGAAAATCCTTTTTTTGTGGCCTCTTTGAGCATCTCTTCCTGGAGCAGCACCTGATCGTCGATGATCTGGCCCTGTCCGCCCATGGGGCTGAAAACCGGCATCAGTTCATATTGGTCGGTACCGGGATAGCACATGCGCCGGTAGGAGGCAGTGTGGTTGTAGTTTTCCTTCAAGTGGTCCCAGCCCTGTTGGTAGGCAGGGCAATCATCGTTAAAGCAGACGTACAGGTAGGGCGTGCCCCAGCCCAGTCCGTCACTGAAATTGATGGGGGGCACTTCCCACAGATTCATTTCTTTGCCGCAGTCACAGCAGACAGGCTTGTCCTGGGACATGATTTTTTCCAGTACCTGTTCTCTTGTTTCAAACATATGCTGTCATCTCCATTTATATTGCCAATGGGCATTTTCACTATCATTTGCAATTACACAAGTTAATCTCCTTTTTATCATTGTCAATTAACCCAGTTGTGATTCGTTTGCATGTCCTGGCAGGAACGATAACCCATGAAATACTTGTAAATTCAGCCTTAAGGATTACAATTAAGGATTGAACATATCTTTTCAGGTAACCTTCATAACAGGGGCCGCCACCATGTCGAAGGATCATCATTCACTGATCGACACCCTCAAGACGCTGAATCAACATCGCACGGGCAGTGCCCTGGCCATGTGGAAAGGGGAAGCGCCCGCCGTCGAGCCCTACAACCTGTATGCAGGGTATGAAGTGTTTCTGACCCTGGATACCCTGGAATGTATTAATCGGGAATTTAAAGGAAAAGCCAGGCAAAGAGTGCGCCACGCCTTTATTGATCACTATCTTCAACAGGTGCTTCTCCCCCATGAAACCGAGATGCAGACCTGGATGCGCGGTGCGGCTGCGTTGGTCAATGATGAGCGCATTCACTTCCGCAACATCATCCAGTGGTGCCAAGAGCCCCGTTCGCATGCCGATCGGGAACGCCTGCAGGATGAAACCGGGCCCTTGTGCAAATTCATGAAGCCCTTTGCCCTCAATTACTGGGAAATCCTCCTTAGCCTTCTAAAGAAGGATTTCGGTTTCTCTAATTACATCGATTATTGCCGGGAAAAAAAGGGGCTTGATTACAGCAGATATGCCATCCTGATGGAACAGGTGCTGGAAGAGACCCGGGGAATCTATTTTAAAGCCATGCAGGCCTGGGCCGAAGACAGTGTCGGCTTGTCCCTGGAACGCCTCAACCGTTTCGATGCCATTAACCTTTTCGGCATGCATGCTCTGGATAACCTGCTGCCCGACAATGCCATGGAAGATTCCAAGGCCTTTTTTGAGCAATGGGGGATAGAGCCGGACAACCTCGAGGGCCTGCACCTCGATATTCAGAAGGACGACCGAAAAAGCGACCAGGCCATGAGTTTTCTGTTAGCAATACCCGGGGATGTGCACGTAGTCATGAATGCAACTGGCGGGTGGATCGACCTGGAGACCCTGTGGCATGAGCTCGGGCACGGGCTGTCCTCCGTGTTCACATCACCCCGTCTTTCAACGGTGGACCGGGAACTGGCCACAAGTTACAGTCTTTCGGAATCATACGCTTTTTTGCTTCAGAACATCACGCTTTCCGAGCCATTTTTAAGAAATTACCTCACGCTTTCCGAGGATCAGGCCCGGAAACTGCATTATTACAAAACCCTCAAAGACCTGGCCGTCTTTCGGCGCTATGCAGCTAAATTCATCGCCGAATACCGCATGTTCGGCAGCAATTCCCTGGCAGACGGCAACCCTTATGCGGAAATCATGGCCCGACACACCGGGTTCTATCACCAGCCCGAGAGCCATCTCTTTGACCTGGTTCCGGAATTCTATTGCCTGGACTATGTGCTGGGATGGATGGGGGAAGCGGCCATGGAAGACCACCTGAGAAATCGTTTCGGCGAGAATTGGATGTTTCAATCAGGGGCCGGGGATTTGCTGAAGCAGTGGTGGCGCCAGGGAAACCGGCTTGATATCATAGACTTTTTTAAGAAAAATAATCTGGGCCTCCTATCGGCCGACATGCTGGTCAACCGGTGGGCGGAGGTGCTGTCTTAAATGATAATTGAACACGCTGCAAACAGCGGGATCAATTAAAATTCAAGGGAAAATTTTCCCCGGGTTGAGGATGCCGTGGGGGTCGAACAGGGCTTTGATGCGCTTCATCCATGCAAGGCTATTGCCGTGTTCATCAAGCATGTATTTCCGTTTGCCGATGCCCACCCCGTGCTCTCCGGTGGCTGTGCCCCCCAGGGAAATAGCCTTTGAAACCAGGCGTTGGCCGATTTGGTCGATGAGGTCCCAGTCCCCCTTCTCATCTTTGCGTCCGGCCAGGCAGAGGTGCAGGTTGCCGTCTCCGGCGTGGCTGAAGGCATAGCCCTTGATGCCGGTCTCCTCCGGGGCCTGTTTTGCCAAGGCAATGATTTCGGGATAGGTACTCATAGGTACGGCGGCATCGAGCACCTGAATGCGGCAGTCCGGATGCGCCCGTGTGATCATTTCACCGAGTTCATGTCTCGCCTCAAACAGACGGTTGCGCGCCTCCCGGCCCAACCCCGGGTTGAATGCCAGACTGCCGGTCTCCTTGCAAATCTCCTCGGTCATACCCATAATTTCGGACAAATAGGCCATGGACGGACCGTGAAATTCGATAAACAGGGTCGGCGAAATTTCCAGGCCCAGGGCTTTTTCTTTGTTGAACAGCTCAATGCAGCTGGCATCCAGGAGTTCCAGGGCAGCCGGGTTGAGCCCGTATCTAACGATGTTGGAAACCGCCTTGCTGGCGGCTTCGATACTGGGGAAAGTCACCACCGCCGCTGAAAATTCCTCGGGCAGACCTGCCAGCCTGAGGGTAGCCTCCACCACGATGCCCAGGGTTCCCTCGGATCCGACAAAAAGATGGGGCATGTCATATCCCGAGGATGTTTTGGCCACCCGCCGGCCCATTTCCAGAATTTCTCCTGAAGCAAGAACGATTTTCAATTTCAGAACATAATCCTTGGTGGAACCGTAATACACCGTGCGGGTCCCGCTGGCATTATTGGCGATCATACCCCCCACCGTAGCCCTGGCACCCGGGTCCGGAGGAAAAAAGAGTCCGGTATTCTTGAGGTGTTCGTTGAGGTCCTGGTAAACGACCCCCGGTTCCACATCCACCTGAAAATCCTCTTCGCGCACGTCCAGTATGCGGTTCATCTGGGTGAAATCGAGCACCAGGCCCTTCTGCACGGGTATGGGGTTGCCCTCCAGGCTGGAGCCCGAGCCCCACCCTACCACCGGCAGTTGGTTGGCATTGGCATATTTCAATATTGCCACCACCTCCGCCGTGTCCTGGGGCCAAATGACCGCCTCAGGTCGGCATCCCCGGTGGTGGGACTGATCCTTGGCATGCAGTTTCAGAACTGATTCGCCGGTGGAAAAGCGGTCCTCTGAAACCATGGCTTTAAGGTCACTGATGTGGGTTGCAGTGAGGGTATTGAAGTTCATATTCTTTTCTCTTCTTTTTGTTGTCCAGGGCGTTACAGGCTGACTAGTAATTTGCTTTGGCAGGGATAAATCCCTGCGCTACAAAGATGTCGGCTTCCAGTCATGTAGCCCAGGGCTTTAGCCCCGCAACTATCACAAAGTACCATAGGTTTCGGAACGTTATTTTAACAAACGCTATACGCAAACAGAAAGAACCATACCAAAATTACACTGGTTGTGCACTTCATTTTTAGGTTGCTCTGGAATGGGCTATGGAAAGAGGGAGAGGGCAGCATCAACCCAGCCAGCGTTTGCGGCGTTTGTAATGTTTGACGTTGCGGTAGCTTCTGCGGCCCCCGGACAGGTTAAGTCCCAGGTAGAACTCCTTGATGTCCTGCCCCGGTTCATGGCGCTGGACCAGATCAGTAAAAACGATTATATACTTGATCATTGTGCTTATGCTAAACACGTATAGATCAAGAGCACCAACCTGAACCTATCAGACAACCCAAACGAAGTAAGGAAAAAGCATGGCAAGGAAAATGAAGTTTTACACGGACAAGGCTGCCGTGACCGGCGGGCCATACTCCCAGGCCATCATTCACAACGGCATCATTTACGTGTCCGGGCAAGGCGCCATGGATCCGGCCACCAATGAAATATCACTGGGCAGCATCGAGCACGAAACCAGGCTGGCTATGGAAAATCTGCGCATTATCCTGGAGGAGGCCGGCTCCTCCCTGGACAAGATCCTCACCATCACGGCCTACCTTCTGGACATGCAGGACTACGCGGGCTTCAATGCTGTTTACAAATCCTGTTTCAAGGGCGACCTGCCGGCCAGGACCTGCATCCGGGCGGCCGAACTGCCCTTTGACACGCGGGTAGAAGTGACGGCAACGGCGTATATAGATTAAGGGCTCGCGCAAAAATAACTTCACATTTTCAGCGCCCATCCATCCCGCTCAG
>JAOZRT010000056.1 GCA_029940035.1 Desulfobacterales bacterium
AAAATCGCGCCAATGAAATTATCCAAGAGGTCAGTGCGGCTGTTAACCAATGGCAGAAAATTGCAGTACGATATGGTCTTGAAAAAAGGGAAATTGACCGCATAGCCTCAGCATTTGAGCATGAAGATTGTGAGAAAGCCCGGAATGCCAGTTAAGTGTATAGATTCAAGCTATTTTCGGGATAAATTCGGCTATAATAGGTGGATTGACACCCAAATCTTGACACAAAATTTATTAGAGAGTTATGGATGTGCTTTAATATTTTGATATTATTAAGATTAACTAACTCGCCCAGCAATCTTTACATAATTATTACAGATAACCCTTCTAATATAAAAATGCGATTCCCACCCGCCATGCTTCGCTCCTCTCATCATAGTCTGTCATGACCTCGCCGTAACCATTGAAATACTGGAGATAGAGAGACGGCTGAAAAACGGCGTTTTCCATTTTGAATATGAGGCCGGTCCTAAATTGTCCATGATCGAACGGGACCCCATTGTCGCCGGACCAGATGTAAAACTCAAGGTCGATGTTAATTATATCGGTAGGCAAAATGTTCAAGAAATAGAACGCCGTGTCCCACCACCCCAGGTAATCGCCGATGTCCTGGTTGAATTCGCCGGTGTTCAACTCGCAATAGAGGTGTGTTTCCCAGGCCAGGGTTATGTTCTTGATCTCGAACAGGGTGTTGAAGCGTGCAAACAGCTGGTCCCATGACCGGCTTTCCTCGCCGCCCTGACCGTTGGACTCGTGCCAGTACCCGGCGTCCATGGAAATCAGGAATTCTGGTTCGGGGGTGAAACGGTAAAATACCTCGGGCTTGAAATTGATGTCACGGTAGGGGCTGGAATCCTCGTAAACATCCCACTTGACGACATTGGTAACGGCCAGGTAGGTGTTCCAATCCCTGCCCAGGCGGTATTTGAAACTGATCTGCATCAGGGCGTCGTCCTTCCCTAAAGCACCGTAGTTCAAATGGTGGGGGGTGAATGTGCTCTTTTGATCTGCCCCGAACGCCTCCTCCACCGTCTCCCGGTTTTCCTGCAGTCGTTTTTCAGCTGTCATCTGCCTGAACTCCCGCAATTTTTCCTGCTGCTCTTCCAGGTCACCATCCCCGAATACACAACCCGGCGCCAGGAAGATGCCGAAAATAAACACCAAGATAACGAGAGTTACATTGGACGAGGGAAAAATTCGCTTCATTTGATCTATCCCGGTTCATCTTCAAATCTGTAGACGCTGAGCGGCTCGTTCGATCTAAATTTCCTGTAAATCATCAACAATATGAGGGGGTCCACAAACTACGATATCCAGGATGGTATATTGGCAACCACTCTAATCAGGGTCAATCCCTCGGGCAATTTCACGGCTCAGGTCAGCCAGCATACCACTCAGTGCTGTTACCAGGTCCGGGTAGCCGTCCCCCTCCACAGGCCGGGTGGCACTAAAACGTTCGGGGTGGACGCTGGCGGGTTCATCCGTTCTTCCAAGATTCCAACGGCAGACCAGGGTGGCCTCTTTGCCCGGCCACCCGTCAAACCGGAGGATTTTGATTGAAAGATGATAGTCAAATTCAGTTTGCTTATACCGGTTGGTAATGGTGATTCCTTCCGTATTCAGCAACATGGACAGGTTTTCAACCAGGATCTCGGTCACATGAACATCCAGGGGTTCGGCCCAGCGGTTAAATTCGTCCACCCTCACCTGATGACCGCCCTCCCGGGTGACAATCTGAGGCCGGTTCAGGTGCGCGGGTAATTTTACCGGGGCAAGGGCAATGGAAACGCCTTTTTCACCTGCTGCCGGAGCCCCAGGGCCCGCTTCGGCCATGGGGCTCATAAGGTAAAATCGCGTGGGTGCGGTGGTTCCGCAGGCGGTTAACAGCAATAAAGCCGTTCCTGTCAAAAGCATGATGGTCAACCGTAAAAAGCCAGACTTCATATCACTGTCCTCCTTTGCCCCGCAGCAGAGATTCGGGATGGCGTTCCAGGTATTCGGCCGCGGTTCGAATGGAGCGGGCTGCCATGGCGATTTCTTCCAGCGCCGTATTCAAGGTGTAAATCGTCTCCGAGTCTTCCCCGGCCAGGGTGTCGATAGATTCAAGGGTTGTACCGGCCTGGTCCAGGGCAATGGCGGCGGATTCAACGGCCTTTTTGATGCTCGCCACCAGGTCGGCCCCGGGGCCCTCTTCAAGGGACAGCGTCTCCTCGGCCTGGTTAAACGCACCAATGGCGGCATCCGTGGTCTTGATAAAACCTTTGGCCATTGGCTCAACCTGTCGGTTGAGGTTGTGTACCAGGCGGTTGGTGTTGTTGATCACGGTTTTCAGATCCGCTGCCAGAGATGTCAACCTGGTGCTCAGATTGATCATGGTCTGATCTAAAGTGGCAGTGGCACCCTCGACAGAGGTCAGAATAGCATTTATATGCGGGGAATTCACAAGTTGGTCGATGCCGGCGGTCATGTCCTCCAGGTTCTGGGCTATCTGCTGCAAGGGAAGGTTTTCGAATGTCCGGGCCAGTTCTTCCATGTTTGAGGGAACCGTCGGAATTTCGGTGATTTCAAGGTCGCTGCCCAGAACTTCTAAAGCCTGCAGGGTGCTTTTGGTATCCGGAAAAAAATCGAGCTTGACATACAGCATCCCGGTGATAACACTCTGGGGGGCCAGCTGGGCCCGCAAACCCCGGTTGACTAGATCAATAAGGATTTCGTCCTGCGTGGCATTAGTGATACTTTCATTGTATTCACGGTTGATGATAGTTGAATTGCCACGGGACATTTGGAAAACGACGGCGATGCGCATGGCCATAATCTTGGCATCGAACTCCATCAATATTTTTGTCACCTCGCCGACCTTTACACCATTCCAAAGGACGGGTGCGCCCACATTCAGCCCTTTCACGCTACCGGGAAAATAGGCCACATATCTATATTTTTTTGTAAAAAATTGTCCGCCGCCAAAGATGGCGACACCGGCTATTGCCAGAAGGACAGCACCGATAACAAAGATGCCAATAGCGGTCGTGCTTGCTTTTTTACTCATAGGAAATCCTTGCCTAACAGTTTTTGACCATAAAGGCACAAAGGACACAAAGGTTGCCCAATGTGAAAAGGTCTTTTTCGCGAAACACGCTACATTATTTTCATGGTTATTTTACCCCAACGTTGCAAACGCCGGAGGGCTTCAGAGTCAAGGCGCCTGAGGGAATATCCAGACAATGGTTTCATTTCTACAATATTGGTCATAATAACAATTCATTATATATACTTTACAGGGTTGTTTATGCAACTATGGGGTTTATTCAATCCGTGACCTCCCTGATGTTCTCATTCAGCTTCTTCTCCCCGGGTCAGAAAACTCCTCACCGTCGGGTGTTCACATTCGGCCAGCAGCGTATTGGGGTTGCCGGTGGCGATCATGGTCCGTGTTTCCGGGTCCAGAAACACGGCGTTGTTGCCGATGGCAAATATGCTGGCAAGTTCATGGGTAACAATCACCACCGTCGCCCCGAGGCTGTCTCTGAGTTCGAGAATCAGGTCATCCAGCCGCCGGGCACTCACCGGATCCAAACCGGCGGAGGGCTCGTCAAAAAACAGGATTTCGGGGTCCAGAGCCATGGCCCTGGCCAGGCCGGCCCGTTTCTGCATGCCACCGCTGATTTCCGAAGGGTAGAACTCCTCGAAACCCGCCAACCCCACCAGGGATAGTTTCAGAGACACAAGCTCCCTGATCTGGGTGTCGCTGAAATTCGAGAATTCCTTGAGCGGCAGCGAAACATTTTCGGCCAGGGTCAGGGAACTCCACAGGGCCCCGCTCTGATACAGAATGCCGAAGGTGCGCATGATCTTTTCCTGTTCTTGCGGCAATGCCTCCCAGAAACTGGTGTTGCCGTACAATACCTGACCTTTGGCCGGCGCTTTCAAGCCCACCAGATGGCGCAGCAGCGTGCTTTTACCGCAACCACTGCCCCCCATGATGATGAAAATATCTTTAGTGGCAATATCGAAGGTGAGATCATGCTGGATAACGAAATCACCATACGCCATGGTCAGGTCCCGTATTTCTATTTTTGGCGCGATTTTCTGCATTCAAATCCCGATAATGGTGAAAATGATCGTCATGGCGGCATCGGAAACGATGATAAAAATAATGCCCGTCACCACGGCGGATGTGGCCGCCTCCCCCACAGCCGAGGAACTCCTACCGCACTGCATGCCCCTTAAGCATCCGGCAATGGCCACCAGAATGCCGAAAACAGCGCTCTTGAACACTCCCACACCGAAGTGGGTCAGGTTGAGCGACGCCTTGGTTTGGTTGTAATACTCGACAGCTGAAATATCGAGCATGCCGATGCTGACCAGGGCGCCGCCGAAAATGCCCATGAGGTCGGCGTAAATGCACAAAAGGGGCATCATCAGCACCAGGGCCAGCATGCGGGGCAACACCAGGAATTCAACCGGGTCAATGCCCATGGTTTTAAAGGCGTCGATCTCTTCATTGACCTGCATGGTTCCCAGTTGGGCGGCAAAGGCGGCGCCGGTTCTCCCGGCCATGATAATCCCTGCCATTATGGCGCCCATTTCCCGGGCCATGGCCAGCCCCACCAGGTTGGCCACATAGATCTGGGCCCCGAACATCTGCAACTGCACAGCACCCACAAAGGCCAGGATAAGGCCTACCAGCAGGCTGATCAAGGTAACGATGGGCAGAGCCTGGGCACCGCACTGCTGTATGAAGAGCAGCAGGTCGGACATGCGGAAACGTGCGGAACCCTTGAACATCTTCAAGCAGGCGATGGACACCTCACCGATAAACCCCATCATTTCGGCGGCAGCACTGATTTGGCCAAGCCCCCAAATACCGACCTTATCAACAAATGGCACCTTCTCCGGTGCACTGCGGGCGTTCTTGTTTTCAGGTACGGCCAGCGCCAGGGATAGAATGCGCTCCGCCCCTTGTGGCAGCCCCGCGCAGGCCATTTCGATGTTATGCTTTTCACAGAAAGCATGGATATTGAGCAGGAAGGTCAGCAACCCGCTGTTCCAGGCACTCAATTTTCGGGTGTCGAATTCAACTTTCTTTAGCCGGGTCTTCTGGTGCAGTGATTTCAGGGCGTCAAGGGCTGGCCGGCGATCGTCGCTCACCTCCCAGCTGCCATAGAACTGTACCAGCAGGGTGTCCTGTTTGACGATGATGTATTTCAGCCCGTAGGTATCGTTTGTCATACAGCAGTCATCCGTCATTGATCGGTAGGGAGGTGCCGTTAGCCCTGCTTATATCTGAATAGAATGATTTTATTATCCTTCTCTTATATTACAAATTATGAAATTGCGTCAAGGTGAGACTCGGTCTTTATTTTTGTGGGCCTCACACAATTTTTGGCACATCAGGGCATGAAAATTTGCCAGAAGGGATAGGCGTGCTTAATTTGGACCTTAACCTTGCATGAAATTTGATGAACTTACGCAAACCTACAATTGGGGTGAATTCAAGCATTCTTATAGCTTGCCTTCATAACCCTTCAGATTATGTGGATAATAATCGTTTTAAATCATCAACTTTCACCCTCCGGGCGAGTCTGAGGTTTCCATATGTTGCGTTGCCAAGCGCTCAAAGTAAAGAACTACGACTTCACACTTGGACGCCTTGCCTATGAAAGCCTCAGATTCGTGCAAAATTAAGGTCATAGCATCTTGTAACATCTTTGTTTACCCAGTGAAATGAACGTCAGCGCCATGGAAGACGATTTCACAAGGGTAGTTTTATAATAGGTTTGGTCATACATAATGAATAAAAAACAACCTACCCAGCCCCTGCACTCAATGGGAAAGGCCCGCAAGGTCAAGGAACTGGACGCCATCGACATCCGGGGTGCCCGGGAACACAACCTCAAGAACGTCCATGTTCGCCTGCCCAAAAAGAAACTGATCGTCTTCACCGGCGTCTCCGGCTCGGGCAAATCCAGCCTGGCCTTCGACACTATTTTTGCCGAGGGGCAACGCCGCTACGTGGAATCACTTTCCGCCTACGCCCGCCAGTTTATCGGTCAGATGGAAAAGCCCAGATACGACACCATTCGTGGCCTTTCGCCGACTATTGCCATCGAGCAAAAAGCCGCCAGCAAAAACCCGCGTTCCACCGTGGGAACCATTACGGAAATTTACGACTATCTGAGAGTGTTGTTTGCCCGGGTCGGCGAACAGTATTGCTTCAAGTGCGGTAAAAAAGTCGGCAGGGGCGATGCTGAGGGCATGGTGTCCCAGATCATGGATATCACCGAATCCTCTAGGATTCTCATCATAGCGCCCATCATCGAGAATCGCAAGGGTGAGCACCGGGACCTTTTGCGCAATCTGGAAGGGGATGGGTTTGCACGGGTCAGAATAGACGGTGTGGTGCAGGAAATCGAGCAGGTCCAGGGGCTGGCCAGGCACAAAAAGCACAACATCGAAGCCGTGGTGGACCGGCTGGTGGTCAAAAAAAGCAGCACCTTCAGAAAACGCCTGACCGATTCCGTGGAAACAGCATTGAAAATTGGGCAGGGCCAGTTGATCGTACATGTGGTGGGCAAAGAGGATATCCGTATGAGCGAAGAACGTTCCTGCTGCGGAATCGCCTACCCGGCCCTGGATCCGCCACTTTTTTCCTTTAACTCGCCCATGGGGATGTGTCCCGATTGCAACGGGATCGGCGCCATGCTCTCCATGGACGTGGACAAAATCGTCCCGGACAAAACCCTGACCATCCGCCAGGGGGCGATTGTGCCATGGCAGAATTATTTTTTGAAAGCAACCGCGCCCAACGGTTCCTGGGGGTACAGCCGCCTTAAGGCCATGGAGTCTCAATGGAGCATCGACTTCGACACCCCCTGGAAAGCCCTCCCGGCAAAGCACAGGAACCTGATCCTGAGGGGCTCCAACGGCCGGGAAATGAAGGTCAACTGGACCTCCCAGAAAATTCAGGGACAGTTCACCACGACGTATGAAGGCATCCTCAACAGCATGTGGCGGCGCTACCAGCAGACCAAATCGGAAAGCATGAAAAAATGGTATGCCAGATTCCTTTCTTCCAAAACATGCCCTACCTGCCAGGGCAAACGCCTCAAACCTGAAGTACTCAGCATAAAGATCGACGGCAAGTCCATTATCGACATCACCAGCATGACCATTGGGGGCGCATACGCGTTCCTGGACCGACTGGCGCTTACCGGCAATCGGCACATCATTGCGGAAGAGCTTGTCAAGGAGATCAAAAGCCGCCTGGGGTTCCTGATCAACGTGGGCCTGGACTACCTTTCCATGAGCCGCAAGGGACCGACCCTGTCGGGCGGAGAATCCCAGCGGATCCGCCTGGCGTCCCAAATCGGGTCCGAGCTCACCGGAGTGCTCTATATTCTCGACGAACCCTCCATCGGGCTGCATCAACGCGACAACATCAAACTGCTGAACACCCTGCGGCACCTGCGCGACATCGGCAACACACTGATCATCGTCGAGCATGACCGCGAAACCATGGAGTCGGCAGACTGGATTTTGGATTTCGGGCCCGGCGCCGGGCATCTGGGGGGGCAGATCGTGGCGGAAGGCACCCCGCGCGACATCATCAAAAGCGATGTTTCCGTGACCGGCGGCTATTTAGCCGGACGGGAAAATATTGAAGTGCCCCCCAAAAGGGTAACCCCCAAAAGCGTCGGGGACCACTGGATCACCATCCAAAAAGCTGCGGAAAACAATCTCGCCGGCATCAATGTCCGGATTCCCCTGGGATTGCTGGTGGCCGTCACCGGTGTGTCGGGCGCCGGCAAATCGACCCTGGTAAACCAGATCCTCTACCCTGCCCTGGCCCGGAAACTGCACGACTCACCCCTGGCCGTGGGGCGACACGACCGTATAACCGGCCTTTCCCGGCTCGACAAAGTCATCAACATCGACCAGAAAGCCATCGGCCGGACGCCTCGGAGCAACCCGGCCACCTACACCAAGGTGTTTGACCACATTCGTGATTTATTTGCCCAGCTCCCGGAATCCAGAATACGCGGGTATAAAAAAGGGCGCTACTCCTTCAATGTCAAGGGCGGGCGCTGCGAAACCTGCCAGGGAGACGGGTACATCAAGGTGGCCATGCACTTTCTGGCGGACGTCTATGTGCCCTGCGAGAGTTGCCAAGGCAAACGCTTCAACCAGGCCACCCTGGAGGTCCAATACAAGGGGCACACCATTGCCGATGTCCTCAACCTGTCGGTCCACCAGGCGCGGGACCTGTTTGCCCGCCACCCCAAAATAGCATCCATTCTCAACACCCTGATGGACGTGGGCTTGTCTTACATCAAGCTGGGACAGTCCGCCACAACCTTGTCCGGCGGGGAGGCCCAGCGCATCAAACTGGCCCGTGAACTGGCCAAACGGGCCACCGGCCGGACGCTCTACATTCTGGACGAACCCACAACCGGCCTCCATTTCCAGGACATCCGCATGTTGCTGGCTGTGCTCAAGCGCCTGAGGGATACGGGCAACACGATCGTGGTGATCGAGCACAACCTGGATGTCATCAAGACCTGCGACTGGATCATAGACCTGGGTCCTGAGGGGGGCGATGCCGGCGGCCGGCTGGTGGCCCAGGGCGCACCCCAGAAGGTGGCCCGGATCAAGAAGAGTTACACTGGACGCTTTTTGAAAGATCTCCTGGCGGCCTGAAAGAGGACAGAGCCCCAGAAAACGGAGGGCCAGAACCTCAGAGGTCAGAGCCTCAGAGACCGGAACCACACGAGCAGAGGACCGGAATTTCGGAAGGTAAGAGGGTGCGTTGACGGTAGTCTGTCGTCAGTGGTCTGTTGTCTGACCGCAAGGAGCTTATCCTGCAACTCGACACCCGAAACCAGGCAACAGTGACAACGTTTAATCGGGGCTTGACCAATTTAGACAGGATTAACAGGATTTTTAGGATTGTAATAACAAAGAACGCTGTGCGCTATTAGCGAATAGCCGCCTTGTACCTTGTACCTTATACCGTTTACCTTATACCTAATTTATATCATGTAAATCCTGTTAATCCTGTCAGATACATACAACCCGACACCTGACACCCCGTATCTGTCAAGACTGCGATTCTGCTTACACCTCCCTATGACCGGGATAGATAATCATTGTACCCCTTCAAATTCATCATGACCCGGGCAGCTACCTCGAAATCGGGAAACACAGTTATCTGCCGGGCCATCAGTTCCTCGGTCACCTCGCGGCCAACCACCATCAGTTCAAGGGCACTGAAGGATTCAATGACCACGAACATGGGTTTTTCCAGCCATTCGCGGGCCTTGGTAATCATTTTCAAATATGCGTTCACGCCTGGACGCCCCGCCTCATAGTATATGAATGCAAACGGAAACGAGAAAAACAGGCAGTCCACCTGCGGGTCTTGTTTCAGGAGCTCCATCACGAATTTAAAGCTTTCCCCGGAAGTTATAAACGGCAGAATGTCGAGGGGGTTCTTGACACTGCTGCCCTGCACCGGAACCACGGCACTGAGACGTTCGATGGTGTCGTCTGACAGCTGCGGTACGCCGATGCCGTGTTTTTCCGCCATATCCGTCATGGTAACGCTGCCGCCGCCCGCCCCCCCGAGGATGGCGGCATTGGATCCCTTGGGAAGAGGGAGTTGCTGCAGGGCTGAAAGGGTGTGCACCATCTCAGTGAGAGAATCGACGGTTATGATACCGGCCTGCCGGCACATGCCCTGCCAGGTCTGAAAAGAGCCGGCCAGAGCGGCGGTATGAGAGCGGGTGGCCCGCGCCCCTCCTTCGGTCTGCCCTCCCTTCCACACCACCAGCGGTTTTGTGCGGGTCACCTTTTTGGCGGCTTCGAAAAAGGCACGCCCCTGCTTCAGCCCCTCTATGTAGCCGGCAATCACATCCGTTTGGGGATCGTCGGCCAGGTATTCGAGGAACTCGTGCGCCTGCAGATCGCTGGCATTGCCGAAGCTGGCAACCTTGCTGAAGTGAATGCCTTCCTGGGCACTGGTCCTCACTACCATGTTCGCCAGTTGCCCGCTTTGTGAGAAAAGGCCTATTGATCCGGGTTGGGCCGGCAGTTCCCCGTTCCAGGCCAGGCCACCTTCAGGTGAATACAGCCCCATGCAGTTGGGCCCGACAATACGCATGCCTGCCTGACGGGCAATAGCCATTATTTCCGCCTCGATATCTGACGCCGAGGCCGCCCCTGTTTCACCGAAACCAGCCGTCAGCATATGCACGAACCGGACACCCTTTTGGGCGCATTCTTCGATGGCTTGTTTAGCGGCTGAAACACGGATACAGATAATAGCCAAATCCACAGGTTCGGGGATATCAAGGATGGAACCATAGCATTTATAACCGAGAATGGATTCAGCCTTGGGATGAACCGGGTAAAGCCGGCCGGCGAAGCTCTGCCGGATGCAGCCGTTGATGTAGGCGTTGCCGCTGTCCCAGGTGTAGCCTTGTTTGGTGCTGGCGCCCACCACGGCCACCGATTGCGGGTGAAACAGCCTGTGAAGGTCAGGTGATATAAAGGGTGTCATATTCTATTCCTTTGGGTACGGTAATTTTTCGTGTCCCGTAAATTACAGATTCATCAACCTATTTCAAGAACATCCTGCCGCACTTATGGCAAATCTTTTTGAGCAGTCATACCATCTGCCCCCTTATTGACTAAATTTATGATACAAAAATGTATCATAGTGCAAACGATGAGACACTCATGCCGGTCCACCATTTCGGCGAATTATCAGTTAGATAGCATATAAGCCGATGTGGTATGATAGTTGCAGTAAAATATTATTTTCAATAATTATATGTTTGCTGCTGGCGCCCCATACAATCTGGGCCGACACGGGGAAAAAAAACAACAGACGTTGACCGAATTTTTGATTGTACTGCCCGCAGTGATGCTGTATGAGAAATTTCCATATATATGTCTGGTAATAGTGTTTGATAAATTTTATTCACAATGCAAACAAGGGAGTAAAAAATGAAGCGTACACTGATAACCGTTATGGTAATGGCTGTTTTTCTGATGACCGGTGCGAGTGCGATGGCCGGGCAAAACGATCTGGTACAGATCGTCGAGGACGGCTGCAAGGCTGAGGTGGACAAGTACTGCGCCATGGTAACACCGGGTGAAGGCCGGGTGCTGGCATGTCTGTTTGCCTACCAGGACAAACTGTCCAACAAATGTGAGTATGCCCTTTACGATGCAGCCGCCCAACTGGAGCGGGCTGTGGCAGCCATGACCTATGTTGTCGCCGAGTGCGACAATGACCTGGAAAAATACTGCATGGATGTTGCCCCCGGTGATGGCCGTCTCAAGGATTGCATTGACAAGAACAGCGCCAATGTCAGCGACCGCTGCAAATCGGCCATGAAGGATGTTGGCCTGAAATAGAGACGGAAGTCAGACAAACCAGAGGTCAGAGGACAAAAGCCCGTAGTCAGTGGGCAGTAGTCGGTTGTCGGTAGCTGATAGCTTTAGCACGGACCACGGACTACTGACAACAGGTTCCATTAAGTGACAATTTTCAATCAGGACTTGACCAACCTGAATCCGGCTCCAAGAGGGCACAAGGGATCAAATCATTCCTTGTGCCCTTTGTGTCTTTGTGGTTACGACACCAGCTTGTCGAACAGGCTGTCTGGTTCTGATTCCCAGCGGGCCTGGGCGGCAGCTGCATCCAATACGTCCTGGTTCATAATGTTGATCAGTTCGATTTCCTGGGATTCGTAAAAACGGTCTGCCCAGGGGATTAGAAAATCGGGCAGTCCTGTAATGGCAATAAATTGTTCAGTTCGGATGGCGGTTGTTGGCATGGCTAAATCATTCCAGGGTTAGAGTTTAATGGTTTTTCGTGTTTTGATTTTTTCGTGCTTTCGTGGTGAAAGATATTTAGCGTTTCCATCATTTTTTCTAAAGTACTAGTTCGCGAATGAATTCGGTCAACTGGTTCAGGTTGGCGCAGGGCCGCACTTCATTGCACAGCCCTTCATAGGTGCGCATCTCGCTGTCCCCGGAATACCAGAACATTTCGGTCTCCGGGTTGAGCCAGATAAGCCGCCGGCATTTTTCACGCATGTTATCCAGAATGGCAGCCTCGGGGTTAGCGTAGTTCGAGCGTCCATCACCGATAATGATGAGGGTGGTTTTCTTGTTCAGGACATCCATGTGCCGCGCCTGAAATTCCCGGAAGGTGAGCCCGTAATCGGTGGAAGTGTCATAATCGATGTCCGCATCGTTCATGACCCTTTCTATGGCCTGGTGCACATCGTGGTCTTCGAAGAAGTGGGTGACCTCATCGAGCCCGGCAACAAAAATGAAGCTGCGGACCTTGGTGAAACACTCCTGCAGGGAGTAAAGCATGTTCAACATAAACCGTGCGGACGACCAGACCGAGCCGGATACGTCGCACAACACCACGATTTTACCCCGCCGGGGCGGCTTCTTCCGAAACACCAACTCAATGGGCACACCCTGATACTGCATAGCCTTGCGCAGGGTCTTTTTCACATCCAGGGCACCCCTCGACCGGACGGCGTAACGGCGGTTGACCGTATCCTTGAGCTTTCTGACCAGTTCCCGGATGACGTCCCGCATCTCCTGCACCTCTTTGGGTGTCAGGGAAGTAAAAGGGACCGCCCCCATGCGTATCAACCGCCGGTCATAGGACGGTGATATTCTTTTTTTGGATGGGGCGGCGGGCCGCTGGCGTGTGAGCAGCCTCTGGGCGGATTCCAGGCGCTGTTCAAAATGCCGGGAAAGGCCTTCCCGCGTTTCCCAGGGTATGCGGTCCCGGGACCCCTGAATGGCTCCGGCCAGGGCATTGCCGGTGCGCCCGATGGTCAGCATCACGTTGATGCGCCGCACCATGGACCCCAGGTTGGAACCCGGACCCTGGATAGTGGCCTCCTGGCCTTCGCTTTCCAGGCGCTTTAGCAGTTCGAGGTAGGGAGCCGGGTTACCGTCCAGAAATTCGATAAGGGCCGGCAGGGGGCTGTCTGCGTCCGTCTCTTGATCCAGCAGATCCAGAAATTCCCTTCTATGCCCGGCAATGGGATCGGCACCCACCAGCACTTCGTCTTCGCGCAGTTCGTGAAAAAAGAGGTGGTAAAGCAGGTCGAATTTATCCTGGTCCTTGCGGCTTTTGGCAAAATTGGCCCTCAGGACCCGCGAGAACTGAGCCTCGTTCAAAAGGTCGACCATGCTGAGCTGTTTCAGGCAGTCCAGGGTTTCGGTGGTGGAAATTCTGAGCCCTGCGGCACGGGAGGAAGATACGAATTTAAGGATAGTGCGTTCCATAATATAAATTCAGAACCGGAAAACGCTATATTTTATTAACCTGGCAACTAAATAGCCAAATACGTCATGCCGGACTTGTTCCGGCATCCAGTAATATCCTGGATAGCGCTAAAGCTTCACTTTGTGCCCCGCCTTCGCGGGAATGGCGGCGTTAACGTATTTATTCGCCGGAGCAATAATAACCACAAAGGCACAAAGGACACCAAGGTTGTTAACTAGTGGACCACGACCTTATCCAGGTTCTTCTTCACCAGATCGGCATCGATGCGATACTTCAATATGGCGCTCAAGGTTTCGGACACAACGCCGGTGGAAAGGGTCTCCACCTGGAGGGCCATGAGCGAGCTGGCCCAGTCCAGTGTTTCGGAAATAGATGGTTTTTTCTTGAGATCCAGATCCCTGAGGGCATGCACCGCAGCCACCAGCTGGTCGGAAAGCTTTTTGGGAATGGAGGGAATTTTCATGCGGACGATTTCCCGTTCCAGCTCAATATCTGGATAATCGATGTAAAGGTGCAGGCAGCGCCTCTTCAAGGCATCGCTCATGTCCCGATAGTTGTTGGATGTCAGCACGACAAATGGGATGTTCAGGGCCTTGCGGGTTCCGATTTCCGGAATGGTTATCTGGAAGTCGCTCAATATTTCCAGCAGAAAGGCCTCGAATTCAGGATCGGATTTGTCCACCTCGTCCACCAGGAGCACCACCGGCGCCTCCGAGGATATGGCCTTCAAAAGCGGACGCGGCTGGATGAAACGCTCGGAAAAAAAGGCATCCTCCTGGGCGGCGATGCGGTCGGCCGCCTCGGTGAGCGTGGCAGTGTCATCTATGAGGGCGTGAATTTTCTCCTTCATGATCTGCGTGTAAAGCAGCTGCTTGGCATACTCCCACTCGTACAGGGCCTTGGCCTCATCCAGGCCTTCGTAACACTGTAGCCGGATCAATTCCCGCTGGAGGCTTTTGGCGACGGCCTTGGCCAATTCGGTTTTACCCACACCGGCCGGGCCTTCCACCAGGATGGGCTTGGCAGTGGCGCTGGCCAGATAGACGACGGTGGCGATATCATCGGAACAGATGTATTGGGCGCTTTCCAGCAACGCTTTTACATGTGACGGATCTTTGAACAACATGGCATCTCTCTTGGATCAGTGTTTGCCCCCGGGCTGTTGCAGCCCTGGGAATTGTTCGGCTCGGGTTTCATTATAGCCCCCATGAACCCCCCTCTTTTTTCCCTGCTTTTACGCTTCAGAAGGCATTATTTCAATCTTTAAAACAATAATTGTTGCGTGTGGAAGCGCTTGACAGCCCGGGCAAAAAAATTAAACTTAAATATCAATTCTTTATAAGCCCATACAATCCATTTACGGCCTGTTGTTAAAACGACGTCACCGGGGAGCTGAATGATGAATCTCGCTGATAAACGCTCTAATGAATGACCCTATGCGGGAAAACCGGGCCACGCGGCCATCGGTTCCGAGGATTGGACAATGTGCATACCGGCCTCGGCAAAACGATGAAAAGCTTCATTCGCCTGCGAGGCATAGCTTATGACATCCGGAATCACCACCGGCGAGGTGCAGTCTTCCAACAGGTAAACCCGTCCCGCCCGTTTGGGGTCAATACTGACAATCTCATCCAGCAGATCCTGGATGGTATAGGCGACACAGTGGCTTTTAGCCTGCCCGGCGATTATCAGGGCATCATAGCCGAGCAGTTTTTGAATGAAGGCCCTGTTCTCTTGGGCAATCCCGCGGCCGCCGGCATCGGTCAGCACTTCAGGCCGCAGGATGGAATAGTTTTCGGTCAGGGGATTGCCGCCCTTGATCTGCAGATCCGGTTGGCTCTGGCGGGCTATGGTGTGAAAAAAAACCGCCTCTTCAATGGCCGAAACCAGGGCATGCCCGATGCCGCCCAGCATGGCGTGATAGGGCCAGACAGTGAGTTCATACTTACCGCAAGCCTTCAGGGTTTGCGTGTAGTGGCGCAGAAAATCCCCGGCCTGGGCTTTATCCAGGGCAAGTGTTTCCAGCAGTTCCGGATTGACCTGCCAGACATTGGCTTCGATTTCATCTATACTGATCAGGGAGTAGGGTTCCGGGTGATCGCCGGCCGCGTTCACCAGAAACAGGCTGTGAAAAATCTGGGCGGCCTGGTGAGTGTCAAGGGTAGGACAGATTTGCGTAATGCGGTTTAAGTTGCGATAAATGAATCGACACAATCGCCGGTTATCCTCCACTGCCCCGGTTCCAGACTCACCGCCCACGTACAGTTCAAACCCCGGTATGCAGAAGGTGTTCTGCACATCCACTAGCAGCAACCCGACACGGTTTTGGTCCTGTGTGGCACAAGGGATAGTGTGGCGGACAGCCCATTTTCGGGCAGTAACAGCATGTTCCTGATAAGGGACACGCCAGACATCCGTTACCTTATCCGGGTCAAAAAAATCGGGTATGGGTAGCGCTTGGTTGTTCATGGTTGTCTATGTAGTCCTGTTCATTGTTTCTGACGCTTGTTCCACCTAGCCAGGTTAAAAAATAATCACAAAAACGACATGACAATATTTTCGTGATAAAAATAGATCTTTCTAAGGTGGCCTGGATCACTGGGCTTTGCCTGTATGCTGCTGAACGTCCTTTAACCGCTCACTCAGTTTTACAGTAAATCGCCGCCTGTTGAGGATGGACTTGAATCCTTCGGGAAGGCAGGCAAAATTGGCTTTGAACCGGGCCTGTATATCCGGCAACGCAGGATAAGGACCAACTGAGCGGCCGTTTTCCATCACCCTGACCAGCAGGGGTTCACCATTGTCGATAACGTCGTCCCGCAGCCCGATGACATCTTCCTTGAGCATGCCGTTGCCGTCAACGCGCCGGAAAACCTGCTTTTCACCGGCAAGGGTGATTTTGCGGGCGCTCATTTTGCGGATATTCCGCTGGTTGAAGCGGACCAGTTTGTAAACAATATCCAGGTAGGGGACATCGGCTGACACACCCACTTTGGTGCCGATCCCGAAAGCGTCGATCTTGGCATTCTGGGTAAGGATGTCTATGATTTCAAACTCGTCAAATCCGCTGCTGGCGTATATCTTGACCTCCGGAAGACCCGCCGTGTCGAGTATTTTCCTGACTTGCTGACTCAGGTCGACCATGTCACCGCTGTCCAGCCGCACCCCCAGAAGGGCATGGCCCCTGGCCTGCATGTCAAGGGCGACCTTGGCTGCATTGCGAGCACCTTCCAAGGTGTCGTAGGTGTCAATCAGGAAAACAGAGCTTTCCGGAAAGGTCTCCGCAAAAGCGGAAAAAGCATCGATTTCTCGACTAAATGCAGAAATATAGGAATGGGCCATGGTCCCGGAAACCGGCAGATCGAACTGTTTGCCGGCCAGAACATTGCTGGTTCCGGAAAATCCAACCAGAAATGTGCTGCGGGCCACCTTCAGGCCTGCATCCTGCCCCTGGGTACGGCGTAAAGAAAAATCCACCAGCGGTCGCCCGTTGGCGGCGTACACACACCGGGCCCCTTTGGAAGCCACGTTGGTCTGGAAACCGATGGTGTTCAGAATGAAGGTTTCGATGATCTGGGACTCTATCAGGGGGGCGGTCACTTCCAGGATCGGTTCCTCCGGGAAAAAGAGGGTGCCTTCGGGTAATGCATAGATGGTGCCCGTAAAATGAAGGTCTTTCAGATAGGCGATAAACGCTTCTGAAAAAAGACCTGTCTTTCTGAGATAATCCAGCTCCTCTGCCGAAAAATGAAACCCCTCCAGTTCTCTTAGAACATCTTCCAGCCCGACAGCCACAAAATAATTCCGCCGGAAGGTGTCGCGCACGAACACGGAAAAGGTGGCATCCGAAACGACCTGGTTGTCAAAATAGCTGGCAGCCATGGTTAACTCATAGAGGTCTGTAAACAAGGGGCCGATTCTGGGCATGACAGTCATTCAGGTTCTGCTCCATAACATTAGAAACATTAATAAACCGTACTAGACAACATCCGAAGCCAGGTTCATCCTGCCTAATAAAGGATCCGAATTTGTATCTGCCTGACAACATAAGGGTTTTAATTACGTTTTTCAAGTATGGTTGCATGCGGGGCCCTTATTCATCGTTTGCAACCGATGCCTGTTTGGTGTATTGAAAACACTCAACATTGTAGTGATTATTAAAATTTTATCCCGATGAAAACAGGGAGCTTGAGGATATATGGAAAGTACGAGGAAAAAACAGCTGGATCGCATGTTCAACCCCAGGGGGCTTGCCTTTTTCGGCGGCATTGCCTCGCCCGGGACATTCGGAAACCTCATCGCCCTGAGCCAGATCCGCTACGGCTACGATGGCAATTTATACCCGATTTCACCCAAGGGCGGGGAGATTGGCGGCCACAAAATATTCAAAAGCCTGGACGAGGTACAAGGCCCCATCGACCTGGCGTGCATTTCCGTACCGGCCAAAGCGGTTCCGGAGGTCCTGCAGGATTGCCTGGATCATGGCGTCAACGGGGTGCAGGTGCACTCATCCGGATTTGCTGAAACCGGCAAGGCTGAAGGCATCGATTTGCAAAAGCAAATTGTCCATATTGCCCGCCAGGGGCTGCGAATCGTGGGGCCCAACTGCTTCGGCCTGCACAGTCCTAAGGGGAGGATCACCGTCCTTCCGGGATCGGATTTCAATAAGGAACCCGGCCCCGTGGCCCTGATCTCCCAAAGCGGCGGAGTGGCCACGGATTTCGGGTATGCAGGTCAATCCGCCGGAATACGACTGAGCAAAGTGATCTCATTCGGCAACGGTTGCGACGTGGATGCTGTGGAGCTCATGGAATTCATGGGGGCGGACCCGGACACGCAATACATCGCCGCCTACCTTGAAGGCATCCAGAACGGCGGCCGGTTTCTCGAAACCGTCAAACAAGCCTCCAAAACCAAGCCGGTGGTGATCTGGAAAGCCGGTCTGACGCCCCTGGGCAAACGGGCAGCGCAAAGTCACACCGGGTCCCTGGCCGGAGGGCGGGCCATCTGGGAAGGCGTGCTGGCCCAGGCCGGAGCGACCTCGGTACAGGGCCTGGACGAGGCTGTCGACGCCCTGACCGCTCACTACTACTTGAAAAAACCCGGCCCTCGGATCGCGGTGGTGGGCGGCGGCGGCGCCATCGGTGTGTTCTCGTGCGACCTGGCTAGCCAATGGGGGCTGGACCTGCCTCACTTCAGCGATACAACCCGCCGAAACCTGCGCCAACACTTTCCCACCCCCGGCAACAGTATGGCCAACCCCTTGGATACGGGGTCCCCGGTGGTCCCGGTGGAAACCATGCAGGCCTCCATCAGGGAGATTATTCTCAATGAACCCATCGATGTTGTGGTGGTGATCCTGCTCATGCGCCCGTTGGAACTGGAAGTCCGCACGTTCATGGAGATGGCGGGCATGGACGCCCCCTTGCCCGGAATTTATCTGGAACAACTATTGGACAACCTGTCGGAAATCAAACAGGAAACCGGAAAAGACATCGCGGTAGTAATGGAAAACAGGGCAGGACAAAAAGAGGAGATCGATGTGGAGGTCACCATGCGAAGAATGCGCGATCTCTATCAATCCCATGGTTTTCCTGTGTTCAGCAGTGCGAAAAGGGCGCTGCGCGGCATCAGTCACGCCGCAGCGAGGGTCTGGTTTCTAAAGCGTTCGGTTGGATAGCAAAAAAATCATTCCCCACAAAGACACAAAGGACACAAAAAATTACTACTCCGGCAAGAAGAAATACCAACCACGTCATGCCGGACTTGATCCGGCATCCAGTTTGTTATCCTGGATTCCTGCCTGCGCAGGAATGACAACTGTTGGGGTGTTTAATTCCCACATTATAATTATCTTTCTTAGCGTCTTCGCGGTTCAATTGGTTAAACCTATGTGCCTTTGTGGTTGCATGCCCTTTTGTCAACCGGATATAAGGAGATACCTTCCATCTTCCTGCCTGACGCGGCCGAGGCGCTCCAGCCTTTCCACATGCTTTATCATCATGGCCATTTCGCTGATGGAAAGATCCCAGGCCCCGCTGGCCAGCTTGTGGCCGCCATAGATGATGCCGTGGTCGGTGATCTCCGCGATGGTTTTGGGGCCTGACGCCAGGAAGGCCAGGAGTTTATCCTCGCGCTGGTAGATCACATCCAGATAACGCTCGATGTGGGCCGGGTCGCCATCCAGCACCCCTTCCTTACCGTGGGAAACCAGGTATACATCGGCATCGATTTT
>JAOZRT010000057.1 GCA_029940035.1 Desulfobacterales bacterium
CATGACCATGATGACTCTCATCATCGTCTGCATTCGCTGGTTTCAGGTGGATGACCGCAGCTGGCATTTCACGAGCATCTTCGGCTACTATGCCACCGCTGTCCTGCTCTACCTCACTGTGGAGATGTTCCTCAGTCGCCTGAAGAAACAGGAAGACCTCCACCGTTTTTCCGAGCCCACCGACTGGCTCTTTCTGGTATTATTGTTTTTCACGTCCCTGACCGGCATTTTAATGCATATTGTCCGCCTGGCCGGCTGGCCCATGGGCACCTACGTCATGTATGTCATCCACCTGGCCATTGCCGTACCCATGCTGGTCATCGAGGTCCCTTTCGGCAAGTGGTCCCACCTTTTTTACCGCCCCCTGGCCGCATACCTTTCGATTGTCAGGGAAAAAGCCCGGGAAAACTCCGCCGTCGATATCGAGGCGGTCAAAGCCGACGCCGGGGCTCTCTTCATGGAATGCATGCATTGCGGCACCTGCACCAGCCTGTGCCCCCTTAACCGGATCGACAGTTACAGCCCCCGCTGGATTCTGCGTCAGCTCGGTCTGGATACGGGCACCTTGCAGGATTTGGACCAGGCTGTCTGGGCGTGCCTGACCTGCAATAATTGTGGCTTTCACTGCCCTCGTGGCATCAACATCATCGATGTTACCCGGGCGGTGAGACATTGCAATGTCGAAGGCGGCCAAATACCGGAACGTTTCGAACTGCCGCTGCTCAGCCTGAAGAATAACGGCAACCCCTGGAGCGGCCTTCCTGAAAAACGCATGGTGTGGGCCGAGGGCCTGATGATTCCGGACTACGCCCCGGAACTTGAGTACTGCCTGTTTACCTGTTGTACCACAGCTTATGATGCCGTCCTTTCCGGCTGGAGCAGACACACCGCTCGGGCACTCCCGCAGTTGCTGACCAGGGCGGGTATCAATTTCGGAACTCTTGGTATACAGGAAGCCTGCTGCGGCGACCCTGCCCACAACCTGGGCGACCAGAGCCTGTCAGAGGAGTTGCGCGACCGCAACACCCGCCTGTTTCTAAACCGGCAGGTCAAGAGACTCGTGACCACGTCACCCCACTGCCTGGACACCTTTCGAAAACACTATCCTGAATTGGACGGCAACATCACTTGCGAGCACTATTCCGAGCTAATCGACCGGCTGATGACCGCCGGACAACTGAAACCTGCCCGGCAGACAGATTGCCGGGTGACCTTTCATGACCCCTGCTATCTGGGGCGACACAACGGCATATTCGAAGCCCCCCGCAGGGTGCTGGCCGGCATTCCCGGGGTGAACCTGGTTGAAATGGTCGATAACAGAGAGTCAAGCCTGTGCTGCGGAGGAGGAGGTGGTGGTGCCTGGGATACACGCCCGGGCACAGAAGGGACCGGCGCCATGAGGATAAAGCAGGCCCTCGATGTCGACGCCGAAGTTATCGTCACCGCCTGCCCGTTTTGTGCCCGCATGCTTGACGATGCCGTCAAGTCACTCGGGAAAAGCCATCGCATCATTGTCCAAGATCTGGCCGTACTACTGTTGGATGCGGTCCAGTCAACATCTGAAACAACCCCAGCTGAAAGCAGTGCTCTGGAGGTCGCGCATGCCTGAACGCATCGGATTCTATATATGCCACTGCGGCATTAACATCGCCTACCGGGTCAGGGTGGAGGAAGTCGCCGAATACGTGGCCACTTTGCCTGGTGTTGCTGTTTCCCGCGACTACCTTTTCATGTGCTCCGACCCCGGCCAGGAGCTTATCGAAAACGATATCCGCCAACAAAATCTATCCCGGGTAGTGGTCGCCTCCTGTTCTCCCAGGATGCACGAAAAAACGTTTCAAGGGGCTTGTCAGCGCGCCGGCCTCAACCCCTATCGCGCCTTTCACATGGTCAGTGTCCGTGAGCAGGTTTCCTGGGTTACCGAAAACGAGGAAGAGGCCACCCAAAAGGCAAAAATATTGGCCGGTGCAGGTGTGCTGCGTGTGGTGCATCAGCATGACCTCACTCCGGCCACCTTCCCGGTCTGCACCAACAGCCTGGTGGTGGGGGGCGGCATCGCCGGCATGCAGGCCTCCCTGGATATCGCTCGTGCCGGGTTCAAAGTATACCTGGTGGAACGTCAGCCCACGGTGGGTGGACATATGCTGCAGTACGACAAGACCTTCCCCACCCTGGACTGCGCCGCCTGCATCGGCACCCCCAAAATGGTCTCCGTGGGGCAGGAACCCAACATCGAACTGCTCTCCTACAGCGAAATAGAAGAGGTGAACGGTTTTATTGGCAACTTCAAGGTCAAGGTCCGCAAGAAATCACGCTTTGTCGAAAACAATTGCACAGGGTGCGGCGAGTGTGAAAAAGTCTGCCCCGTGGAATTCCCCAACGAGTGGGATGTGGGCACCAAACTCAGAAAAGCGATTTACCGGCCTTTTCCCCAGGCCGTTCCCATCACCTACTGTATCGATAAGTATGACCGCGCTCCCTGCGTCCAGACCTGCCCGGCCGGAACTAATGTACAGGGCTACGTGGCCTTGATCAAGATGGGGAAATACAGAGAAGCCTTGCAGTTGATCATGGAAAAACTGCCGTTTCCCGGATCATTGGGGCGCGTCTGCCCTGCTCCGTGTGAAAAGGCCTGTCGTCGCGGGGAAATCGACAGTGCGGTTTCCATACGCAACCTGAAGCGGTTTGCTGCCGACCAGGTGCGCCCCGGGGAACTGCCCATCCCGCAGATATCAGACCGCAGTGAAAAAGTGGCCGTCATGGGGTCGGGGCCGGCCGGCCTAACGGTGGCCTACTATATGCGCTTGAAAGGGTATCAGGTTACGATCTTCGAGGCCCTCGACACGCTCGGGGGAATGCTGCGCGTAGGGATTCCGGACTACCGGCTGCCGCAGCCGGTGTTGGATGACGAAATCAAATACATTCTTGGCCACGGCATAGAGGCCAGAACAGGCATTTCTTTCGGGCATGACCTGACCATGGCCGACCTCCGTGCAGATGGGTTCTCCGCCGTGTTTATAGGCATCGGCGCACACGCATCCATGCGCATTAACATCCCGGGGGAAGATACGGCCGAAAATGTCGTGGATGCTGTAAGCCTGTTAAGGGATGTAAACCTGGGTCGGAAAGAAGCACCCGGAGAAAAAGTGATCGTCATCGGCGGGGGCAACGTGGCCATCGATGCCGCCCGGGTTATCAAACGCCTCGGCTCATGGAAGGTGACCGTGGTCTACCGGCGTACGGAAAGGGAAATGCCGGCATATCCAGAAGAAATAGAGGGCGCCCTGGAGGAAGGGGTCGAAATTTTGTACCTGACCTCACCCGCCAGCATCCAGAGCAATGAAGGCAAGGTGACCGGGTGTGAATGCATCCGCAACGAACTCGGCCCCGCGGATGCGAGCGGGCGCAGACGGCCGGTCCCCATAAAAGGATCCGAATTTGTCATCCCCTGCGACTGCGTCGTTCCCGCCATCGGCCAGAAGATTGTTGCTGACTGGGCTGCGGATGAACCCGACCTCCAATTGACCAGAAGAAATACCTTTCAAGTGGATCCCGTTACCATGCAAACCGGCATATCCGATCTGTTCGCCGCCGGGGATGCCGTCACCGGGCCATCAACGGTGATCGAAGCCGTGGCCGCAGGCCACAAAGCGGTAGCCGCCATGCACGCCTTTCTAAACGGAAAAGAGATGGACCTGCCTGCCAATCAGCCGGGCGATCAGGAACCTCTTGGCTCGCAATGGAAACCCCTGCCCGAAGACATCCGGAAAAAGGACCGGGTCGTTCCGAAACAACTCAATGCTGTTCAGCGCATCCGGACCTTTGAGGAGGTTGATTGCAGCCTTTCCGAAGAGGAGGCACGCGCTGAAGCCGCCCGCTGCATAGATTGTGGAGGCTGCTGTGAATGCAATCTTTGTGTGCAAGCCTGTGAAGCCAAAGCCATCAACCACACCATGGCGGACACGGTGGAAGAAATTGAGGTGGGATCCATTATTGTGGCCACGGGTTTCGACGCCCTTGACCCCACTCCCATGCGACAGTACGGCTATGGAAAATTCGCCAATGTCTTCACAAACCTCGAATTCGAAAGGCTCTCCAATGCCACCGGCCCCACTAGCGGCAAGCTCCTGAAACGTGACCCCGACAACCGGCTTGCGTTCACTGATCCGCCTAAAAGTGTGGCCATCCTGCACTGCATCGGCAGCCGGGATATCAACTACCACGAGTACTGCTCCCGCACCTGCTGCATGTATGCCCTGAAATACGCGCATCTCCTAAAGGACAAGTGTGGCCACGACACCGAGATATACAATTTTTACATCGACATGCGCTGTTTCGGCAAAGGCTACGAAGAATTCTACCAGCGGGTCCAAAGCGAAGGCGTGCGCATGATTCGCGGTAAAGCCGCCCGCGTGGAAGAAGGTGAGAACGGGCTGCTGACGGTTATGGCCGAAGACACGTTGTCCAACAGCATGCTGCAGGTTCCGGTGGAAATGGTAATCCTATGTACAGCCATGGAAGCCCGCTCGGATGCGAACATGGTGTCCCGCATCTTCGGGATCGGTATCGGCAGCGACGGTTTTTTCCAGGAACAGCACCCCAAGCTGGAGCCGGTATCCACAGCCACCAGCGGCGTATTTCTGGCCGGAACCTGCCAGGGCCCCAAAGATATTCCTGACACGGTTGCCCAGGCAAAAGGGGCGGCTGCAGAGGCCCTGGTCCTGAGTGCGTCCGGCCATGTGTCCGTATCACCCATGATCTCCCACATCGACCCGGATATCTGCATCGGCTGCCAGGTCTGCATCGGCCTATGCCCCTACTCCGCCATTGAGTTCGATCTCCGCAAAGGCATAAGCGTCGTCAATGAAGCGGTGTGCAAGGGGTGCGGCAGCTGTTCCGGCCACTGCCCCAGCGGGGCGGCCAAGGTCCGGCATTTTACGGACAAGCAGATTTTTTCCGAGATCGAAGGCCTTTTAGCGGGGTAGGCTGAAAGATTCGTTTTAAGTAAAGATCATTTTGACAGGATTAAAAGGAGTTCTACCATGAGCAAATTCGAACCGACCATCGTTGCCTTTTTCTGCAACTGGTGTACCTACACGGCCGCGGACCTGGCGGGCACGTCGAGGCTGTCCTACCCGCCCAACATCAAGATTATCCGCATGATGTGCAGCGGCATGGTGGATCCCAAGTACGTCATCAAGGCGCTCCTGGAAGGCGCCGACGGGGTTATCGTCAGTGGCTGCAACCCGGGCGACTGCCACTATATCAATGGAAACTACAAGGCCCGCCGGAGGATCAAGCTGCTGAAAGAAATTCTGTCCCGGTTCGGGTTCGAACCCGAACGCCTCCGGTTGACGTGGATTGCCGCCAGCGACGGCGTTCTGCTGGCCGAGATCATGCAGAAGATGGTGGAACAGATCAAGGCCCTCGGTCCCAGTCAGGCGAAAATGAAGATGGTTATTTAGCAACATCTTTTGACAGGATGAACAGGTTCGGCAGGCTTAAAATCGTCATTACGCTACGCTGTAATTAGTCGTAATTCGCTTCGCGATATTTATTGTGGGAATCGTAACAATAGATAAAGTGCGCAGCACAAATATCAGCCGCAGGCGAAATAATGGGTAGAGCACAAGGAGCATCAGCATGACAACAACAGCTCAGATGAAAGTGAAAGACCAGGATCTTTTGACGGCGCTGCGGGATTTTGCCGGGAAATTACTGGATAAAGGAGATATCGGGGCCATTCTCGCTCCCTGGTGCCTGCCCATGAAAAACATGGTTATGCCGACCCTTTTAACGGACCCCGATCAGCTGATAAATATCGACCCTCTGTCCCCGGCATTTCCCATGAACAGCGCCAAGGTCGTATCCAGACTCACGCGCAAACCGTCCGGGAGCAAAATTGCCGCTCTGCTGCGCCCCTGTGAAATAAGGGCATTTCGCGAATTGGTCAAACTCAAGCAGGGGACCGTCGAAGATCTGGTCATCATCGGTATCGACTGCCTGGGCGCCTTCAGCAACAGGGATTATATCAACTGGGCCGAAAAAAACGTCGAAGCAGCCACCGAGAAATTCTACACCCGCGTCCTGGCCGCAAAAAATACCGCGGCCGACGATGTTGCCCTGGCGGCGGCCTGTCAATCCTGTGAATTCCCGGTGGCAGAAGGGGCGGATATATCCATCGGCCTCTTCGGCGTGGACACGACTTCAATGCTGCTGCTGGAGGCCCGTACGGATCAAGGCCAAACCCTCTTGGACAAGCTGGCCTATCCCGAGGCCGAGGCGCCGGCCTCACGCACAAAAGCAGTGAAAGAACTCGTTGCCGAGCGCATTGCCGCCCGTGACATTATGCTGACCGAAACCCGCAAGGCCACCAACAGCCTGGAGAAACTGACCGGCTATCTGGCCAGCTGTGTCAATTGCTACAACTGCCGTGTGGCCTGCCCCGTCTGCTACTGCCGGGAGTGCGTTTTCGTCACCGATGTTTTTGATCACGATGCCATTACGTACATGCGCTGGGCAGAAAAAAAGGGCGCCGTAAAAATGCCCACGGACACGGTTCTGTACCACATCACGCGCATGGTTCACATGAGTACGGCCTGCGTCGGGTGCGGGCAGTGTTCAAATGCCTGCCCCAACGACATCCCGCTGCTGGAACTGTTCCGGTCGGCGGCGCAGGGGACCCAGTCGGCTTTCGGCTACGAAGCCGGCCGCAGCCTGGACGAAAAACCGCCCATGTCGGAATTCCGTGAAGAGGAATTCGAAGATGTGGTGGGGCTTGGCTCATAAAAAAACGAACAATCAATGTCCAAGTTAAGACAAACAACATACAGCATTCGAAATTTCGTACACGTTTTCGTGATGAAAGGACTTCTCCTGTAGCCTAAAACTATTTCAACGAAGCTATCTTCAAGGAGTATTCGTTATGGCACAAAAAACAGGCAAAGCCATGGTTGTCGGTGCGGGCATCAGCGGCATCAGGGCGGCCCTTGATCTGGCCGAAACCGGCTACGGTGTTACGCTCATCGACCGGGCGCCGCATATCGGGGGTATTCTCAGCCAGTTGGACAACCAGTTCCCCACCAACCACTGCGGCATGTGCAAAATGCTGCCCCTGATCGAACGTGACCAATCCAGCCAGTTCTGCCTGCGCAAAGGACTTTTTCACGAGAACATAGACATCATGCTCAACACCCAGATCATTGACGTGGATGGAGAGCCGGGAAAGTTCAGCGTGGCCCTCCAGACCAAACCCACCTGGGTGGACCCAGAACAATGCATGGGATGCGGTGCCTGTGTAGACGTGTGCCCGGTAGACGTGCCGGACGAGTTCAACGAAGGCTTGAGCATGCGTAAAGCCATCTATCTGCCGGTTCCCCACAACATTCCCAACACCTATGTGATCGATACGGCAGCCTGTACCAATTGCCGGGAATGCGAAAAGGCGTGTCCCACCGAAGCCATACAGCTCGCCTTTGAAAAGCGCAAAGTATTTGACATTCTGGTGGTCGACGATGAACTCATCGTGAGGGACTCCCTGAAGGAGTGGCTGAGTGAAGACGGCTTTTCCGTGGAAACAGCCTCCTCCGGGCCCGATGCCTTAAAAAAGCTGGCCCAAAAGCGTTTCAATCTCATGCTGACCGATATTAAAATGCCTGGAATGGACGGTGTGACGCTGCTCACCAAAGCCCTCGAAACCGATCCTGAACTGTGTGTCCTGATGATGACGGCCTACGCTACTGTGGAAACCGCCGTGGAAGCCATGAAAATAGGCGCCCGGGACTACCTGATGAAGCCCTTCGACCCCGAAAAAATGCTGGCCAAGGTTGTGGAGCTGTACGAAGCGCGCGAGTCCGGAAACCTTACCACCCTCGACGTCGGGTCCCTTGTTTTCTGCGGCGGAACGGAATACTACAACCCCGCATCCGGCAAAAATGTATACGGGTACGGGGACGTGCCCCATGTGGTCACCAATCTTGAACTGGAGCGCATTTTCAGCGGCACAGGCCCCAGCAAGGGGTTCCTGACCCGGCCACTGGATGGCAAGCCCATCGAGAAAATTGCCTGGTTGCAATGCGTGGGCTCGCGCGATTTACAGTGCGATGCAGACTTCTGCTCCTCCGTCTGCTGCATGATTGCCATCAAAGAAGCCCTCCTGGCTAAGGAACTGGGGGGCGCCCACGTGGACACGATCCTGTATTATATGGATATGCGCTCTTACGGAAAATCGTTCCAGCGCTACCGGGATGCCGCTGAATCAGAACATCATGTTAAGTTCGAAAGAGCCCGGGTCCATACGGTGTCCAGTGACTCTATCACCGGAGACCCGGTTATCCGCTATGTCCGCACGGACGGCAGCATTCAAAAAGAGACTTTCGACCTGGTGGTGCTGTCCGTGGGTCAGCGGCCCTCACCCGGCAACCAACAGATATCTACTTTGATGGATGTGCCCCTGAATCATTGGGGATTTGTAGAAACAGAGCCTTTTTCCCCGGCAGTTACAGAGAAAGCCGGTGTGGTGGTGGGCGGGTCCTTTTCAGGCCTCAAAGATATCAGTGAGTCGGTGATACATGCCTCTGCCGCAGCCATCGAAGCATCGCGGGTCATGCATGCAACTGGCGGGAGCCTGGCCGTTGAACCTGAGTCCGAATCGGAACTGAGGGACGTTGCCCGGGAGGACCCCCGCATTCTCGTAGCCGTCTGCACCTGCAGGGGAAGTCTGTTGACACAGGACGATGCGGATCGATGGTCGCACCGTCTTGCTCGGGATCCCGTGGTTGAGCGAGTCGTTTTTCTGGAACAGGGGTGCACGAAAACCGGCTGGGAGGAGCTGATGGCCACGGCTCGGGAAACCGCCGTGAACCGCGTGCTGCTGGCAGCATGCCAGCCCTACCTTTTTATAAACAACCTGAAAGAAATGAGTCGGGAGCTTTTGCTGGACCCGGCCCTGCTGGATGTGGTGGACATCCGGTTGCCTCGGCAGAGCCCAAGCGTAGAAAGTCTCCCTAATGCAACCGCGGGGGACTCCCCTGAAAACGCCGGTCTTGAACCGCGTGATCTGCACGATGACGACCAACAATTTTCGGCCATCGCCATGACCCTGTCCAGATTGAAAAATGCCGACCCGCTGCCAATGGCCTTTCTCGAGAATCACCGTCAAGCGCTTGTCGTGGGGGGTGGCATCGCCGGGATGTACGCCAGCCTGGCAATTGCCGACCACGGCTTTCCGGTGGCCCTGGTAGAACGGGAAGAGACGCTCGGGGGAAACCTCGCGTGGTTGAACCATACCATAGAGGGTCATTCCATGACCGCCCAGCTTGAGGAAACCCTTCAGAAAGTCGAAAACCATCCCCTGGTGGACGTCCACCCGGGATCGACCATTACCGCATCCTTTGGCGAGGTCGGTGATTTCTATACCACCGTGACGGATGCTGTCGGCGCATCGCGGACCATTCAGCATGCAACGGTCATCCTGGCCACCGGGGGCAGCGAAGCCGGCACCCAATCCTACGGATACGGAGATCACCCAGCCGTCATTACCCAGAAGGAGCTGGAGTCGAGGCTGGGCAAGGCGGAATTCGAAACAGACGATCTGCGCTCCGTGGTGATGATCCAGTGCGTGGATTCCAGGGAGGAACCGCGGAACTACTGTAGTCGGGTATGCTGCCCGACGTCCCTCAAACACGCTCTGAAGCTGAAAGAAATCGATCCCGGCATCGCGGTTTACATCTTATACCGCGACATGATGACCCCGGGGTTCGTGGAACGCTATTTTACCAAAGCCCGGGAGAAAGGCATTTTCTTTATTCAATATGATCCTGATAACAAGCCCGGCCTGGTCATGCCGGCAGCATCACAGGACCCCCTGTACGTATCGATTGTCGACCCGCTGCTGGACCGCCTGCTTGAAATCAGAGCTGACCTGCTTGTGCTGGCCACCGGTATCGTACCGCAGCTGCCGCCCGGCCTGGCAGCTCTGTTTGGGGCCCAAATTGATCAGGACGGTTTTTTTCAGGAGGCCGATGCCAAGTGGCGCCCGGTAGATGCCCTCAAGGAGGGCGTGTTCGCTTGCGGTATTGCCTTGTCACCGCGATCCGTTCCTGATGCTGTTGCCAGTGCCCAGGCCGCGGCCCAGCACTCCTTGAAGATTCTGTCCCGCAAACGTCTACCAGCCGGGAAAATAGTGTCCACGGTACGAGACAGCATTTGCAGCCGCTGTGAGCGCTGTGTAGACACGTGTCCCTACGGGGCGCGCAGCCTGGATATCAACAACGACAGGATCCTGGTCAACCCGGTTATGTGCCAGGGGTGCGGGGATTGTGCCGCCGTCTGCCCCAACGGTGCTGCGTTGGTTCAAGGGTTTGTCGACCGTCAGGTGCTGGACATGATCGATGCAGCACTAAACTAAAGGTTTCGAGGAGTCGAGGGTTCAAGGGCAAGCGAAAGGATGAACATCGAACATCCAACATCGAATTATGAACATTTAGCCGATAGCTTAGAGCAACCCGACACCCGTAACTATGAAGCATAACATTAAAGTGTTAAACATACATTTCGGGTAGCAACCGGGAAAATGATGAACATATTCCAACTCATTCGCCAGCGGCTGGTGGCCAAACTTATCCTCACGGTGGGTCTGGTCTTTCTCCTGTCCGTCTCGATCTGGGCCTACTTCAATGTCAGGTACCAGAAAGCCAAGGTCATGCAGAATATTGTCGGCGCCACCGATAGGCTGACCACCACCATCCGTCTGGGCACGCACTACGCCATGATGCTCAACTCCCGTGACGACATCAACCAGATCATCACCAACATCGGAAGGCTGCCTGAAATCAAAAATATCCGCATATACAACAAGTCAGGGGAAATAAAATTTTCCAACAGCATGGCTGAAGTGGACCTCGAAACCAACATCAAAGCGGAGGCCTGTGATATCTGCCACCGGTCGGATCCCCCTCTCTCAGAACTTGACCTGGGCCAGCGAACCCGAATTTTCGACGATCCGGCGGGCTACCGTCTTTTAGGCATCATTAGTCCCATACGCAATGAACCCGGTTGTGCCGGGGAATGTCATGTCCACCCGGAGGGTAAAAAAATTCTGGGCGCCCTGGACCTGGTGGTCTCCCTTCAGGAGGCTGACAGAGAACTTCTCGTGGGCCAAAGAAGAATCATCGGGTTGGCCTTCACTGTCTTTTTGCTCACGTCAATTATCATCCTGATTTTTGTGCTAAACTTTGTCAATCGTCCTATTAAGAAATTGATCGCGGGTACCCGTCGCATTGCCCGCGGTGAATATCCCGGCACAGTGGAAATCGACCAGGAAGACGAGATGGGTCAACTGGCCAAGGCTATCCACCAGATGAGCCAAAAAATTTCCCAGAAGCAGACTGCCCTGAACCAACAGCGGGACGAGTACATGGATCTGTTTCAACGCGTGCCCTGCCTGATCACCGTACAAGACCGCGCCTTCAATCTTTTGAGGTACAATCGCGAGTTTGCAGAAAAGTTTGACCCTATACCCGGGGAGCACTGTTATGAGGCCTACAAGGGCCGTACCCAGAAATGCAAATCGTGCCCGGTGGAAAAAACCTTTGCTGACGGGTTGTCATACTCCACCGAAGAGACGGGTATGGACAAAGACGGGTCCATCAAACACTGGATTGTCAGATCCTCCCCTATCTTCGACGAAAACAATGAACTCGTTGCCGCCATGGAAATATCCCTTGACCTCACCGAAAGAAAACTGCTGGAAGTCGAACTGGAACAATCCGAAAAAAAATATCACGCCATCTTCAACAACATCCCCAATCCGGTTTTTGTCCTGGATAAAGATTCACTGGAAGTTTTGAACAGCAACAGCAGCGTGGCTGCCGTATACGGGTACACTGAGGACGAAATCAGAGGCCACAGTTTTCTCGATCTTTTCAGAAGGGAAGAATCCGAAGACTATGCTGCAAAACTGAAAACAACTTCCATCATCAACCAGGCCAAAAACATATGTAAGGACGGGAAAGAGCTGTTTGTGAACATCCTCATGTCACCCTCGGAATACTCAGGCCAGACGGTCCTCCTGGTAACCACCAGTGATATCACCAAACGTCTTGAAGCCGAGCAGCAGCTGATCCAGGCCAGCAAAATGGCTACTCTCGGCGAGATGTCCACGGGCGTGGCTCACGAGCTCAATCAACCCCTTTCGGTCATAAAAACGGCTTCCAGTTTTCTGGTGAAAAAGATCGAAAACCAACAGCCGATTCAGGAAGAAATCCTGGAGACTTTGCTCAGCAAGATCGACGGCAACGTTGACCGGGCGACCAGAATCATCAACCACATGCGGCAGTTTTCTAGAAAATCGGATGTCGAGATGGAAACCATCGATGTTCATACGGTATTGGAAAACGCCTTTGAAATCTTCAGCCAGCAGCTCAAGGTTCGGGGGATCGAAATTCTGCGAGACTTTGATCGCAATCTACCTAGAATAAGTGCCGACTCGGGTCGTTTGGAACAGGTTTTCATCAATTTGCTCCTCAACGCCAGGGACGCCATCGAGGAACAAGGCGCCCGACATCCTATGGAAGACATCCAGAAGGAGATCAGTCTTCGTACAACCCGCGATGGGAATTTTGTGTCCGTAGAAGTTTGCGACACCGGCATCGGTATCCCGCAAAACATTGTGGATAAGATATTTGAACCTTTTTACACAACCAAAGAGGTCGGCAAGGGCACTGGTCTAGGTTTGTCGATAAGTTATGGTATCATCAAAGATTGCGGTGGGGAAATATCTATAAAACGCAACCAAAAACAAGGGACATGTTTCCGGGTAAAATTTCCGGCGCTTTCTTAAAGGCATTGTTGACAGCGTAATGATGCCCGTGAGGTAAAGCTAATGCAAACCAACCATTCCAATAATCAGGTACTGCTGGTCGATGACGAAGCAGACATCCGTGAAGTGCTCTGCATCGCGCTCAAGGATCTGGGATATCTTGTGCTGGAGGCAGACAATGGGGAGGAGGCGCTGAACATCTTCAAAGATCAATCTCCCCCGATTGTGTTAACAGACATCAAGATGCCCACTATGGACGGTATAGAACTCCTCAAGCGTATCAAAAACGAAAATCCAGAGTGTGAGGTAATCATGATCTCCGGCCATGGGGACATGAGTCTGGCGATCAAGAGCCTCAAACATGAAGCCACCGACTTCATAACCAAACCTATAAATGTGGATGCGCTCGAAATATCACTGAAGCGTGCTAATGATAAGATCATTATGAGAAATAAGCTGAAAGCCTACACCGAAAATCTCGAGTTGCTGATAAGAGAAAAGATAGAGCTTCAAGACAATCTTTCAGCTCTGGGCCTGATGATCGGATCCATTTCGCACGGCATCAAGGGACTCCTAACCGGATTAGACGGTGGCATCTATCTCGTGAATGCAGGTATCCGGAAAAAAAATCTGAATCAGATCGAGGAAGGCTGGGAAGTCGTTATCCTCATGATCGATCGTGTCCGCCGGATGACCGGCGACATCCTCCTGCATACCAAGCAAAGAGATTTGGACCGGAGACCGGCTGACCTGCTATCACTTGTCAGTGAAGTTGCCCTGACTGTCGAGCCTAAAGCGGCGAAATACGGCATCACTTTTATCCGCGATTTCGATGCCATGGCAGGCGAGGGTCTAATCGACGCTGGTTATATCAGCACGGCATTGATCAATATTCTCGAAAATGCCATTGACGCATGCACGCATACCAAAGCTGCTGTGGACAAACGCATAACATTCGGTCTCAGAACAGACAAACGACATATAATATTTACAATTCAGGACAATGGCATCGGTATGGATTTGGATGCCCGGGAAAAAATATTCTCCTTGTTCTATTCCTCCAAAGGAAAAAAGGGCACCGGGCTAGGACTGTTTATAGCCAACAAAATCATCGGACAGCATGGGGGCACTATTAATGTTGATTCGGTTCTGGGTCATGGGTCGATTTTTACACTAAAAATTCCTATAACTTCAGCCCAAAAAGTTTCTGACCCTGTAAAAGTCATGTGACTATATCTGATTTATCCGCCTTCGCAGAATACCACGGGCATGCCCGTGGATGAATGCATAAAGAAACAAGTTAATGCTACGGCGCGATGTCACCCCAAATATTAGGCGGATAACCGCGTCGAAGCCGAAGGCGAAGACGGGTATTTTAATGGGACCACGGGTTTACCCGTGGGGATCCATTCCAGATTTTAAGCTAAAAAAAATATCGTACGCGTAGTTCTATTTTGCTGTTATTCAGTTTTTCGCCATATTCAGTGAAATTATCCCCATTCAATAACGAAAACCGCAAGCGCCATTCCCAATTTGTAAAACCGCTATACAGCATCTCGGGTGTAAACGAAAAACTCTGATCTTCAAGATTGATGATCGCAGTGAGTCCTGGTGTGAAATATAGGAAGTCAAAAGGGTCTTTCTGGGTAAGTCTAAGGTAAAGATAGTTGTATCCACTCTGGGGCCGGTTGTATCCACTCTGATTCAGGCGCAGCGCTTCATCCAAAAAATCGGGTTCACCGGTGGCAAGAAAATCATCTCCTGCATCGGCCACAAATTGATAGAAGCGATCCATTTCCGCTTCACTGTATCCAGCGCCGTTATGATAGAACTCCATAATGGCAGTGATATCGTTTTCGGTAAGGTAGCGCATTCCCAGCAAATAGCTGGTATTGACCACTTCCTGGGTCGTTATGTTTCCTTCCGGGCTTAGGACTCTTTTTATTTGTTCGGGGACGTAGAGCAGTTCCCCGTGAACTTCAATGTTGGAAGCGAGGTTTTTGGCAAAGTCGACTCCATATCGACTGGATCGGCTTTCCCCGGTGAACCAGATGAAATCGATATCGGTGTCCAGGTAAAGGAGATACAGCTTGGTGGCCAGATTGGCGCCGGTTGCACCAAAATCTTCGTTCACTTCCGTAGTGACCGGCAGAAAGACTGCAGTAAAGGCCGCATTTTGAAGCGGCGTTGAAAAACTCCTGATCAGGTCCAGACCCGCCACGCCATAACCTTCCTGGGCAAGTTCCGGGTTGTTGGGGTCTTTGAGGCGATCGATGACGGCCACAGGGCTCCAGGCGTAGCCTTTGCCCCATTTGGACCTTTTTTTACCGAGGTCAATGGAAACCTGCGGCGTGGGCTTAATACTGGCATAGGCTTCGAATATATCAGCGTTTCCCTGCCAATCCGTTTGATCATATTGCGCGGAAGCCTGTAGCAGCCAGATAAAGGAGGTCACATCTTTATCCACATTACCTTCCAGCTGTATCAGGGGGCTGATTAGGTCGAGCGTTGAGGAGGAATCCTGGCCAAACGTGAGCGGATAGAAAACGCTGTCACGGTTTAAAAGGAAATGCTCCCATTTCAGTTCAGCATAGCCTCCCCATTCAAAACTTTTTTTCTCGAACTCTTCGAGATCCAGCGTGTATTCTTCGGCCGAAAGAGGAATTCCTGACGTGAAAAAAAGAACGAGGATCAGGGATAAAGTCAGTGTTGAACGAACAATATCATACCCCCGCCCGAATTTCATCGCAATTCATCAACCCTCGGTAGGTAGTTAAGGGAAAAAACTTCGTCGGCAAACTCTTTTTGCTTAATCTTGGCATACACCATGGCGGACTTATAGCCCTTATACAGGGGACTGTCCGTCTCGAGCACCGAGGGACGCACGAGTCCGTCGCCAAAATCCTTGCTTTGTTTATAATAGAGGGTTTTGATCAACATGCCGCTGGCCGCGTAGCACTCTATTACCGTGGGTACCATGAGTTTTTTGTCGACCCACATTTTCAGGCGGTCGTAGGCAATTGATGTTGTTTTGGCCTTGAGTTCCAGGAGATGGCTGTCACCCTCCTCAATAACGCTTTCAGCATTGTATTCGGCACTGTAGTCCAGTCTGAGGATATCGGAATTATTGAACACGCCCCCCACAACCGACTGCAGGCTTGTAATTCTGATGGGTTTGCCCACATTGGGAATATAGAGCCACATGTTGTCGCCCAGCCTCAAGGTTGCCCGCCCTTTTTCACTGGCCGGCGATAGAAAAAGAGCCACCATTTTATCATGGCCTTTTTTTACCGTATAGAGGATGAACTCTTTTCTTTTGCCGTCGGGCTCGATGTTGATCAGTTTACGATACATTTCGTATGACAGGGGCTGCAGATTCCTGTCCACCTGCAGCAGGATATCATTGCCGTCCAGGGCGATTGCCGGCGTGGCCGACAAAAGCAAAACGACACAGAATAAAGATAGTATCAGCGTCCGGCAGTTCTTAAATATATTTTTGTTTATCATTTTATGTGGCTCCCAATCCGTAAAGGGTTTGAACACAGGGGATTTTTCCCATCTGCTGACAATCCACGGTCTATTATACATGCCGCAGGGCAACAATCGGATCCATTTTTGCAGCCTTGTAGGCCGGTTGCAGACTGGCCACGACTGCTATCCCGATGACCGTAAGTACGACAACGACAACCTCGCCGGCGGAGATGGTGGGGGCCAGCAGCAAACCAGTCTGTCTGCCAAAATCAAAACTGATCTTAGAGGCGTTCATGCTGGCAATGGCGACCAGGCTGATGATTGTACCGATGGCCGTGCCCAGTACGCCCAGTAAAAAACCTTCGACCATAAAAATGCCCAGTATTCTTGCCGGCAGGGTACCGATGGCCGCAATGGTGCCGATTTCATTGATGCGCTCATAAACGGCCATGATCATCACATTCATGATGCTGACCAGTACGATGGCAACCAGCATAATTCTGATGAAAAATGTCATCAGATCGATCATCTTGGCGATGTTGAAAAAGGGAGAGAGCTTTTCCCAGGTGTGGACTTCGAAAACCGGCTGGCCCTGTTGATTTTTTATGGACGAAAGTTTTGCTGTAAGGTCTGCGTAGGTTTGCGGCAGGCGGTTCATATCCTTGAGACGTATGGCAATTTCGCTGATCTCCACACCCGTGATGCGCAGCAGGGTTTTGGCGTCTTCCAGATGGATGACCCCGTCGCGTCCTCCCGGTCCGGAGATGCCTTCCAGGATGCCGCGAACCTGTAAAGTCAGGCCGTTGACGGAACCATCCTTGTTGTTGGCAACCAGCACGATGGAATCACCAATCTTGACCCGCATGCCCTTGGCTATCAATTCCGGGATCAGAATTTCACCTTTTTCAATCAGACCGGCAGCCTGACCCTGGATGATTCTTTCGGAGAGCAGGGGAACCGTATTTAATTCCTGTTCAGGCAAAACCGCATTCAGTCTGATGTTCGTGGTTTCGGCAAAATTGCTGAACATGGCGCCCAGCTTGATGCGCATGGTGTAGGTGTCAACGGCGTCTATGTCTACAAGAACCTGTTCAATTTTAGCAACCTGTTTGGAGCTGAGGTTCCGGTTTAACGGCAGGCTGTCGATGGAGGCCAGGTAGCCCTTGCGGTGAATCTGAAGATGACCCAGCATGGAATCGGTGATCTGGCCGATCATCATGGTTTTGAACGATCCGGATATGGAGACAAACATGAGTACGGCAACAACCCCCAGTGTGATCAACATGGACGTCAGAAATGTCCTGCGTTTATAGCGCTTAAGATTGCGGGCAGCCAGCTTGAATATATTATACATGATGCCCTCCATTGTCCCCTTGGCTTTTTATCAACTTGCCGTCTTCCAGGGTATAGATGATTTCGGCGTTTTTGACGACTTTTGGATCGTGGGTCGAGAAGATAAAGGTGGTGTCAAATTCGTCCCGCATCTTTTTCATCAGATCGATGATGCGGGTGGCGGTCTCCCTGTCCAGGTTGGCCGTGGGTTCATCGGCCAGAACCAGCCTGGCCTTGGTGACCAGGGCCCTTGCCACGGCGACCCGCTGTTTCTGACCGCCCGATATCTGGCCCGGATATTTGTTTCCCTGGTCAGCCATTCCCACAGCCTCCAGCAGTTCCTGGACCCGTTCCCGTCGTTTGCCGGCGGGCCAGTTTTGCACCATTTGCAAGGGGTATTCCACGTTCTCGAAAACGGTGAGCACCGGAATAAGGTTAAAATCCTGAAACACGAAACCGATATTCTCACCCCGGAAACGAGCGGCTTCCCTGCGATCCAACCGGGTTATATCGTTGTCTGCCACCTGTAAAGTCCCTTCAGTAGGGGGGTCGAGGCAGCCGATCATGTTCAAAAGGGTTGACTTCCCACTGCCCGAGGGCCCCACAAAGGAAACAAAGGAGGCCGACTCGATGGAAAAATCGACGCCTTGAATGGCGTTTACGGTGATATCACCGGCAACATAGGTCTTTTTCAGATTTTTTGCGACAACAAGTGACATGGCTTATCCTATTTAGATTTCATTTTAAGGGTGACGCTCGGAAAGGCATCCACATTGGTATGCGGCAGAAAAAGTGCCGACGTATATTCGTCCATGAACTGACTGTTGCTGGAAAAATCGATATAGGTCATGCTGTTTGAAATATCGCGCGCTTCCTTTCTGTATTCATCACCCAGCAAAGCCATGTAGGCGCCCCCGATGGAGCTGTTGCCCAGGTATTTGAATTTGTCACGGTCGATGTCCGGCAATAAACCGATGGTGATGGCCTTATCGATATCGAGATACTGCCCGAAGCCACCTGATATCCAGATCCGGTCCACCGCCGAAAAATCGAGGCCGGCCTGATTGAGCAGTACGGTAAAGCCGGCATAGACCGCGCCCTTGCTCATCATCAGGCTGTTGATATCGGATTCCGTAAAGATGATATCCTCACCCATCTCGGTAACTTCTGCCGGGGCCAGAATATAGGAGGTTTCATTGTTTTCCTGCTTCATTCTGGGGTGCGCTATATCCAGTTTGAACTTACCGTTGGGACCGATGATGCCCTTGATCAGCAATTCGGAAATGAGATCGATCATGCCCGAGCCGCATATGCCTCTGGGAGCGTCGTCGTTGACGGTTTGCCATGACGGTTCCAGCGTTTCGGGGTCGATGCTGATTTTTTCAATGGCGCCTTCTTCGGCGCGCATGCCCCAGCGAATACCGCCTCCTTCAAATGCAGGGCCGGCCGAACAGGCGGCCGTCATCAGCCAATCTCTGTTTCCCAGTACGATTTCACCGTTGGTTCCCACGTCGATAAACAGGGTCAGGGGCTCTTCACGGTGGAGCCCGGAATAGACCATGCCTGAAACGATGTCGCCGCCCACATAGCTGGCCGGGCCCGGCATGATGAAAACCGCGGCAATCGGATTGGCTTTGATCCCAATCTCTCCGGCCTTGAATATGGGGAATTCCGAGGCGGTGGGGATGTAGGGTTCCCTGCGGATATAGCGCGGTTCGATCTTGAGCAGAAGGTGCGCCATGGTGGTGTTACCGGACAGGACGACGTTTTTGACCTGCAGGTAATTACTTTCGGCACTGTCCAGAGCCTCAGCGATCAGGTTGTTGATGGTGGACAACACCATGCTGCTGAGTTTTTTGACCCCGT
>JAOZRT010000058.1:0-1924 GCA_029940035.1 Desulfobacterales bacterium
TGTTTCACTCGTTGCCGAATTTCCAAAGGGGTGGCCAGGGCCAGAAAGGCAGCACCTACCCCCAACACCAGCGGCACCTTCTTTTCGATGGCAAAGGATTTGTAAAACCATGGCCCCAGTTTCTCAACATCAGGATCCTGACCTTCGATGAATCCCGGGCATGCCGCCAGCTTCAGATCGAGCATATCTTCAGGTTGTTTCAAACAGGACTCCCCGACCCAGTTGGGCACAACCACCTCCGGTCCGCATTTTTCCCGGAGTCTGGCCACATAGGGCAGGATCCACTCTTTTAAAATATCCGGGTTCACTATGGGTAGAGAAGCGGCGGCATCGTTTCCGCTGATGCCGGTCGCCCTGGGGCAGACTGTCTTCAGGCGCAATATCCAGGGGATCAATACGTCATCGGTCACACGGTCGAGCAGCTCCCTGGCAAATTCAGGATCCAGGTACATGTCCATCAGCAATTGTTCAATCCCCCTGATGTTGGCCGCCAGGCTGAAAGGGGCACAAAAGCAGGGCGTGCCTTCCAACCCTCCCGCCATCTCACAAAAAAGCCGGTTCATTTCCAGAACTGCGGGGAAGCGGCCGTCTTTTTCAAAGTTGGGCAATTGTATTTTTTCAAGGTCGGCTTTTTCTCGTATCAGAGGTTTGGTTCGGTCCACATCGGGCATACCGTCCTGGGGGTATATGATTTCCTGTCCCAGGGCCTCGGCCTCGATATTATAGGAATCGTAATCCAGCACAGGCACATCGATGCCATACGCTTCCATCACCTCCAGGGTTCCCCTTACCAGCAACTCAGGGTCTGTATAAAACTGCCTGGGATCAGCATTCAGCTCATGTAAAACAAACTCGTGCATCTGGGCATAAACAGGCACCCTGTCCGGTGCGCCGGTCATGGCCTGAGTATAGCGACGTGAGCCTTCCTGGAAAAATGTGGTATTCATGTTCTTATCTACCCCTAAAGTTAGAAAAACGATTTATGTTTTACGTTTTAAGATTTACGCGGCACAAAGCCTTGAACGCGTTTAGCCCGTAACGAACAGTCTGAACCTAAAACGTAAATCGTAAATCGATCCCTTCCAGTAATAAATCCGCTAGCGGATCGAATGCGCATCACCCGCGACAAGATCCTTAAATCGGGCGCGGATTTTTGCATCGAGATCAGCGGAAAAAACAGCGGGGTTATCGTTTTCGAGTATGGTTTTCGTCTCAACCATGGCCTGCTTATTGGCATCGGGATAACCTTCCAACTCCCATACACTGCGCATATCCCTGTTGGCCACGCGGGTCAACAGACCGATTTGCCGCATGTTTTTGAACGTGTGGGCCGCCTCCATGAAGGATCCCCCCGGCCCCACTTCCAATATGGTGTCAAGGGCCATACTATCGTCATCGACTTTCGGAAAATTGTTCATACGTTTGAGCATCAAGGCAATTTCGTTATCGATGACGGCCTTTCCGTAATCGAATGCCATCAGGCTGTCCAGCAGACCGCCCATATTGAGCATATCGGCACCTGCCAGCAACGCGCCGGTGGTGTTCATACCGGTTTCATAGCCGGACTGGGCGTCATTCAGGTGCGAATTGGTGAGACCGATATACCCCCCCGACGGCACATTGTAGAATTGAGCCATCTGGCTGTGGGCCATCAGCATCAGGCCGGTCTCTATACCACCGGGGGTGTAGCTGCCGCTGCGCAGATCGGCCACGGTGGATAGAGCAGCGTATATCAGCGGCGCACCCGGGCGAACCATCTGCATCAGGACGCCCATGGCCAGAAACTCGGCATTGCCCAGCGCCAGGTTACCGATGAGCGTCATGGGCGCTGTGAGACCGGCATTGGGAACGATGGTACCGTAGACGGGCAGTTCATTTTCAACGAGATAGATCATGATTTCGGTGGAATCCACATCCATGGTCA
>JAOZRT010000058.1:2024-14108 GCA_029940035.1 Desulfobacterales bacterium
TCGGATGTGGCTCGCCGTTCCTTGCCTATATACGGATCGATGATGTTAGGCGCAGAAGATGCCGTCACTACCACCGGCCGGTCGCCAGGGATCGTACGGTCATTGGCCGGATCACGCCCCTTGAAGGTAAAGGTTGGAACAAATGCTTTTCGATATTCCTCAACAACACTTCTGGGAATCTTTACAATATGCTTATCCGTGTCCACCGGACAGTTATGGGCTGCGAAGATTTCCCGCGCCTTTTCACTGCAGACGAAAATACCCACATTCTCAAGAATTTCTAACGCTCCGTCATGAATCTTTTCAACCTCTTCAGTGCTGAGTAGTTGTGCAAATTGCATCGGTATACCCCCTCCTTAAAACCATACAGTGTTTTTATTCGCCAAATGGATCATATTGATTGAATAAAACTACTTGTCAAGCGATTATTATTCATTTAAAATTTTTTCATAAATACACCTAGAATAACGCGAAATCACAATCGTTGAATGTTACGCTTCACTTTTGCTTGTTTGCAAAATAATTTTAAATGCCATGAACCTGAATCAGCTCAAAATATTCTACCTGGCCGTCAAACACGGCAACCTCAGTGTTGCCGGGAAAAAGCTGAACATTACCCAGCCGGCGGTCACCAAAGGAATACAGCGACTGCAGGAATTCTATGACATTCTGCTGCTGAACCGTTTCGGGAAAAGGCTGGTGTTGACGGATGCCGGGGAGGCCCTGTTTGAAATCGCCGAAAAAATATTCGAATTGGACAGGCTGGCTGAGGATTGTATTCGTGATTTCCAGCAAAACGAGAGAGGGCATATCCGGATCGATGCCAGTGAAAGCTTCGGCGCCTACTACCTGCCTTCCATCATCAACCCGTTCAGCCTGGACAACCCCAACCTGCGCATATCGGTAAATATCCTGCCCACCGAACAGGTCGTGGACAATGCCGCCACCCTGAAAAATGACCTGGGATTCATCTCATTTACCATTGAAAACGAAAAGGTTTCAACACATGAGATACTCGAGGACCGGTTTGTGGTCATCGCACCCTTAAGCCATCCCTTTGCCCGCAAAAAAACACTCGATCCAGCGGATCTGGAGGGCCAGTCCATGGTGGTCCATGAAATTGGATCTGTTCCCCACCAGGCTGTCAAGCGCCTGGTGCGGGAATACAATATATCCGTTTCCACACCTCTGGAACTATCCAGCAACCGAGCCATCAAGAAAGCCGTTGAAAGCGGTTCAGGCATTGCACTTGTGTCCCGTAAAGTGGCGCATGAAGAAGTCCGTCTGGGGACCCTGGCAGCCATCCCTCTTTCGGACACGTCCTTTACTCGTAAATTTTTCATGGTGCTGCACAAGGACAAGTATGTTTCCAAAAACCTGCAGGCCTTCATAGACAGTGTCAACCAATGGGCCCGGGCGTATCATCGCGCCCGGAAATCGGAATGCGGAATGCGGAATGCGGTCATACCGAATGAACGTCCAACATCGAACGCTTAACATCGAATCTTTGGCCCTTTGCTCTCGGCTGAATGCCCAGAAAAACTGAATTCAAAAAGCCACATTCGACGTTGGATGTTGGACGTTGGATGTTCGATGTTCATTTTTGGAAAAACAAATATGGAAGACAGGTGATAAAAATCTATAAAAAAGTGACAACTCTTAATCAGGACTTGACCTACGCTGCGCAGTAATTTGTTGTAATTTACCTGCGGCGCAGTTAATGCTACGCATGTCATTACGCCTTATTACGCGAAGTAAATAACGCGCGCAGCGCGTAGTTACCATTTCCTAGCCCAGGTACCGTACGGCATGGTAAATCGACAGAATGGAGAGAGCATCGATGATGTCGCCGGATGATATCATCCCCAGCACATGGTCAAGGGGCAGGCAATGCACGTCGATGATTTCATCTTGGTCAAGGTCCTGGGCCGTCTTTTTCAGATCGCGTGCAAGATAAACATATGTCAGTTCATCGGAATAGGCCGGTAGCAGAAAGGTTTTTCCCAGGGGAATCATTTCTCCGGCCACATACCCTGTTTCCTCCTCAAGTTCCCTGAAGGCACATACCAGCGGATCTTCACCGGGCTCCATGGTCCCGGCCGGCGTTTCATAGATATAGGCTGACACTGCGTGCCGGTACTGCCGGATCAACCCCACACTCCGATCCTCAAAAAGGGGCACAATAACCGTCGAACCAGGATGGCGAACCACCCCCATTTCCGTTTGAACACCATTGGGATGCGTAACCTGCTCCACCACAAAAGCAAACTGCCGGCCGTGGTAGAGTTCCTGCTTAGAATCCACCCTGGATAAAGGTTCGTTTTCTTTCTTGCTGCTCATGCAATTATCCTCATTAAGAACCGGCCGTGTCGGACCAATAAATATGTCGATTTGGAAATGCCGTCCGAACCAGTCGTATGGCATCCGCGCGCTTTAATCTCCCGAACTCATCACTCGATCCGGAAAGGGTAATGCTGCCACCCGGCAGGAATTCGGCAAATGCACCGCCTTGGGGGGCTATTATAAATTTTTCAAATCCATGGTCGTGCACCTCTACTTCGAAACTCCTCAATATTTCCCTATGTCGGACAGATAGCCGGCATCCCCCAGCATGGTCAAGGCCGCAGCCCTGCAATGGTACTGTATGGATGCCCGTATATCACCACCCATCCGGAAGGTCTCGGCACGCTTCAGACAATCCTCTATCAGTCCGCTCAGGGCTGGAATGTCCAGAGCGATATCGTGCTCAAGCAGCAGTGCATGGGCGGACTCCAGCAGGCCCTGGCGGATGAGGTGGAGCGATTGGTGCAATCGCTCCCCCCCCTCTTCCAGGTTTTCGGCTTCCCGCATTCGTGTTTGTCACACGCACTCTATACGTTGGGGGTTACTGTTCGGTTTGATCTGATTTTTTCTTTAGATCCGCTGGTTTCTTCATGATGTTCTCAGACCGCCATCCGGTCAACAGAAAAGGATAGTCACTCTCCGAAGAAACAGCCGGAAAAAAAGATTCGTCCTCCTCTTTTATTTCAGCATACAGAAACAAGGTATATTCCTTTGCACCCGTCAGGGTGATGGTGTAGACGGGATCGGAGAAGTCGCCCCTGGATTTTCCTTCCAGAAATTTTTCACATTTTAAATTCGACAGGGTTGCTATCAGGCTCTCGATTTTATCGGCGTCAGCGTCTTCACCGTTGCTATCCACCCATTTTGGTTTGGCGCCGGCATCCTGGGCAGCCGGTATTTCCGATTCTTTAGACTCAGCAGGAGCAGCCACGGCCTCTTCTTGTTTGAAGGTCTCAGCAGCCGCACCGGTCTGAATGTTAAGCGATCCAATGGGTTCCTTGTCAAATGCCAAAACGGTCTTTTCACGAAAACCGCCTTTTTCCATATCGAATTTATCCCGAAAATTCCCCTTGGCATGATACACGGCCTGGTTGTCAGGCAGTTTCACAAAGGTGTGGTTGCGAGAATCGGCTGCTTTTCCGATGAGGAGTTCAAATTTAAGGTCGTCCTTGGCCCAGCATTTCAGATCGATGCCATCTTTTGCGTCAAGGTCGTAGCGCTGAAAGGCTTTTGATTCCGAAATAAGTTCGGTCAGGGTCAATCCTTCCACCACGTCAAGCATGTCCTTAATCTTCCCGGGGTCTGCAAGGTAGTTCTCTGGAGAGATCTTCCAATCGCTGCCCTCCTTGTGAAACCCGACCGTCTCACCGGCTTTTGTCAATTCCACCCGGGTTATCCCTTTAACCTTCACAGATTCAATCTGCGGCAGATCATACAAGTGTCTATCCTGATTGCGTGACACCAGGTAAGCCACCAGGGCCACGATGACAACTGCCAAAACAATGTACTCTTTTTTGACCTTCATAAAATATACCTCGGTACTCTTTGTTTCTCTTTTTATGGACAACCAATAGACTGTAATAATTTAGTTTAGTAAGGTTGTTCATAGCGGCGAAGCCGCGTTTCATAAATTTTCATACGCCGTTTTATGGGCTCACAACTCCAATGCAGAATATATAGTTTTGCCTGCTGAATCTACTAGCCATTGCAAGCATGAAATTTTATTGGAACATAGCCTGAATGCGCCGCTTGCGCGCATGGCGCCGGAACATGACAATCAAGCCGAAAACCACCACAACCAATGGAAGACCGACGATATTGAATGACTTGACAAACGTCCTCAGGCCTGCCCCCACATCGTCCAGGGGGTTGAAGCGCTGTTCCTTGCTGCGCATGACGGCCATGCCTTCCCGGTTGTTGAGGTAGTCCACCAGGTTCATGACCAGCATGTCATTGGGGCTCCGGCCATTGCTGTCCAGAACATTGTCTTTGATCATCTCCGTCGAACTGACCAACAGAATTTTTCCCGGCTTACCTTTGGCGATGAAAGCCTGGCTGCCCTCTATTCTGCTGTCCACACCGGGTTGATCTTTTTCACCCTCCCCTTCTGGCTGTTCCCCGGCACCCGTTGCATCAGTTTCAGCGGCTGTCTGCTCCTTTTCCGGGATCGGTTTTCCCTCGAAGTAACTGCTGAATTCCCCTTCCAGCAGATAGGCGATGGGGAAACTCTGCATTTCGTCTTTTTCTGCGGGCGGTTGGAGAAACATGGGATTGAGGTTGATGCGGCCTTTCATCTCCCAGGATTTTTCCGACGATGCCAGCAGGCGCGTCGACTTGATATTGTTGGCGGACAGACGTTCATCGACCAGCGCCAGCGGCGATGTTTTCACCGCAACCAGGCCTTTGATGTTGCGCATGAATTCGAAATCATCGGTAATGTTTTTGTTTTTGATCATGGGGGCAAAGTAAATGGGTTGCTCCCCGCCGCCGAACTGTTGCGGCATCTGCTGTTTGTAACAGCTTTCGTCCAGCACGATGGAGGGGCTCATGCGCACCCCGTAATGTGCCAGCAGCTTTTCCAGGCCGCTATCCACCGGGATAAATACGGGCCCCTGCTGGTTCATGAGCCGCAGACCCTGCTGGTTTTGAGGATTGACCTCGTTGAAAGCATCCAGAAACAGGGCCAGGTTTTTGCCTTTCATCAAAAACTGGTCAATCTGAAAGAGTTCGTAATCGGATAATTTCTCTTTGGGACCCGGGATGACAAGGCAGTTCAGGCTGTCCGGAATCAGCTCCTCTTTCAAAGCGATAGACTTAACCGTATAATTCTGGGAAATCAGCGCATGAAAGGTGGTCGCGCTGTTGGGATCCTGGGGCACCCCCATGTTGGGCGGTGGAGAAGGCGCTACGGGTACGCTGCCGAAATCCGCCAGCACCCCGATGTCCTCGTTGATGTCGATGAGCGACTCAATATGTCCGTCAATGATCTCTTCAATGCGCTCCATGTCGGTCAGTTCGTATTGAGTGCCGATTATGGGTATACGGATGACCCGCAGCAGCGGTATGGAAACGATTTTATCTTCATACAGCATGACCAGCCCAATGGATCCCGAGCCGGCCTCGATATTTTTTTCCACCATGGCCGGCCACTGCAGGGTCATGATTTTATACTTTTTCAAGTCTGCAGAACTGCCGGGATCCCGGGAAGGGTCCAGAAACGAGTAGTCCAGCTTCCCGTAGGCTTTGTCATTCAGCACGGCAACCGCATTTTCCACTTTTCCCGGTATGCCGCCTAAATTGTTGAGATTCATCAGGGGCGCCACCTCCTCCAGAGAGGACGACAACACAAGGCGAATTTTTATCTTTTCTTCCAGGCTCAAAAGGGCGCTCACCTTGTTGTTCAGTTTTTGTATCGCCGTGGTCAACCGGTATTCAAGTCCGTCCGTGCCGGTGATGGTGGGAATACGCTCGATCATATCGCCATGGATCAACACCAGGCCCATATAGGCCTTTTGAAACTTCACCTCGTCCTTTTCCACGGCCTGAATCTGAACCGGGAAAACACCGTAGTTGCGGGCAAGTTCCTGATTCTGCTTTGCGTCTGGGCTGGTATCGCCCGACTCCACGCTGACATCGTAGAAGCGATAATTGAAATATCGATTGGCATAGTTGCCGTATTCTTCCAGCAGATCGTGCAGATAACGTTCCGTATTGTTGTGCGGTGCCGGCAGATTACGGGTAAAAAACACATTGATGGTCAATGGTTCGGACAGGGTCGCCACTACCGCGCGGCTGGTTTCCGAAATTGAATAGATCCGGTTCTCGGTCATGTCCAACCTGAAAAACAGGGTAATGCCGGCCATGTTAATCAGGACGACCACAATCATGTAGATCATGAATTTAATATAGCGGTTGGATGAATGCACGCCACTCATGGTTTACTCCTTAATACTTTTCCTGCATGGAAAGGTTGGCAGCGTATAGGCCTACGAATGCGACGCTGAAAAAATAGATGATGTCCCTGGAATCGATGATACCCCTGGATATGGTTTGAAAGTGATATCCCGCGCCTAGATACGCCATCACCCCTAAAAGAGACTGGGGTAGAAAAAATAACATTTTATCGATAAGGGTCAGGCTGAAACAGATAGCGGTGGCTACAATGAAAGCCACGATCTGGTTGCGCGTCAGGGAAGAAGCGAACAACCCCACGGCCGCAAAGGCGCTTCCCAGTAAAAGAGCACCGAGGTAACCGCCCAGAACAGGCCCCCAGTCCAGATCCCCCATAACGGAAACCAGAATGGGATAGGACACCGTGGGCAGCAGCATGGCTGCGATAAAGGCGATGCAGGCCATGAATTTTCCAAGAATGACATCCTGAAAGGTAACCGGCATGGTCAGCAGCAGTTCATAGGACCCCACGTTCAATTCCTCTGAAAAGAGACGCATGGTAACAGCCGGGATGACAAACGAAAAGATAAGCGGCAACAGGGAGAAAAAGTTTCTCAGGCTGGCCTGGTTGTAAAGAAAGAAAGTCGTAAAAAAAAACCAGCCCGTCACCACCAGAAATATGGCAATGACGATATAGGCTATCGGCGAAATAAAGTAGCCGCTGAATTCCTTTTTAAATATATGCAAGGCCTGTTTCATATCATTTCTCCTGCGTTAAATTTCTGAAAATAGTCTCCAGTGTCTGGGTCTCGAGAACAAACTCGGACAGCACCCAATCAGTCCCCTTGATGCAGGCATAGACCTTATGGCGGGTTGCCTTTTTTGCATCGCAGGTCAGCTTGACATCGAGCCCGCCCTGAACATTTTCGGCAATATGAACCGCTTCAACCCCCTCAACAGCCCTCAATTTATCTTCTGCCGCTCCACGGTCTGCATCTTCGAGGGTGACCTTCAGGACGGTGGCCTGCCCGTCCGCCTGTTTGAGGCTTTCGGTGCTTCCGTCAGCGACGATTTTGCCGCGATTGATGATGACGATCCTATCGCAGGTTGCCTCGGCTTCACTGAGAATGTGGGTTGATAGGATAATGGTCTTTTCCTTGCCGATCTTTCGGATAATTTCCCGGATTTCCACTATCTGGTTCGGGTCCAGGCCGGATGTGGGTTCGTCCAGCACCAGAATTTCAGGGTCGTTCATCATGGCGTGCGCCAGACCGACCCTCTGCTTATACCCCTTGGAGAGTTCATCAATGGGTTTGTGCATCACATTGGTCAGGCCGCAGAGCTGGGCCAGTTCCTTGATATGCGTCAGCCTGGCATCCGGTTCAACCCCTCTGATATTGGCAATATACTCGAGGTAATCGTAAACCAGCATGTCCTTGTAGAGGGGTGCCGATTCCGGCAAATATCCCATCAGTTTTTTGATGGCCAGATCATCATTCGCGATGGTCAGGTCTTTAACGCGGATACTCCCCGATGTCGGCTTCAGAAAACAGGTCAGCATCCGCAACGTGGTGGTTTTACCGGCGCCATTGGGCCCCAGAAGCCCCAGTATCTCCCCTTTGTTAATATCAAAGCTGATTTGATCCACTGCCTGCAGATCCTTGTAATTTTTGCTGAGATTTTCAATATGGATCATCTGCTACTCCCCATAAATTTATAGATTAGGCCGCGTTGAACGGCTGCCTGCTTTAAAATAAGAAATGGAATTCTAATGACATTGGAGATTCTGTCAAGTGAAAAATCTTCGTGCTTGACCGTAAACGGTTAAGCATGCAAAATGAATCGTTTTTACGGTAAGCCCGAAAACTACAAATTGAAGGAGAAAGGCAAAATGATCAACAACATCACCAGGGGATTTGCCAGCGACAACAATTCCGGGGTTCATCCCGACATCCTCAGCGCCCTCTCAAATGCCAATGCCGGCCACACGATCGCCTACGGGGATGACATCTACACCCGGGCTGCCAAGGACACATTCAAGACAACTTTCGGCAGGGGCATCGAGATTTTTTTCGTTTACAACGGGACCGCCGCCAATGTCCTCGGCCTTAAATCCTCAACCCGCTCCTTCAATTCCACCATCTGTGCTGAAACCGCCCACATCAACGTGGATGAGTGTGCCGCTCCGGAAAAGTTTTGCGGCGGCAAACTGCTTTCCATACCGACCGCAGACGGTAAGCTCAGGGTTGCCGACATTGAAAAACATTTGCACGGATTCGGTTTCGAACACCATGCCCAACCCAAAGTCATTTCCATTACCCAGCCAACCGAGTTGGGGACACTTTACACCCTCACTGAAATCAGCGACATTGTGAACCTGGCTCGAAAATACGATCTGGTGGTGCACATGGACGGCGCCCGGATAGCCAATGCCGCAGTGGCGCTCAATGTTGGCTTGAAAGCATGCACGGGCGACCTGGGCATTGACGTGCTTTCCTTTGGCGGTACGAAAAACGGGATGATGTTCGGCGAAGCAATTGTTTTTTTCAATCCTGATTTATCGAAAGATTTCAAGTATATTCGTAAGCAGGGCATGCAGCTCAATTCCAAGATGCGCTACATTTCGGCCCAGTTCGAGGCCTATCTTTCCAACGGGCTCTGGAAGGACAATGCCCGGCATGCCAATGCCATGGCTGCCTTGCTGAAGGGCGGTATCGACGAAATCCCGTCCATTCGAATAACCCAGAAAGTGGAAACCAATGGTGTTTTTGCCATCATCCCCGGCGAATGTATTCAGGACCTGCAAAAGGAATTCTTTTTTTATGTCTGGAATGAAGCTGTCTCAGAGGTGAGATGGATGACCTCGTTTGATACACAGGTTGCTGACATAGAAGGGTTTGTGACGCTTTTAAAGGAAAAACTCGCCTGAAAACGACTGGAAGTACAGCGCCTTTATTTTTTCGTCAATACAATTTTCTTGGCATCAAAGGTCACCTCGAACTGGTCACCAGGCCTGAACGATGATTCCTCTATACGCGTCTTGGGAATGATGATAGAGTTCTGGTTGAACCTGACGATCTTGGGGTGCGGTTTGTACAACCCCTTTATGTCGGAAGGATTTTTCAGCGTATTGTTATAGGTCAGTCTGGCAACACGGACTTGAAGCGTTTTCAGAGTGATATTGGTCTGTTCGCAGATCTTGTCTGCATTCATAAGCTCATGGATGACTTTCAACAGGGCCTTATCTGATATTTTTGCCGCCATTCGCCCTCCAGTTAGAAACTATCTCTCGATTTGAAAATACAAAAACCCTACCGGACAGCCTGTGAGGTTCAGCATCCCGGGAATGGTTTCAGATCGCCGCTATGCGGTTACTCAAGTAATTGATTCAAATATTGCATCAAAATCTTTTGCTGCAATATTTCTAATCAATCTTTCATCATAATCTCTACTAATGCATTCTAAATCGAATTCATCAAAACTGTCAAACTCATCAATAAAGGGTCTACAACTAACGTCATCATTAAAACTTTCGTTTAATAATTTCATGATAAATCTCCCATATTGATTTTTCGAAAATTTAATCATAATTTATTATGAATGTCAAGTGTTTTTAATTTTTATGACATTTTATGATGAAACCCACTATTTTCAATGCATCATTATTTTTAATCAATTGCTTTAATGATTAAAGGTGTTCAGAAGGATCTGATGGGGTGCTTGCCGGTGTAGGTTATCCGGGCGGCTTGGTTTTGATCGTATTCGAGCTGGAGCCTGTACTTTTCCACCTCTTTGTGGCTTTCTATGCTCTTTTTGGCCAGCAGGTATCGCAAAACTATCCCTATCGTTGGGTTATCCGAGTAGCGATTCGTCTTTGAGGGTGGCGCCGAACCGTTTGACGGCCTCCTGAACGGTGAATGCCTTTTTCTCCTCCCCGACAATATCCAACTGAATGTTGCCTTCATGCAGCATGATAAGGCGGTTGCCGAAACGAATGGCCTGCTCCATATTGTGGGTGACCATGATGGCTGTAAGCTGGTTCTCGGATATGATCGTCTGGGTCAGGTCCATGACCCTTTTTGCGGTTTTGGGATCCAGGGCGGCGGTGTGCTCGTCCAGCAGCAGCAATTTGGGCAGGGTCAGGGTCACCATCAGGAGGGTCAGGGATTGACGCTGCCCCCCGGAGAGCAGGCTGACGGATTGCTTCAGCCGTGTTTCCAGGCCGAGTCCCATCTCTTTAAGGCTGCGTTGATAATTCTCGCTCCTGGATTTGGACACCCCCCACCGCAGGGTCCTTGACATCCCCCTTAAATCGGCCATGCCCAGATTTTCCTCGATAGTCATGGAGGCGGCGGTGCCCATCAAAGGATCCTGGAATATCCTGCCCATATATTTGGCCCGTTTGTGTTCCGGCAGCCGGGTGACGTCAATACCGTCAATAACCACCCGCCCCCCATCCGGCAGGTATGTTCCGGAGATGAGGTTCAACAGCGTGGTTTTACCGGCGCCATTGCTGCCGATGACGGTAACGAAATCCCCCCTTTCAATAATGATGGTGACATTATTCAGGGCAACCTTCTGGTCAACAGTGCCTGGGTTGAAGGTTTTGGTCAGGTTTTCAATTTTTAACAATTTATAATCCTAAATCATGTACAATACTATCTGGCCTAGTGTCGGGTTATGACTGGTTGCGGGTGTCGGGTTGCAGGTTGCGGGTTTAGACCTTGAACCCCGACCACAGACTACCGACCACAGACTAAGTTCTTACCCTCTTACCTTCTGATGTTCGGTCATTCCCCATTCCCTATTCCGAATTCCGCATTCCGAATTCGCCCCTAGACGCCTCTGAGATGCAGTTTGCCCTCTTTTTCCTTTTTCAAGGCCGGGATGCCCAAGGCTAGGATCACCATCACACCGGTGGCCATCTTCAAATCCGTGGGAGCCAGCCCCAGCCGCAGCCCGATGGAGATGATCATCTTATATACAATCGAGCCGATGATGGCGGCAAGGGTCAAACGCTGAATGGTTTTCGTGCCGACAAGGGTTTCGCCGATGATGATGGCCGCCAACCCGGCCACGATCATGCCGATACCCATACCCACGTCGGCAAATCCCTGATCCTGGGCTACGAGCGCTCCAGACAACGCCACCAATGCATTGGAAAGTCCCAGGCCCATAACGGTCATATTATCCGTGTTCACGCCCAGTGTGCGTATCATCTGTTCGTTGTCACCGGTGGCCCGCATGGCAAACCCGATCTGGGTGTGCAGGAAGAGGTCGGTCGCCAGTTTGACCACGACGGTCACCACCAGAAAAAACAGGATAATCGGGATGAACCGGTTCATATCCAAATTTTCCAGAGGGGTCAGCAGGGTGTCCACGGTCAGCAGCTGAATGTTGGACCGCCCCATGACCCTCAGGTTGATGGAATAGAGCATGGTCATCATCAGGATCCCGGCCAGCAGGCTGTTGATTTTCAGCCGTGTATTGAGCAAACCGGTCAGACACCCGGCCGTAAAACCGCTGATAACGGCTGCCAGTATGCTCAAGGAAGGAGAGACCCCCTCAAAAATGAGGCGGGCCGTCACTGCGCCGCCCAAGGCAAAACTGCCATCAACCGTCAGGTCCGGAAAGGACAAAATGCGGAAACTGATGACAATGCCCAGCGCCACCAGAGCGTAGGCCAAGCCTTGTTCCAGGGATCCCGGAATAACCCGTAACATGCTTTCGAAAAACATCGAAACTCCCATTCCAGAGATCAGAAGACAGAGGCCGGAGGACAGATATCAGATATCATAAGTCAGAATTGCAGCTATCTTGACCTTGGCTGTTTTCTGTCCTCTGTCCTCT
>JAOZRT010000058.1:14208-19476 GCA_029940035.1 Desulfobacterales bacterium
CTCTGTCCTCTAAGTCTTCCTTCTACTCTTTAACAACGTTGCCGTTCTCGTCCCACAGCTTGTCGGCTGCCTTTTCGATCAGCGTCGGCGGAAGTTTTAGTCCTTGCGCCTTGGCGTGCTTCAGGCTCACCCACAGGCTGTAGCCTACAGCGAGTCCTGCCTCCACCTCACCAGGGTTTTCCCCTTTGAGAATTCTAGCGGCCTTTTTGCCGGCCGTGTATCCGATCAGGAAGTAATCTGGCCCGTAAGCGGCCACAGCCCCCCGGGGGCAGCTGTCACGATCGCCGGCAAACAACGGAATGTTGTTTTCGTTGCACACCTTGACAATGGATTCAAAGGCTGACACGGCCGTGTTGTCCGAGGTGATGTGAATGGCATCCACGCGCCCCACCAGGCTCTGGGCGGCCTGCATCACTTCCGAGCTGCTGGATATGTGCGCCTCGATGAGTTTGACACCCATTTTTTCCATAACTGCCTTCATCTTCTTGATGTGGAAGGTCACATTCACATCGCCTGGGTTGTAGATGGTACCCCAGCGCTTGGCGTGCGGGACCAGGTCCTGGTACATGCGGCATTGGAGCCCGATGGGCCATGCGTCGCTGACACCGGTGACATGGGTTCCGGTCTTACCCATATTGGGCACGATGCCGGTGGCCACGGGGTCCGTAACCGACGAGAAGACAATAGGAATGGTTTTGGATATTTTTACCGATGCCTGGGCATTGGGCGTGCTGATGGCATGAATCAGGTCTACCCGGTCATCCTCGAACTTGCGCGCGATGATGACACAGTTGGGCTGGTCACCCTGGGCATTCTGACGGTCGAATTTCACATTCTTGCCTTCGATAAAGCCTTCCTCTTCCAAGGCTGCCTTGAACCCCTTGGAATCGTTGTCCAGGGCCGGATGGGCCACGATCTGGTGCTCGCCGATGCGGATCATCTCCGCCCATGCACCCGCGCTGAATACCAAACCGGCAATGATTATGCATATTCCCATCAAAGTTGTTTTTTTCATCCCCTACCTCCTTTGCTTTAGGCTATTGAATGTGTCTGACCATCTCCCTGATGAATTCCGCGTTGGTTCCGCAGCACCCGCCAACCATGTCTGCGCCGGCATCAACCAGACGCTTGATATCCAAGGCAAATTCCTGGGCGGTTTGTTCATACCGGGTGGGTCCGTCGTCATCGGCAACCGGTTTGCCGGCATTGGGCTGAATCAGCACCGGCAGCGTTGTAGCGTTTTTCATATCTTTGACCAGTTCCAGCATGTCGCCACTGCCCAGGGTGCAGTTGCTGGCAAAAACATCGGCCCCGGCCTTTTCAAAGGCCTCGGCGCTCTGGCCCACGCTTTCACCCATCATGGTGAAAAAACCATTGGGTGTCTTGTTAAAGGTGACGGCGGCGACAACCGGGCAGCTGCCTGCTTTTTTTGCGGACCTGACGGCTGCCAGCGCCTCCTCCAGTGAAAACATGGTTTCAATACTGATGATATCGGCTCCGCCCTGCAGCAAGGCTTTTGCCTGCTGGTAAAACGCCTCCTCGAACTCTTCCACGTTCGACGTGCCCACCGGCGGCAGCATCCTGCCGGTGGGGCCGATATCACCGGCAACAAACCGACTTTCAGGACAGGCTTTTTTGGCAATTTCCACAGCTGCCAGATTCACCTGTTCCGCCTTGTCTGCATGCCCCTTGTCAGCCAGTTTTAAGGAAGATCCGCCGAAGGTGTTGGTGTGAACCACATCCGAGCCGGCATCATAATACTGCCGGTGTATATCTTCGACAATGCCGGGTTGATCCAGGTTCCACAATTCAGGCGTTCCACCGGTGGGCAGGCCCGATGCCAACAGCATCGTCCCCATGGCCCCGTCGAACACAACCACTCTCTCGGCCGCCAGGGACAGAATATCTCTTGTCATATTGGAAGGTCTCCTATTTACCTTCGATTACACCCTTTTTCTGTAAACTATTGAAAACAGAAATCAGAGGACAGAACCACAGAGGACAGCGTGATGGATACGTTGCCGGCCTTCTGCTTAGGTCAAGTCCTGATTAAAAGATGTCACTTTAATTTTTGTTGCCTGGCGTCCAGCTTCCTGCAGGGATAAATCCCTGCACTACATTGCAGGGTCCTAATACGTGATCCTTGTAGTCCAGGGCTTCAGCCCTGCAAAGCTTTTATCAATCGGAACGCTGACTACCGACCCGCTGTTCGGATCGCTGACCACTGATTACGGACCACTGTATACCACTTACCTTCTGATGTTCTGTTTTTCTGTTCTCTGTGGTTCTGTCCTCTGTGGCTCTGTCCTCTGTGGCTCTGACCTCTGTCCTCTGTCTTTATTTGACCGTCACCACCGGGCAGTGCGATTTCAGAATCACGAATTGGGCCGTTGACCCGAAAACCAGTTTCTCAACTTTGGAACGACGCCTGATGCCGATGATGATCTCATCCACCATCTCCTCTTCGGCAAACTGCACCAGGTCTTCCCCGGCGGAAAGTCCGCGAATCAACAGATGGGTGACGCACTCAATCCCTTCATCCAGGCACGCTTTTTTCTCGAATTCCAGATCCAGCTCCGCCCTTTCTATATCATCCTTTTCGGATTCGGTCCCCTTGGTCATGGATGAGACGATGATGATGCTGCCGTTGTAGGCCTTGGCATGATCCCTGCCCAGCCGCAATGCTTCCCGAGAAGACCTTGAACCGTCATAGCATACCATGATTTTCATCGGTAACTCCTTTCACTTCAGATTTTCATGCCCTGATGTATACGACAAAGCATGCAGTATGAGAATTGATTGTATAAAGGATCTTAATCTAAGAATTTAAATTCTGCCGTTCTGCAAACAGCGGAGAATTCAAAATAAATCTACAGTTGCTCTACCACACCTCAAGTGTGATTGCCACCACGAAATCAACTTGCCTGAAAAGCCTATTTCCTCCAGGAAAACAGTGATGCCCCGAGAAGTAGAAACACAACGATCATAGCTGCCAGAGAAAGCAGTTCAGGAACGACATCAAAAAGGTTGGCACCATCGTTCATCACCTTGCGGGCGGCAGTCAGCATGTGCGTCAGCGGAAATATCTTGGCAGCCAGTTTGATCCACTGCGGGGAACCCTCCAGCGAAAACCAGACTTCCGACAGAAACATCATGGGCCATGTGATGAAATTGAGAATACCGCTGGTAAACTCTTCGCTGGTGCCTCTGGAGGCGATCAGGAGGCCCAGAGAGGTCAGGCTGACCCCTCCCATGAAAAACACGATGAACAGGTCGACATAGGAGCCTTCCACCTGGAATGAAAATACCAGATCACACCCCACCCAGACGACAACCAGGGTAAACATGAGCAGAAAGATCCTGGAAAGGGTTTGGGCCGCCAGGTACTCAAAAGACGTCAGCGGTGTGGCCTTGAGGCGTTTGAGAACACCGTTTTTCCGGTATCGTACCACGATATACCCAACACCCCAAAGAGCGCTGAACATCATATTCATGGCCAGGATGCCCGGAAAAATCCAATCAATATACCGGATCTCACGGCCTTTTACTTCTCTGCGGTCCGACAAACGGTCGCCCGCTTCGGAAACAAGGCTGGATTTGAAAATTCTCTCAACAAAATAGCCTCGGGGAGATGTCGAACTGACCCAGTATTGATAAGGCGTTGAACCGGCTTTGAGCAAAAAGTCGATTTTGTGGTGCAGAAGCTTGTTGAAAGCCGTTTCCCGGTCTTCAAAGGCGATAAACTCCACGTGTCGGGTTTTGAGAAAGCGTGGGGGCACCCCGTTGCTTGCGGAGGCCAATTGCTCCTGGGCCAGGGGGAAGATTCCGACCTTGTATTCCTTTCTGCCCTCCCCTCCGAAAATCAACGCAAACCCGCCCACGAGCAGGAAAGGAAAAATAAAATTCCAGCCAAATGCAGAACGGTCCCTGAAAAACTCACGATTGCGGGCTGTGAACATCGCCCAGAGGCGCTTAAGCTTCATGCTCTAAGTTTCTTTCCGGTCAGTTTTAGAAAGACATCTTCCAGGTTGGGCGCCCGCACTGTCATGTCATGGATGTCAACATTGAAATCCATCAAGGCCTGCAGGCAGATTTTTACATCTTTGGCATAGATCTCGATCACATCGTTAACCCTGCTAAACTGCAAAGGAAAATCAGCTTCAGGGAAATCAGCATCATACCCTGGCAGGGTCACGGTAATGCCTTCGCAGTATTGCTCTATCAGACCCTGCGGAGAACCTGCGGCAATGATTCTTCCCTGGTCCATAATGGCGATTTCATCACACAGTTTCTGGGCCTCCTCCATGTAATGGGTTGTCAGGATGATGGTTTTGCCCTCCTCTTTGACATTTTCCACTAAATCCCACAAATTCCTTCGAGCTTGAGGGTCCAGGCCTGTGGAAGGTTCATCCAGAAACATCAGGCTGGGGTCGTTGATCAACGCAATTGCCAAAAGCAGGCGCTGCCGCTGACCTCCGGAAAGCGTGTCATTGGGTTTCTTAAGAAGCTGCTCCAGGTGGCACTTCCTGACAAGCGAATCCAGCTCCTGTCTTTTCCTGTAAAAACTCTGAAATGTCTTCAGTGTTTCCGCCACTGAAAGAAAAGCCAAAAGCGATGTTTGCTGGAATTGTATACCGATCTCCTCCTTGAAGGATGCATCGCGTTGCTTGCCCTGGTAGTAAATCTCGCCGGCTGTCGGTTTAAGGATTCCTTCCATGACTTCCATGGACGTGGTTTTGCCGGCACCGTTGGGGCCCAGGAGGCCGAAACAAATCCCCTCCCTTATGGAAAAGCTGATGTCGTCGACCGCCTTGAACCGGCCGTATGTCTTGACCAGGTGCCGGACGTCCAGGATCGTGTGACGATTTTTGTGCTCCCTTTTATTCACCGAAAAATCCTCTGATTACCACTGTTAGAGTGCCAGCATTAATGAAATCCGTGAAGTGTGTCAACATGCAATCTACCTTTATTGATAGCATACCTGTATAAACCCCAGCGTTGGGGTAAAATCCGTGTCTGATAGAATATATGGGGAAAACGCTTTAAAAGTGACAACTTTTAATCAGGACTTGACCGCTGTGCAGCAGGTCAGGAAACAGGGCCTTTTTCGTCTGGATTGACACCCAGCCTAAAATCTATTACTTAAATCCTCGCACCGTTCACCCCAACGCTGCAAACGCCGGAGGGCTTCAGAGTCAAGGCGCCTGAGGGTAAAGTCGTAGTTTTTTACTTCGAACCCTCAGCAACACAGAATCTGAAGTTCTCCGG
>JAOZRT010000303.1:0-2319 GCA_029940035.1 Desulfobacterales bacterium
ACCACAGGATGGCAGGATTAAAACCGGCAAGGAAGGGGAGGAGGTCGAAGTTCGTGTCTCCATGGTGCCAACGGCCTTTGGGGAAAAAATTGTCATGCGGATTATGGATCCGGATATCCTTTTTCAGGACCTGGAAAAACTGGGTTTTACATCCACCGACCTGATCCGGTTCAATGGGTGCATCAAGGTTTCCAACGGTATCGCGCTGGTGTGCGGTCCCACCGGTAGCGGCAAATCCACGACACTCTATTCGACCCTGCGGTATCTGCATTCCCCGGAAATCAATATCATGACGGTAGAAGACCCTATCGAAATGATTCATCAGGATTTCAATCAGATAGCCGTCAACCCCGTCGTGGGGATCCATTTCGGCAATATTTTGCGGAATATTCTGCGACAGGACCCGGACGTGATCATGATCGGGGAGATGCGCGATCTTGAGACGGCCGAAAACGCCGTCCAGGCGGCACTGACCGGACACCTGGTGCTTTCCACACTGCATACGAATGATGCCCCGACCTCTGTGACGCGTCTGATCGATCTGGGGATACCGCCTTTTTTAATCCAGGCCACATTGAGGGGTATTCTGGCCCAGCGCCTTGTGAGAAAAATATGCAACCACTGCAAGGAAACCTATGTGATTGACACGGGCGAACTGGCCGACATGGGGCTCCATGTCGGGCGTTCCGGCAGCATTGAAGTCTTTCGCGGCAAGGGGTGCCAACGGTGCCGGGGGACTGGTTACAAAGGAAGGATCGGCATTCACGAAGTGCTTCCTTATTCCGAGACCATCAAAAAAATAACCGTCGAACGCATGGATCTGGAACTGTTGAGAGCACAGGCTGTCAAAGAGGGGATGGTCACCCTGAGGGAAAACGCCATTAAAAAGTTTTTAAGCGGCGTGACCACGTACCAGGAGGTACTCAGGGTTACCTGGGAGCAAATATAAATTACTAAACCCTATTGTTTACCCTCCGGCTTTTGCAACGATAGGGTAAATTCAGGACAAAAAAAGGGTGCGGCGGGGAACCCGGCACCCTTTCTTTAAATGGCTTCTATTTACTCAACCGGTGTTCTGAATTTCGAGCCCGGCCCCAAAGCATAGTCGGTCTGGGTCAGGTACACCGTGGACACATATTTTTCGGTATGGAGGACGATGAAGCTGGCGTAATCCACTGGGGAATAAAGGATGGTTTTTCCCTCTTTTTTGCCTTGCTCCTGGTGATAAACCGAGTACCGCTGACCCGGCAAAATATTGTCATCGCTGCCCTTGTCGATGAACGCGATGGTATGGTCTCCAATGAGCTTCGCGTGTTCTTCAGAGAGCAGTACGGTGCCATCTATATCCGGGGTACTGGGGACAACGGGAATCTTTGGTGAACGTCTGGCATAGGGCAGAGCGAAGTCGCCGCTGTTGATTGCCCAGTAGGAAGCCACCACTTGTCCCGTTACATAGTCAGGCTCCTTTTTGGTGACTTCCACCTTGCCCACGATGAAATATTGTTTTCCGTATTGCCTGTTGATCTTTTTGTCTGAAGAGGGATCTATTCTTCTGTAAAGGGTAAACAGGCTGCCGATCTGGAGTTTGTCCGCATTTTCCTCATCATAGGACATGTAAACGACATCCCCTGTATCCACCAGCCGCTGTTTGTCCTTGATGTCGAATATGGTAGCCATGGGAATGATCTCATCCTTGGTGATAAAGCCCACCTGGTCCATGGCCGGATAGAGAAAATAGACGGTTTCTTCAACCTCTTCCTCACCCGTATCTTCGGGTATTTCTGTTTCGGCAGCGCTTTCCTCCACCATGCTTTCTTTTTCAGGAGGTGTCAGGGTAAAGGTGTCGCTGCCTTCTTTCTGGTACAGCCGTATGCGTTCTCCAGGATAGATCCGGTGTGGGTTGGGAATCTGATCGTTTTCCTGCCACAACTCCGGCCATAACCAGGGCGAATCGAAAAAGTGGTCGGACAGATCCCAGAGGGTGTCGCCTGTCTGGATGGTATAGTAGAAGCCCGCTTCGTGCTCGACGGTTTCCTGCACTTCCTGCGCCAGGCAGCCGGGTGCAAAGACCAATGCCATTGTGCAGGATACGAACAAGCAGGTAATTGCCATCATGATTCTGTTGCCATTCATCACTGGTCTCCATATTTGGGTTACGGTTGGCTGTTGCACCCCCTCTAATACCTTGTTTTGATGTGTTTTGTCAAGCATTTATAAGATCCAAAAAAAAACCCGCTCCTTTCAAGGAGCGGGTTTTTTTTTGGTTTGGTAAAGGCCATATGAAGCGAGTACATCATACCGCCCATACCGCCCATGCCG
>JAOZRT010000303.1:2329-5506 GCA_029940035.1 Desulfobacterales bacterium
GGGTTTGTCATCAGGACTTTCGGCGATCATGGCCTCGGTGGTCAGCATCAGACCGGCGACGCTGCCTGCGTTCTGCAGGGCGAAGCGTACAACCTTGGTCGGATCGATGACACCGGCTTTGATCAGGTCTTCATAGGTATTGGACTCGGCGTTGTATCCGGTTGCACCTTCGGTACTCTTGACCTTGTCGATGACCACGGATCCCTCAAAGCCGGCGTTGTTGGCAATCTGGCGCAGGGGCTCTTCGATCGCGCGCATGACAACTTTTACACCCAGTTTCTGATCAGCCTTGATCTTGATCTTTTCCAGAGCGGGCAGCGCACGGACGAGGGCTACGCCGCCGCCGGGAACGATGCCTTCCTCAACGGCTGCGCGTGTCGCATTCAGGGCATCTTCCACGCGGGCTTTCTTCTCTTTCATTTCGGTTTCGGTGGCTGCCCCGACATTAATAACGGCCACGCCGCCGATCAGTTTGGCCAGACGTTCCTGGAGTTTTTCACGGTCGTAATCCGAGGAGGTCTCATCGATCTGGGCACGGATCTGTTTGACCCGGCCTTCCAGAGCGGCGCGTTTGCCGGCACCGTCCACTACCGTGGTGTTGTCTTTGTCGATGCTGAGGCGTTTGGCTTTACCAAGGTCGGCAAGCGTGAGGTTTTCGAGCTTGATGCCCAGGTCTTCAGACACGACCTGGCCGCCGGTGAGGATGGCGATGTCTTCGAGCATGGCTTTTCTGCGATCACCGAACCCGGGGGCCTTGACAGCGGCAACCTGCAGGGTGCCTCTCAATTTGTTGACCACGAGGGTGGCCAGCGCTTCACCGTCCACGTCTTCGGCAATGATCATGAGCGGTTTGCCCATTTTGGCGACCTGCTCAAGTACGGGCAGAAGGTCTTTCATGTTGCTGATCTTTTTCTCGTTGATCAGGATGTAGGGATCTTCGAGAGAAACCACCATCTTTTCAGGATCTGTTACAAAATAAGGGGAAAGGTAGCCGCGGTCGAACTGCATGCCTTCCACAACCTCGAGGGTGGTTTCCATGCTCTTGGCCTCTTCCACCGTGATGACGCCTTCTTTACCGACCTTGTTCATGGCCTCGGCAATGATGTTGCCGATGGTCGTATCGTTGTTGGCGGAGATGGTGCCGACCTGGGCGATTTCCCGCTGATCCTTGGTCGGTTTGCTCATTTTATGGAGCTCGGCGACAGTCACTTCTACGGCTTTGTCGATGCCTCTTTTAATGGCCATGGGGTTGTTGCCGGCCGCAACGAGCTTCTGGCCTTCCTCGTAAATACCACGGGCGAGCACAGTGGCGGTGGTGGTACCGTCACCGGCCATGTCGCTGGTTTTGCTGGCGACTTCCTTGACCATCTGGGCGCCCATGTTTTCAAATTTGTCTTCAATCTCGATTTCTTTGGCAACCGTCACGCCATCTTTGGTTACCGTGGGTGAACCCCAGGACTTGTCGATGACGACGTTTCTGCCTTTGGGACCGAGGGTTACTACAACTGCGTCAGCCAATGTTCTTACGCCGTTAAGCATTGCTTCACGGGCTTTCATGTCGTACTTAATGATTTTTCCAGCCATCTTTATATTCCTCCGTACACTTTAGTAACAGTTATTTATTCGATTACGCCAAGAACATCGTCTTCACGCATGATAAGGTATTCATTGCCATCGACCTTCACTTCGGTTCCGGCATATTTGCCGAACAGAACCCGGTCGCCTTTTTTCACTTCCAGAGGAACGCGTTTGCCGTCATCGCCGACTTTACCGTTGCCCACGGAGGAAACTTTACCCTCGGCGGGTTTTTCCTTGGCAGTGTCCGGGATGATGATGCCGCCCTTGGTTGTTGTTTCCTCTTCCACACGCTGTACCAGAATACGATCCTGCAATGGTCTTAATTTCATTTTCCAACTCTCCTTTTTCGTTTTTCCTATGGTTGACGATTGAATTTATCTTTAAAAACGATGGTTAATTACAAAGGTGTCGATCTGATTTTTGTAAAAAAATAATCACCCATTTTTGTTTGTAAAGAGCTGTTTCCGAAAAAAGTGACATAGTTTATATATTTGATTTTAAGATAAAAAGTTTAAAAACTGAAAAGGTTAATCAGCGGCTTTTTTCGGAGCGCTTTTAGCGTTGTCCGTTTTTCCCGACGCTTCCTTTTTTTCAGGTTTGGAGGCGGGGGCGCTGTCCTTATTTTCCGGGCTGGGAGAAGATTTTTTGGAGCTGTCGGCATAATCGGTCACATACCACCCGGTTCCCTTGAGTTGGAAGCTGCTCTGGGAAACGAGCTTGTGTAGTTTTCCTGAACAGTGGTGACATTTTTTCAAGGGTTTGTCTGAAAACTTCTGAAGGGCTTCTTCGATCCTTCCGCACTTTGTGCATTCATACTCATAGATGGGCATTTTGAAAACATCTCCTGGTGGAAAAATAGAATTTGGGTAAGCTTAAAAAGCTGAACTAATATAGTGAGTGTTTTATAGATGTCAAGGTATCATCGACCTCAGTCAAAGCCTCACTGGCAAAACCGGTGGTTAATGAAGGGAGTCAGGATTTCAGCCCGTCGATGGGGGTTCGCCAGCGCTTGTAGAACTCGAGGACGAACGGCACTCCGCCCAGACGGAGGGGCCTGATGATATCGTGGGTATATTCGTGAACTCGCTTTTCCTCTTCCATTCTTTCCGCTGCGGACGCATCGAAGTTCTGGAGGAATTTGCTGAATCTGACGATATGGATCAGTTCGTGGGTGATGATGTAGAGAATGAAAGGGAACAACTCCAACTCGGGCGCCATTTCCAGGGCCGACAGGATGGCGTGGTCCTGAAGGCAGATTTTATAAAAATCGTAACTAGTGGAACCCAGTGAGGTGTCTTTCAACTGCCCCTGGTAGCGAATGACCTGCGCAAAAGGGCCTTCGACAATTTCATCCTGATTTAAATCCACCCTGGTTTTTACATCGTATTTGGGATGAAGCCACTCACTGGCGGACATCTTGTAGAAATTGCTCACCAGTTCTTCCGCCATGGCCACCGATGAATTCACGATTTGTATCTCTTCTGGGCCGAATGTATGGGAATCATCCAGGATGGCTGGCCCTATTTTTTCTGTTTTCGTCATTTTTTCCGGATAACTATCACACCCTTAGGCGGTATTCAAGATGTCGGGCATAATATT
>JAOZRT010000059.1:0-4711 GCA_029940035.1 Desulfobacterales bacterium
TTTCGCGAAGCCAAAACCAGACTCAAAGAGTACATCGAAGACTATCAAAGCCGAATTCTCACATTTCATATCCAAAAAGTGAAAGGATACAAGTCGGCCAGTTATAAACTTATCAGCGACTGAATAGCTGCGACAGGCTTTGTATATATTCCCGGCATGGTCCTAATTACCGTTTGACAACGAATTAACCCTAATGATAATCGATATCCGTCCTATTTTGTTAACATATTCATTAGAAACAGCCAGTCGCAAATAAGAATAGTATTCTGACAAGCCGAATCATGAAAAAGGAGAATCGAACATGGCAGATCTGAAAGGCAGTCAAACCGAAAAAAATCTTAAAATTGCCTTTTCAGGCGAGTCTCAGGCCCGGAACCGCTATGCCAGTTTTGCCGACATCGCCCGCCGCGAAGGGTATCACTACATAGCCAAGATATTCGAGGAAACAGCGGATAATGAAATGTATCATGCCCTGGAAGAATACAAACTGATGCATGGCAAAAAAAGCACGGCAACGGTTCTTAAGGAAGCCATTGATGCCGAAAACTATGAATGCGCGGTCATGTATCCAACTTTTACTCAACAGGCAGAAGCAGAAGGTCACCAGCAGGCTGCCATCCTTTTCGCTCAGATTGCAAAGATTGAAAAACAGCATAGGGACCGGTTTCAGCACCTTCTGAATCTTGTGGAAAACAATATGGTCTACAAAAGGGAATCCGCCATACGGTGGAAATGCAGCGTCTGCGGGTATACCTATGAAGGCACCGCGCCTCCCCCGCGATGCCCCTACTGTAAACGCCCCCGAGAATATTACGAACCGGCTAACCTGGACGTTTAGGGAGAAATTATGGCTGAATACAGATGCGTCGTATGTGAATATGTTTATGACGAAAATAAAGAAGGCACGGCCTGGGAAGACCTGCCGGAAGACTGGCTCTGCCCCGTGTGCGGATCCCCGAAAAAGCTCTATGAACAGGTCGTCGAAAAAAAGTTTGAAGAAACACCGGCTCAGGAAACCCCTTCAGATACTCCAGGTGACCGGGAGGCGCTTGTACGACCGGGTGATGAATTTGAAACAACCATGGCGGATATCCATGAAATGGCGGAAACAGGACAGTCCATCAGTGAACCCATGCGTACCCGCAAGCCTTGCATTTCCTGGGATGACCTGCTTATCAAGGGCGCGCAATTGGCCAAACTGCCCCTGAATGCGGATGAGCCCGTGACAACCCGGACAGTCATCGGCCCCGGTGCAGCGCATCCCCTGATTCTGGAAACGCCCATTTATATCACCCACATGTCTTTCGGCGCCCTCTCAAAAGAGGCCAAGGCTGCTCTGGCAAGCGGCAGCGCTGCCGTGAAAACAGCCATGTGCTCCGGAGAAGGCGGTATTCTTCCCGAATCCTTTGAAAAGGCTTATCGCTATATTTTCGAGTATATTCCCAATCAATACAGCGTGAATGAAGAAAATCTCAAAAAAGTGGATGCCATAGAGATCAAATTCGGGCAATCAGCCAAGCCCGGCATGGGCGGGCACTTGCCGGGCAACAAAGTTACCGAGGAAATTGCCCGGATCAGGGGCTTTGAACCTGGAAAGAATATCACCAGCCCTGCCCACTATCCCGATATTCTCAATCAGGATGATCTTAAAAAGAAAGTGGACTGGCTGCGTGATATATCCGGCGGGAAACCCGTGGGCATCAAGTTTGCGGCCGGGCATGTGGAAGCAGACCTGGAAACTGCCCTCTTTGCCTGCCCAGACTTCATCACCATCGACGGGCGAGCAGGATCGACGGGTTCCGCACCTAAGTTCGTGAAGGCGGCAACCAGCGTTCCCACGTTGTTCGCCCTCTACCGTGCCCGGAAATATTTCGAAGAACACAATGTCACAAATGTCAGCATGGTGATCACCGGCGGGATGCGCATCTCATCTGATTTTGCCAAGGCATTGGCCCTGGGTGCCGATGCCGTGGCCATCGGCACCAGCGCTTTGATGGCCATCGGCTGTCAGCAGTATAAAATCTGCAACACCGGAAAATGCCCCATGGGCATCGCCACCCAGGACCCATTGCTACGGGCCAATCTGGATATCACCCGGGCTGCAAAAAGACTGGAAAACTTCCTCACGGCCTCTAATGCAGAGTTGCAGGATTTCGCCCGTCTAACCGGCAATGACGACGTTCACACCCTGTCCGTTTCCGATCTGTGCACCACCAACTCCGAAATTTCAAACAATACAAACGTAGAACATGTGTAACGCCGGATAGTACATCAATTCAGTCAGAAAAGGACCCTTTCTGCTTTATCCCACGCAAGATGTACCAACAGAATTAGGCCCTGTACGCCACTGTCATAGGGATTTTCAAGTCATCTCAGATTTGTCTTACTCCTATTCATTCATGTTTTCATTATATTTTGCTGAATTTCGTTTTAATTTTCATGAAAATTTTATTATAATTTTTCATATCTTATATTTTTAGGTTAGCATGAACGTTTGTCAGGAGATAATATCATGCCGGATGGATTGAAGTGGAAAAAGACGCATTGTGCCAGGATGGACCACGGTGGGTGTGCCTTGATCGTGGGCGTAAGGGGCAACCGCGTGGTCAAGGTCAAGGGAGACCCGGACGGGTATCTGAACCGCGGGTACATCTGCCCCAGGGCTAAGGCACTGCCGGACCGCCTCAACCACCCTGATCGGCTGTTGACACCTTTGAAAAGAGCTGGTTCACGGGGTGCTGGAAAATGGGAGCCTATCTCGTGGGAAACGGCTTTATCGGAAATCAGCCATCGCTTTGCGGAATCTAAAGCTGCCTATGGTGCCCGGAGCGTTGCCTTCTGCCAGGGCATGCCCAAGGGCATGGAGCACTTTGCCCTGATACGCCTGGCCAACCTGTTCGGGTCCCCCAATGTCGTGGCCACCCAGGATGTTTGTCATGCACCTCGTGAAATCACCGGCCTGCACACCTGCGGTTTTTATCCTGTGGCCGATTTCCTTCACCAGAGCCAATTGGTCATCCTTTGGGGCAGCAATCTGACAGCCACCAACGAGGAAGGCGAAATCTGCCGGCCTTTGCTCGACCAGATCAAAACAGGAACACGCATCATTGTCGTGGATCCGCGCAAGACTGCCTTGGCAGGCAAGGCTGAACAGTGGCTGCCCATCCGTCCCGGAACCGACCACGCCCTGGCGCTGGCTTTCCTGGAGGTAATCATCCGGGAAAAATGTTATGATCAGGATTTTGTATCCAATTGGACGTACGGGTTCGATGAACTGGCTGAGCATGTTCATGCGTTTACACCCGAAAGCGTTGCAGAAACCGTAGGCATCCCGGCAGAATCCATACGCAGGGCAGCATTGTCTTTTGCAGAATCCAAACCCGCCGCCATCCAATGGGGCAACCCCATCGAGCAGAACGTGCACGCGTTTCATACTGCCCGGGCTCTGGTCTGCCTGATGGCTATCTGCGGCAACCTCGACACGGCCGGCGGCAACCTGCACAAGCTGGACCCCAAAATCCTGAACCTGGGCCAGTTCGTCCGGGCGGATCTGCTTCCCGACAAACGAAAGGAAATGCTGCATGCTGCCCACGGCACGATTCCGCGGCTCATGACCGTACCCCCGGCGTACTTCAAAAGGGCGGTGCTCCGGGAAGACCCCTACCCTGTCAAAGCTGCTTATTGCCAGTGCACCAACCCGCTGGTCACCTGGGCCGACAGCCGCTCAACACTGGAAACCCTTCAAAAACTGGATTTCTTCGTGGTTTCCGATATCTGCATGACGCCCACAGCCGCATTTGCGGACATTGTTCTGCCGGCCGCCACCCACCTCGAGTTCAACGACATAGGGCACTATGGCCTGGGCCACGGCTACGTGCTGGCCAGGCCTCAAATAGTAGATCCGCCGGATGAATGCTGGCCGGACATCAAGATAATCAACGAACTGGGCAAGAAGATTTCGCCGGCCGAACACTGGTATCCAGACTACAATGATCTGCTATCCTCGGTTCTGTCTCCTGCGGGCTTCACCTATAACCAGTTTGTAGAGGCAGGGATCCTGAAAGGGCCCGATCGTTTCCGGAAATATAAAACATCGGGCTTCAAGACCCCCACCGGCAAGGTGGAACTTGTGTTGAGCCGGGCTGAGCAATTCCATTTGCCGCCACTGCCGTTGTTTGACAGTCTACCCGAAGACCCGGATCCGGATTACCCCCTTGTTCTGGCGAGTTCCAAAGACCCCTTCTATTTACACTCCTCCTACCGCTGGATCGAACGCCTCAGGAAAAGCAGTCCGGCGCCAATATGTGAGATTCACCCTGAAACAGCTTCCGCCCACAGCATTCAGAACGGCGATGCCGTTATAATAGAAACCCGTAAGGGCAGAATCCAGCAACAGGCCAACGTTACAACCCGGATCAAACCGGGTGTGGTCAGCGCGGCCTACGGCTGGTGGTTCCCCGAAGGAGATCATGAACGGCAATATGATTGGGAAAAAGCCGGATTCAATATCCTGACGTCGACTGAAAGGCTAGGCAAAGAATTTGGAACGCCCAATCTCAAAGGGCTGAACTGCAGAATATCCAGAGGACGCCCGGACAGAGCTACAGAGGTCAGAGGCACAGAGGTCAGAGCTACAGAGGCCGGAACCACAGAGGCCGGAGCCACAGAATCTCAGAGGCCAGAACCACTGAACCTCAGTGGCCGGAGCCAC
>JAOZRT010000059.1:4811-9299 GCA_029940035.1 Desulfobacterales bacterium
TTATACCTTCAACCTGAATGGGGGGAGATACCATGCCAAACGAGGATCTGCTGACAAAAGCGAAAAAGTACCGCTGGATCATCTTTTGGACGCTCTCCTTTGGGTACCTGCTGGTCTATTTTCACCGGCTCTGTCCGGCTGTGGTTGCCGTGGACATGATGCGGGATCTCAATGCCACCGGTGCCCTGACAGGTTTTTTAGGAGCTGCCTATTTCTACCCCTATGCGGCCATGCAGCTGCCGGCCGGACTGCTTTCTGATTCATGGGGGCCGCGCAACACCATCACCCTGTTTTTTTTCATCGCCGTGGCAGGATCCATCATCCTGGGGCTGGCGCCCACGGTCTTCATTGCCATTCTTGGCCGCACCATGGTTGGCTTGGGCGTGGCCATGCTCTTTGTGCCGACCATGAAAATTCTAGCGGAATGGTTTCACGCCAAGGAATTTGCTGTCATGACCGGCATCCTCATGGCCATCGGCGGATTGGGTTCACTTGTTGCTGCTACTCCCCTGGTGTGGCTAAGCAGTTGGATCGGGTGGCGCATGTCGTTTATTGCCGTGGGTGTCTTCACCCTGGTTCTGGCTGCCCTGGTCTGGATCATTGTCCGGGATCGGCCTGCGGATATGGGCTGGCCCTCGCCGGCTGCAGAGCCGTCCCAAGCCAGGCCCGCCGGAATCAAACTGCTGGAAGGTGTTGGTAAAGTCCTGTCCACCCCGCATTTCTGGCCTGTCGCCATCTGGTTTTTCTTCAACTGCGCCATATTCTTTTCATTTGGTGGTCTGTGGGGTGGGCCATACCTTATACAGGTATACGGCTACAGTAAGTCTCAGGCTGGCCAGATTCTGTCCATGCTGGCTTTCGGAATGATCATAGGGAGCCCCCTGCTGAGCTACGTTTCCACCAACGTGCTGCAATCTAGAAAAAAGATTATTATACTCTCAAGCATCGTCGTCCTCATTTTGGCGGCGTGCCTGGCCTTCATGACCGAGCGTATCCCCATGGGCGGTCATTATGCGATCTGTTTCGGTCTGGGACTATTTTCCAGCGCCATCGTCGTTATCGGTTTCACTACCAACAAGGAGCTTTTTCCGGTGCAGATGGCTGGTACGGCCACAGGATTGGTCAATCTCTTCCCCTTTGCCGGAGGGGCTGTGTTTCAACCTATTCTGGGGTATGTGCTCGAACAGCAGGGAAAAGTCGATGGCGCCTTCACTATAGCAGGGTATCAGCAGGCTTTCCTGGTTCTCTTCTTTTGTGGAGTGATTGCTCTGGGCGCCAGTTTTTTTATCAAGGAAACGATAGAATAAAATCGTGTTCCACGATTTTATTCTAAGGTTTCTCGTATATGTGGATATTCATGGCCGCTTCTCCCTGGCCCAAGGTACCGCCGCCGTTTTCCGCCATGGCAATGCGCGCATTTTCAACCTGCCGTTTCCCGGCCTCCCCCCTGAGCTGGGTTATCAGTTCGTAGGTCTGGGCCAGACCGGAAGCCCCGATGGGATGGCCGCGGGAAATGAGCCCGCCTGACGTATTGACGGGGATTTTGCCGCCTAAGGATGTGTCGCCGCGTTCGGCCAGCGGTCCGCCCTCTCCCACTTCACAAAAACCCATCTGCTCGGTCTGATGGAGCTCCCCAAAGGCCGTGGCATCGTGAACTTCCGCCACATGTATATCCTCGGGCCCCAGCCCTGCTATTTCATAGGCGGTTTTGGCAGCCCTTTCACAGATGTTGTCCTCACCCACCCGCGATCCTGATTTGAGAATCGAGGCTAAGATGCGGACAGCCCGTTGGCTGGGGTGCTGCTTCAGGAACCTTTCACTGCAGACAATGGCCGCTGCCGCTCCGTCGCCTACCGGCGCGCACATGGCCCGGGTCAGAGGGAAGGCCACCTCACGATCCTGCATGACCTGTTCGATGGTCTGCGGAAAAGTATACTGGGCCAAGGGATTCAGGGTCGAGTTGTTGTGGGCTTTGGAGGCGATGGCTGCCAACTGCCGCTGGGTAGTACCGTATTTTTTCATGTGGTTGCGGGCACCATGGGCATAAAAATCCATGAAAACAGAATGGCCTTTCTTGTCGCCTTTCTTTTTAACATCTGCCCCCGGTTCGCCTGCCTTGCCGGCCTCCTCTTCTCTGCGTTTTTTTTCGGATGCCTTCCAGGCCTCTATCCATTTCATGGTTTCCTCGACGTCAGTTCCGGCAATGAAACCCTGAAACGATTTTTCTTTGTCCTTTTTGGTCTTTGCTTCAAAATACATTTTTTCAGCGCCGATGGCCAAGGCACAGTCATAGACACCGGCCTTGACCGCCATCCAGGCCGAATGCAGGGCCGTGCTGCCGCTGGCGCAGGCATTTTCCACATTGACCATAGGAATTTTGTCCAGACCATTGGCGGTCAGGGCCACCTGGGCTCTTATGGAATGCTGGAACGCCGACATACCCCAGCCCGTATTGGAAAACCAGGCCGCCTCGATATCCTTCTGTTCAAGTCCACAGTCTTCCAGCACCAGCTTGAGAGCCTCGCCGGTCAGTTGTTTCACTCCCAGGTCCAGGTGTTTGCCGAACTTGATCATACCTACGCCGTATACGTACACATTGTCGCTCATTTCTCCTCCTGACACGTTGGAACCTTTATCGTGTTTCAGCAGGGATACCCCCTGCACTACATGCGTTGCTAATGATTACACCAGAAAATTCATTGCCTGCAGGGACAGGGTTTCGTTCACCCCGTCCTCGATCATGCCGGCCCGGGCATCCCTATACATTTTTTCAATGGGGTATTCCCGGGCAAGACCGTAGCCGCCGAAAATCTGCATGGCCTCGCTGGCCACAGAAGTGGCTGTTTCTGTGGACAGGCACTTGGCTGCCACAGCATGGGTACCGGAGGGCGCATCCGTATTGGCCGCGTTGTAAAGCGCCATACGGCGTGCGTTGGCACGAACGGCCTCCACCATGGTAAACATCTTGAACAGCTTCAGCTTGATGTTCTGGTGCTCGAATATGGGTACGCCCCCCTGGACGCGTTCCTGGGCATATTGAAAGGCTTCGTCAAAGGCTGCTTTGGCCAGACCTGAAAAAATGACGGCCATGCCGCCATTGGCGCCCGCCAGGATGGCTTCACCCATCTGCGGCATAAAGTCCACGGCCTCTTCGTTGAGGACCATGTATTGCTTGGGGATACGGGCATCCTGAAATATGATGGAACCCTGGTTCAGGGGACGCTGGCCCATCTTGTCCAGGGGTTTGTCCTTGGAAATACCCGGCAGATCCAGGGGAATAATCGCCAATCCCGACCCGGCCATGCCCTTTTCCGGGACCAGGCCCACATGCAAAACCGCGTGGGTGGCCATGGTGCCGTTGGACACCCAGGCTGATTTCTCGCCGTTGACGATATATTCATCGCCTTTGAGCACGCCGACAACCGACGGCCCGCATTTGGGGTTTTCACCGCCCAGCGACCAGTCGCCACCGTGGTCCGGCTCGGTAATGGCCCAGCAGCCGACCATTTCACCCTTTTTGTCCTCGGCGTAGTCGTGGGCCATCTGCTTTAGTTCAGGCACGTACTGAAAAAGTGCCGCAAAACTAAAGGGCATATTGGAAACGCCCAGGCTGACAGCCAGCCCCACGTCGCCATAGCCCATTTCTTCTCCCATCAGGTACGCTGCCATGGGGTCCAAATCTTCGGCCATGCCGCCTAAAGCCTTAGGCATTTGCAGCATATGCAGGTCCATTTCTCTGTAGGCCTTAAACGCATCCCACAACACAGACCCTTCGGCAACCACATCGGCCGGGTCCGGCATTCTGTCCAGTTCGATTCCCACAGGTCGCATCACTTTTTTGGCAAATTCGCGTACCTCTTTTTGCATGGCCAGTGTTTCTTTGCTCACATTCAGATCAATTTCCCGATAAGGCATCAGCTCTCCTTTCCACTCTCCATCTTTCTCGTGCGATTTCTACTGACACTACTCTTCCAATTCTATCTGCAGCGCTTCCAACGTACGGCTCACCATCCCGTAAAAGCCGATGGTGGTGGTGAGTTCCACAATCTCTTTTTGCGAGAGAAATTCAGCGATCCTGTCAAACGTTTCATCCGAGGCCCGGATGTTCAGGGCTACTTCGTCGGTGTACTGCAGCACCGCTTTTTCCTGTTCATCGAAACAGCTTGCATCTATCCAATTAGAAAGCGCATCCACCTGCTCCTGACTGGCGCCGGCCATCAAGCCAATGGGCACGTGTTTGGTCCACTCGTAATTCGATTTGGCCAGGTCGCCCACACGCAGAATAGCCAGCTCGCGCAGTTTGTGGGACAAGTCGCCTTTCATTAAAATGGTGACCCCCATGCGGTTCCAGTCACGACATATCTTGGGACTGTGGGCCAGGGCTTTCATCAGGTTGATGACCTCGTTGCCGCTGTCTTCTATTTTCTGAAACATTTGCCCGACCATGGGATCTGCTTCATCTTTTTCCAATAATTTTACACGTGCCAT
>JAOZRT010000059.1:9399-19344 GCA_029940035.1 Desulfobacterales bacterium
TTTGCCCGACCATGGGATCTGCTTCATCTTTTTCCAATAATTTTACACGTGCCATGCGCCACTCCTTAATGTGATATTGGCCCTGAAAGGGCCTGACATATCTCACCGCCCGCTGCGCCTCTGCGGTGAAATAATAAATTTCATGCAAGACGACTCCTGGGTTTTGCACGAGTTGGAGGCTTCCATAGGCAAGGCATCTAAGGGTGAAGTCGTAGTGGTTTACTTCGAATCCTTAGTAACGCAGCATATGGGAGTCTCAGGCGCTGAACCAGGCGGTTAATTTTTGGGAGAACATCATATCCCCGGTGATCTTCAGCTTGCCGGTGGTAAAGGCCTGCATGCCGTTCAGCTCGCCGGTCATCATGCGCAGAAAATTCGGTAGGTTCAGGGCCATGGTCACACGAGGGCTTTCAGGCACCCCTTTAGCCACCGTACAGGCGCCATCTGCCACGTTCAATTGATAGTTCATCTCACCTGCCCGGCTGTCGATGGTATACTGGATCACGGCACTGTCGTCGGCAGCGGCAGCCGGGTTGAACGCTGCCTGCATACTGTCAAACACGCCGTCCAGCAGCGCTTCCTCGTTGCCCTGGGTCAGGGCTATAATCTCTTCGTCGGTTTTGCCGGTAAAGGCTTCTTTGAACTCATCCGGACTCATCGGGGGTTCGTCCATAGCTGCTGTCCCTCCTTTTTGCTGGGGAGCACCTGCTTGCCCGATTTTGCGGGCCACCTCGTTGGCACTCCAGACCGCATTCTGAATATCCCCTGCCGCGGCACAGTCCCCTATTTTATAGACTTCGGCCGTCTTCCCTTGGATTTTTTCGAAAAGTTCGTCATTCTTGGTTCTACCCCGTGAAATGACCAGCGTGTCATACGGCAAAACACGCTTGTCACCCTGCTTGTCTTCAATTTCTACCCCTTCAGCCCCTATATCCCTGACTTTGACATTCAGCTTAACCACGGGGTTATCCACCCGCTGGGCTTCCGGGGTTTCGCGGGGGTAATTGATATCGCTCAATTTTCTCCAGATCCAATCCTTACGGGCGTTGGATGCATGACTGGCCATGGTTCTCTCACCAGCCTCGCCGATGAGGGTGACCTCCTTCCCTTCCATGGCAAGTGAAATGGCCAACTCGGCACCGTACATCAAGCCCCACACGACCACGCGCTGCCCGATCTCATCCCTTTTTTCCAAGGCCTCCACATGATCCAATACCCCTGATTTACCTTGGGCCATTTCCGGTATTTTCAATGAAGCGCCGGTGGCCATAATCACCGCATCCGGGCCGAGATCCTCGATATTCGCTTCTGTTGCCTCCTTCCCAAGCATTACTTTCACGCCCAGTTTTGTCATCTGGATTTGAAGATACTCAATAAAATTACCGAACTCGGCATTCAGCGGATCCAGGGCCAATGACGCGACAACGCCGCCCAGTTTTTCTCCTTTTTCCATAAGCGTAACTTCATGCCCCCGCAGGGCGGAGATCCGGGCAGCCTCCATCCCGCCGACACCCCCGCCGATAACAAGTATCTTTTTTAAGGATTCAGCCGGGGTCAGGGGAATGTGCTGTTGATAGATTTCATAATTGATCGGGCAAGGCCCGCAGGCTACATTGCAGCCAATACATTTTCGAATCTCGTCCGCCCTGCCTTCCAGGTATTTGTTGGGCGTATCCGGGTCGGAGGTGAGCTGTCGCCCCAAATATATCATGTCGGCTTTGCCCTCTTCCAGAAGCTGGTCAGCCATGTCGAGATCCACAATCCTGCCGACCCCGATCACGGGCAATTTCGTGGCTTTCTTTACCTGGGCTGTATAATCCATGAAACAGCCCCGGGAGTAATACAAAGGAATCAGGACGCCTTGTCCGGCTCGCAGCATGTCCCCCTGGGAAACATCGAGACAGTCTGCCCCGGCTTTTTCCATGGCCGGCACAACATGTTCGATGGTGTCTTTCAGGGTGATCCCCTTGTCCCCCAGCAGTTGATCGCTGTCGATTCTCACCAATATGGGAAAATCAGGTCCCACGGCCGCTCTCATCTTCTGAAGGATCTCCGTGGATAAACGGAGCCTGTTTTCCCAACTGCCGCCATATTGGTCTGTACGGCGGTTGTAATAAGGTGAAATAAAAGAGCAGTTAAGCGTTGCCCCACCATGGGCACAGTGGAGTTCCACACAGTCGCAGCCGGCTGTCTTGGCTCTTACGGCTGCATCGGCAAAGCACTGTTTAACCTCCTCGATCTGTTCGATGGAAATTTCGACCATGGGCATGTCTAAATCAAAATGAATCTTCAGCATGTCTGACGTTGGGGTTTCAGCAGCCGGATACGGCGGCAGCGACGGCCCGAATCCGCTCATGACACTGCCTAACCCCTCCAACTGGACACCAAATTTGGCACCATGGGCATGGACCGCTGCGGCCATTCTGGCAAAACCGTCAATAAATTTATCATCATACAGTCCAACCCGGGTCAGTCCGAACAATTTCAGCATCTCAAGATCCGGCGGCGGCCCAGCCACGACAGCCCCGGTCATCACGAGCCCGGCTCCTCCCTTGGCCCGGTCCTCGAACCACCGGACGGTCTGATCGTTGATCGAGCAGTCCTCTTCCGCCGGCATATTCAGAAATGGCGGGAACCCGATTCTATTTTTAAGCGTCATACCGTTAATAGTTATTGGTTTAAAAAGTTTTTCCCCCATTTCTTACCTCCTTTAACCGTCTCATGAATATGAATGTTTTAATTTGATTTTTGTTTAAATTTTTTTGATATTTGAGGGCTTATCCCATGGCCATTAATTTTTGCCACATCACCGGAAACATACGCTGCAGAATGTCAAATATGTGGGCATCCAGTCCCACCAGGATACGGGACCTGTTTTTCTTGATGCCTTTGATGATGATCCGGGCAGCCTTGTCCGCGCTGGTCCTGGCTAATTTCGTATCGAAATATTCAACAACTTCATCATGGCGGGCCTCTGGGTCCGTCACCTTATAAAACCGGGCATTGCGTACGATATCGGTTTTTATCCCGCCAGGGTGCACACAGGAAACCCGAACTCCCGTGTCCCTTAATTCCTGGCATAACACCTGGGTAAACCCCCTAACAGCAAATTTGCTGGTACAATAAGGGCCGACGTTGGGGTTGGTAAACAGGCCGTGCACGCTGGATATGTTGACAATGTGCCCTTCAGGTTGCTGCTTCAGGTAGGGCAGAAAAGCTTTCGAGCCGTAAATCACCCCCCACAAGTTTATCCCCAGGAGCCATTCGAAATCTTCGTAGGTAAGGTCCTCCACAGTCTCGGTTACCGCGACACCGGCATTGTTGATGATGATGTTGACCTTGCCATGGGCTCCGACAACATCGTCCGCAAATTGGTAAACCTGGTCGCGGTCAGCCACATCCACAACATGGGTAGTGATTTTACTCCCGTTATTATTAATCATTTCAACCGTCAGATTCAGCCCCTCCTCATCGATATCCGCCAGGGCCAGTGAACACCCTTCTATAGCGAGGTTCATGGCCAGCCCACGGCCGATGCCCGAAGCCGCCCCAGTGACTGCAGCCACACTGCCTTTAAGTTCTTTCATTCTCTTCCTTCTTAGTCATGAATCAAAATAGTTGTCTAAATCCTGCACGAGTCGGAGATTCTCATAGGCAAGGCACCTAAGGGTGAAGTCGTAGTGTGTTTTACTTCGAACCCTTAGTAACGCCGTATATGAAAACCTCCGGCTTGTGCAGGTTAGGGCTTAAAGTCCGGCATCTCTTTCTCCCGATCCCAGGTTCGATCCGTCACCCCCTGCTTCTTCATGGCTGCCTTCTGCACCCTCAGGGTACCGGTCCGCGGGATCTCATCCACCACGTCAACAAAGCGGGGCACCATGAACCCAGCCAATTTATCGGCACAGAACCGCATCAGTTCCCGGAGGTCGAGGTCACAACCTTCCACGGGTTTGACCCAGATCATGACCTCGTCCTCTCCCAATTCAGAAGGAACGCCAAACGCGGCGCATATAGCCACATCCGGGTGCTTTTCAACCCCGTTTTCCACTTCCCAGGAAGAGATGTTTTCACCCCGCCGGCGCATGGAATCCGACTTGCGATCCGCGAAAAATAGATTGCCGTCCTTGTCCGCATAAAACAGATCGCCGCTGTGGAGCCATTCGCCCCTTATTTTGTCCGATGTGGCTTCGGGATTTTTGTAGTACTCGACACTGCCGGTTTTTTTGTCCAGGACCTGGCTGATCAGCTCCCCGGGCTCCCCCTGGGGCACCTCATTGCCGTTGTCATCCACCAGTTTCCACACCATATGGGGCGCGGGTTTTCCCACCGACCCCACGGGCGCGTCACCGGAGTTCGAGATCATGACCCCGCCGCCGTCCACAGCCCCGTAGCCTTCCCAGATTTTAACATTGAAGCGTTTTTCGAACGCTTCCCACAGGTTGGCAGGACAGGCGGCCGACTGCACAACTTTTACGGGGTTGTCTCCGTCATTGGACTGCTCCGGCTGTTTCATCAATATGGGGATCATGGCGCCAATGGCGTTGAACGACGTGGCGTTGTAATGCCTGATTCGGTCCCAGAATTTCGAAGCGGAAAATTTCACGTCCAAACCAAAGGAAATATCACCGGCCATGGCCCAGCCGGCTGTCAGAATCAGCGCATTGGCGTGGAACAGCGGCAGCGCGGTATAAAGGATGTCCTCCTCTTTGTTGATCATCATGGTAACCCACATCCTGAACAACTCCGCCATACCCGGTCTATTGCGGTTGACCACTCCCTTGGGAAAGCCGGTGGTCCCCGACGTGTACATAAGGTAGGAAATAGCCCCCTCTTCTATCTGATGATCCGGCTTGTCAGGGGGGGCATTCAACATTTCATCAAGGTCGATGGTACCCGCAGGTACGGCATGGTCTAAGGTGCGACGCACGAATATTTTCCGGATCGCCCCCAGAGGTTTCGCCAGTTCTGCTACCTTGGGATAAAGCGTGTCATCCACCACCAGGTATTTCACGTCCGAGTGGCTGAGAATAAATTGCAGACCGTCACCTTTCAGAGCAACGTTTACCGGCACGGAATAGTATCCACCCTGGCCCAACCCATAAAAAAGATATAGGTATTCCGGGCAGTTGCCCATGAGGATGGCCACACCATCCCCAGTTGTGGCGCCCTGGGCTGCCAGTCCGTTGGCTGCCCGGCAGGTCCATTGGTAATATTCGGCAAAACTGACTTTTTCCTCATCAAAAATGATATAGGATTTGTCCCCCAAGGTCTTGGCGTTGTACTCGATGATATCGCTAAAATAGGCCAGTTTGGGTTCGTCGGTCATGGTTTATCTCCTCAATTCTGTCTGATAACGCTTGATTCGCATCGATGACATTTTATTTCAGGGCTAAAGCCCTGGACTACATTTATTGCCAAGAAATCATGCTTTGTCCTTGCCCAGCAGGCCAGCAAATTTGTCCGCCCCTCTTAGGCCCCCTCAAGCATCGCCATCATTTTCTCGGTATCCTGCCCGGCTGCAACATAAAGACGCATGATATTGATGGCTTCGTCGCTGCGCAGGCACTCGAAAAACAGGTCCCTTTCTAGCACAAGGCCTTCCAACAGGGCCATGCTGCTGCCCTGATAAATGGCTTTCTTGATGTTGGCAATAGCCAGGGGAGGCTTGGTCGCCAGTTCATGGGCAAACGCCATCACCGTGGGCATGAGCGCTTCCGGTTCACAGGCTGACACGACCAGGCCCAGCCTTTCAGCTTCTTCGGCTGGAATCTGGCGGCCGCTCATGCAGAGTTCCATGGCCCTGGCAACCCCCACCAGCCTTGCCAGGCGCTGGGTGCCACCGCCCCCGGGTATGATGCCGGCCGTCACCTCAGGCTGCCCCATGTGGGCATCTTTGGCAATGAAACGAAAATCGCACCCCAGGGCCATTTCACACCCGCCGCCCTCCACGGGCCCGTTGATGGCGCAGATAACCGGCTTTGACGTAAGATCACCAATACCCAGGGGTGGTGGGAGCATTGCCAACTGTTCCTTGATTTCTTTTTCGGAAGCTTCCCGCATGGATTCGGCCCAGCTTAAAAGCACCGACACATCAAAGTGCTGGATAAACATACCCGGTGTAGCACTGGTGATAATGCCCACACGAAGTTCCGGGTCTTTATCAAATGCTTCCACCAGCGAGACCAACTCCAGGAATGTCTCCAGGGTGGCCAGGTTTTGGGGGGGATTGTCGAATTTCCAAATGACAATGGGGCCGTCTTTTTCCAGCTTGTAAAAACGAGATTCTATTTCCATTAAATATTCACCTTTCCAAAGCCATAGTTACTCACCCGGCGATTCCTCGCTGCTCTACAGATTCGAGGAACTGGATGATTTCCCGGAAGGTCCGTTCAGGATCCTCGATGGCCGTCATGTGGCCGATATTATCCAGAATGACATGCCGGACATCAGGGATCTACCGGGCCATTATCTGACTGGGTTCCAGGAAAACGATGTCAAATTCCCCCAACAGCACCAGGGTCGGGCACTGAATCTGCCTGAGCCCCGACACCATGGGGTCGGGATCGGTGTAAAAGCTCATCATAAAGTCGCGGATGGCCACAGGGTCGCTGCGTTGGATGAACCCTTTAAAAATGCCCCACATGGATTCACTGTCCGGGTGTTCGGCCATCTTGAAGAGGAACGGACCCGGCTCGGCCCGGGCAAGGGCCATCCATTCCTCAACTGTGGCAGTTTTGCGGGTTTCAGCTGTCAGTCTGTGCATTTCCCGCATTTCTTCGGTAAATTCCATGCCGGGCATCTCCGGAGCAGTAGCCGAGCCGGTGTCGGTCAGCATCAGGCTGATAAGCCGCTCGGACGTGGTCATGGCATAACGCACGGCTGCCATGCCGCCGGTGGCATGGCTCAGAATATGAAAGCGTTCCAGCCAGGCCATGTTGCCCTCCTCTCTTTGCCGTCCTTTCAATTTTTGTCTTTTAACTATCCGCGAAAGGCTATTTATAATAATAAATCCGGATGTTGAAAATTGTCGTAAATCTAATTTTGTTACCGACTGTCTACAATAATGCCTTTAAACGAGCACTTTGGGATTTATTATCATTTGACAATTTTTATGCGCTGTACATTAAACAAAAAGGCTTCCATGGGAAGCCAGTCATATTCGATGCGATCCTGATAGCCTTGAATGTCTGTATCCGATGCATGCGAACCAACATAAAACGCAAACCGTTAGCTTGAATTTGATATACTTTTTAATCGTATTTTATCAAGCCGTTATATTTTTTATCTAATGTACAGTATGATGTTTTGAGTTGTGTATTGTATCCCCTAAAGGGCGCACGTATCACCAGTTGATGATGTTCAGGATAGTACCATAAAAAATCAAAATCTTTTCGATTCTTGCTATGGGTGTTTCACATCTTGCTCAATGGTGAAGCTTCCGTGTCCTGTGCAAAGGAGAGCTCAAATATAACCTGAAGAACCATTGGCTCTGGAAGCTATACGTCATCGACTATGAGTGTTTTTTATTACTTGACGATTTTGATGCGGTTCACGCCGAAAACAAATGCATCCCCAGGCAACCAGGAATAGTCGATCCGTTCCTGCATGGCATAAATCTGGTTCAATCCGAATAATACAGGACCGCCAGGCTCCGCTCTCAATAGCTCGTGGATCTGCTTCAACAAAGCCCGGCGTTTTTCCTGGTCGGTTTCCCGGGCCTGGGCATAGGTCAGTTCGTCCACCTGCTTCTGGGCTTGGCGCGTCTGCCAGGAATTGTACATACTTTTGGACGGCAGCGTGAGCAGCAGACGTGTACTGGGGTCCCGTCCACCAGCCCAGGAGTACAGGACCAGATGGCCTTCTTTAGGATCTTTATTTCTGGCGTATGTGGCTTGGGTGCCGGCCTCCAGTTTTTGCAGGTTGATGGTAATGCCCACATCCTTCCAGTATTTCTGGAGGGTCGCAGCCACCAGATCTGCATTGGGAATCGCGCTGGTGTACGTCAATGTGATGGGAGTGCCTGGTTTGTAGCTGGAATCCTGTACAAACTTCCGGGCTCTGTCCGGATCGAATTCATAGACAATACTAGGATCGTATCCCAGCTCGGACTTACTGGCAAACATATAGAGAGGGTAGCCTTCGCCTAGAAATATTCTGTCAACAATCTCCTGCCGATTGATGGCGTAATTCAATCCTTGCATAAAATCAGAATCTTTAGCGATGGGGTAGTTATCCGCCCGGGCTCCCAAGGCAAATAAGCTTGGTGAGTTCTTTTCCCTCTTGATAATAATGTGCTTGTTGCGTTCAAGTTTCTTCACATGGTGGGGCAGGATGTCGGTGATCAGGTCAAGCTCACCGGTTTCCAGCATGGCCATGCGCGTGATATCGTCTGGGATAGTAATAAATTTCAGTGTGCCGAAATCGACTTTGCGTTGCACAACCTTTGTTTTTTGTTCCCCGGTGTCCGGGTCGTCATAGGGTACATTCTCCGTCCATTGGTAATTGGGATCCGCTATAAGGGTAATGTACTCCCCGATCTTGCGCTCCCCAAATTTGAAAGGACCGCTGCCCACGGGATGTTTGCCGAATTCTTTTGGGCCGACTTTTTCGTAGTATTTCTTGGAGCAGATCCCTATCCACAACAGTTCCCGCCAGGCAGCGTAGGGTTCCCAGAAACGGAAAATAAAGGTGTAATCGTCGATGATTTCAATATCTTCGATCTCGTCCAGGGGTGCGGCCATGAGGTTGGCATTTGACGGGTTGGCGCACTGTTCGTAGGTAAATTTGACATCGTGAGCGGTTAAGGGATCCCCGGTGTGAAACGTATTGCCTTTGACCAGTTTGAACTTGATGTCTTTGCCGTTTTCCAGGACTTCGGCCGACTCGGTCAATGAGCTTTCAAAGGTGCGTTCGCCGGTCCAGGGGTCGGTCAACATCAATATTTGATGCATGGGCAGGATTGCCGGGATTTCGATGCCCGTTTTGAGCTGCAGCATGTTCATGGTGCCGGGGTCGTACTGCAGGCCGATCTTGACCACATCATTAGGACCGGCTGAAGCGCCGGCAAAGGTCATAACAACAACGCACATAACCAGTATTCCGATCATTGAAATTCGATTTATCATCCCCTGCCCTCCTTATGGGTTAACAGTGGTGCAATCATGAACAATCAGTGTAATATGAATACAAGTCAATTTCTTTTCGATACTTGCTATAGGTGTGTCATATCTTGCTATTTACGGAAATTGAAGATTCTGAGGAATTCTGCCTGATTTTGATTCGCTCGCTTACCCCGCAGCAAACTGCGGAGTATGCGCTCGCTATTGCGGTTCAGATTGTCGGTATGTTGAGCCTTTGGGTGCCCTACTACTGCATTAATGGCTTAATTGGCAGGCAGAGATCGGCGATCACACGCTCAGGGGTGGACTCCGTTGAATAGATGCTGTGAGCAGGACGGTCGTCTGGTTGATAGTCACTTTTAGCCAGTCCATACAGCAGAAACCGCATCCACTCCTCTTCCTGGCGATGAATATCGATGTCGCAATGATGTATGGCGAAATCTCCACCCTGAAGCGTTTGAATGTTTACCCACCGGTCTGCCACCGTGGAAGCCGGCACCGTAATGCAGGCGTCGTATATCAATTTTTCAGGTGGCGTATTGTAGGGGCTGTTCCAGGCCACCCCAACGACAATGGCATCGTCATTCACATATCCTCTGGGTTCCGCCCACTGCAACAGGCGGTTAAAAGCATCTCGACCTACTTCGACATTGTAAGGCCCCCAACTTCTGATGTAGGCCACTCGATATGGCGGAAATGTCTCTATTCTGAACTGTATCTCGGGTGACGCAGCCAACCTTTTTTCAAGGGATTGTTTGATCTTCTGGGTGTATTGGCCGATCGGCTCGATTGCATCCGGATGGATCGTAACGCTATCCGTGCCATC
>JAOZRT010000304.1 GCA_029940035.1 Desulfobacterales bacterium
CGCAGGCCAAATAATATGCTGATACTCGGAATAGAAACATCCTGCGATGAAACCGCGGCCGCGGTGGTCAAAAACGGAACCACGTCGCTGTCGTCGGTGGTTGCCTCACAAATAGATGTTCATCACCCTTTCGGGGGGGTTGTCCCGGAACTGGCCTCCCGCAAACACATCGAGGCGATCGCCCCCGTGGTTCGGGAAGCCCTGGACAGTGCCGGCATCCAACTCAACCGTATCGATGGTGTCGCCGCCACCCAGGGCCCGGGGCTGGTGGGATCCCTCCTGGTGGGTTTCTCCTTTGCCAAGGCCCTGGCCTATTCCTCCGGCATTCCCTGGATCGGCGTCAACCACCTGGCGGGCCACATCAATTCGGTTTTCCTCGAACCCGATCCCCCGCCCTTTCCGTTTGTGGCCCTGCTCGTTTCCGGAGGGCACACCGCCATCTACTACGTTACCTCCCATACCGACATCGAGCTGATGGGTCAAACCCGCGACGACGCAGCCGGCGAAGCATTTGACAAGGTCTCGAAAATGCTGGGCCTGGGATACCCGGGCGGCAAAGTCATCAGCGACATGGCAGCCAAGGGCGACCCAGGGAAGGTGGTTTTCAAAAGACCTTATCTTGATAAAACCCAGTATGATTTCAGTTTCAGCGGCATCAAGACCGGTGTAAACCGCTATATCCAGTCCGCAAACCTTGAGGGCAACGATCTTATCCAGGACATCGCCGCCGGCTTCCAGGAAGCGGTGGTGGATGTACTGTCCTATAAACTGCTGCATGCGGCCCAACAGAAAAATTGCAGCCATGCCGCCATTGTGGGAGGGGTTGCCGCGAATACGCGTTTGCGGACCAACGTCATGGAGCAAGCCGCTCAAAAGGGCCTGACAGTACATATCCCCTCCCCGGACCTCTGTGGGGACAACGCAGCCATGATTGCCGCCGTCGGATTTCACTATCTGAGCCAGGGCGAGGTGTCGGGGTTGGATTGTGACGTATACTCAAGAGTGAGAAGGTGATCTGTAGTCGGTTGTCTGTAGCCAGTGGCCGGAACTTTTTTAGACAGATTTTTACAAGCGAAACCCGACACCTGACACCCGAAACCACTTAAATCAGGACTTGATCTCAGCTATGACCCATCTGAAATTCACCCCCGCACAAAAGGCCGGCCAACGCCTGATGGTGGGGTTCGAGGGCGCGCATTTCAATTCAGATCTGGCGTTTCTCATCGACACCCTGAAGGTCGGCGGCCTCATCCTTTTTTCCCAGAATATTGTCGATCCAGATCAGGTGCGCGAGCTTTGCAGCACCGCCCAAACACGGGCTAAAGCCTGCGGCCAGCCGCCGTTGTTCATTGCCATAGACCAGGAAGGCGGTAAAGTCGCCCGGCTCAAGACACCCTTCACCGAATTTGCAGGCAATCCCCGCATGCGCGGCATTGATGATGCCGCCCTTTTTGCCGATGTGACGTCCCGGGAGCTTGGCTCCGTGGGCATCAACATGAACATGGCCCCGGTGTTGGACGTGGCGCTGCCCGGACCGGAAGGCATCATGCGCGACAGGGCGTTCGGAGATGATCCTGCCCGGGTGACTGAACTCGGTATAACCGTCATCCAAGACCTCCAGGCTAAAGGCATCATGGCCGTGGCCAAACACTTTCCGGGAATCGGAAAAACCCAATTGGATTCACACCATGACCTCCCTTTTCTGGATGCATCTATGAACGTTTTGGAAAAAGAGGATTTGCCACCCTTTGTGGCTGCCATCGAGAAAGAGGTTGCCGGCATCATGCTGTCGCACATCTGTTACCGCCAGCTGGATGAGGAGTGGCCGGCCAGCCTTTCCGTAAAAATTGCCGGCGAGTTGTTGAGAAAAAGGATCGGCTTCCAGGGGGTGGTCATGACCGACGATCTCGATATGGGCGCCATCACCCGCCACTTTACCGTCACCCAAGCTGTGCGCCGCGTTTTGGCGGCTGAAATCGATATCGCCCTGATCTGCCACAAAGGCCCTGCCATAGAGACGGCATTCGAAGAAATTCTGCATCTCACAACTGACGACCCGGCTGCCAAGGCTGCAAACGATCGATCGCTGTCCCGAATCATGAAGCTGAAGGCGGTTTACCTGTCAGGCCTGTATTGATCGAACTTAACCTCACCTAAATAATTTGAACTATCCTGTAACTTGTTGTCATTTGCGCTGGCGCGCGTTATTTGGCCTTTGGCCGTAATTAATGCTTCGCATGTCATTGGTGGTTGCTTTTGGCATTTAGCTATTAGCTGCAATAAATTACAGCAAAGCGTAATGACGCGAAGCAAATGACAGCCGAAGGCGTAGTGACGATGAATTACGCCCGAAGGGCAAAGCATGGCCGCAGGCCAAATGACACCTGAAGGGGTAGTGACACGCGAAGCGTAAATTACGGCCGCAGGCCAAGTTACAGTATCAGTTAAGGCGTTAGTATCTTCTATCGATACTAACGCCGCAACTGATACTTCCGCACCGCCTTTTCATGCTCCTGATAGGTTTTTGAAAAGTGATGGGTGCCGTCTCGCTTGGAAACAAAGAACAGATAGGCCGTATCAACAGGATAGAGGGCGGCCTCGATGGCCTTGGCCCCCGGGTTGGCAATGGGGCCCGGCGGAAGTCCCTTTATTTTATAGGTATTATATGGGGTGAGTGTTGTGAGATCCTTGCGGGTCAGGTTTCCGTCGAAATCCTTGATCCCGTAGATCACTGTCGGATCGCTGGCCAGGCGCATATTTTTCCTGAGCCGGTTGTGAAAAACCGAAGAGATGATCGGCCGTTCCGAAGGAGCGCCGGTTTCCTTTTCTATAATGGATGCCAGGGTCACCACTTGGTGTTTGGTCATTTTCCTTTCCCGGGCGCGCTTTTCCCACGCTGGAGTGAACACCTCCCGAAACCGCCGGACCATGGTCTGAATGATCTTCTCCGGGGAAACACCCTTGGGAAAATGGTAGGTGTCCGGAAAAAGGTAGCCCTCAAAAGAATCGCCGGGAATATTTTGTTCCCCTGCCAGGGCGCTGCTATTGGCAACAGCCAGGAATTCCTTGGCCATCCCCAGTCCGGCCGCAGGCATCATGTGGGCTATCTGAACAAGGTTATACCCTTCGGGAATGGTGATTTTATAGAGATGGACCTTGCCGCTCACCATGATCTCTAGGATCTCTTGGGGTGAAAAAGACGGCTTCAACCGGTATTCACCGGCTTTTATTTTTTTATCGAACCCTTTTATTCTGGCGTACAGGTTGAACTTGAACGCATTCCGGATGATACCGCGGCCATGCAGGTCGGCGGCCGTGGCTTTCAACCCCTGGCCCGGCGGCACCAAAACGTTCTGTTCGACGGTGGCCGTGCTGCATGGTGTGCCGGCAAAATTGAACAGTTCCAGCAGCGCGCCGCCCGCAAGCGCAACGAGAATTATCAGTGCTGCCAAAACAATGATGATCGTCTTCTGCATGCCTCTCCCCAAAACAAAACAGACCAATAACAACCGCTATATATATTGACAATCATCTGCAAAATCAATAAGCAAGAAGATACACCAGACGCCAGACACTGAACAACAGAACCACAGAGCCCCAGAGGTCGGACCACAAAGTACGGAGAAACGTTATCAGATAAATTATTAGACAGATATTTACAAGCCGAAACCTGAAACCAAACACCAAATACTAAATACCAAACACCAAAAACCAAACACACTTCCTGTCATAAGGACAACCCAATGGCTAAACCCAAATTAAAGGAACACCTCATCAACCGGGAGTGGTGCAAGGGGTGCGGCATCTGCGTGCACTTCTGCCCCAAATCGGTGCTTGAGCTCGATGACCAGGACAAGGTTGTCGCCGCACGGCCCGAAGACTGTATCTGCTGCAAGCTGTGCGAACTCAGATGCCCCGACCTGGCCATTGAGATCATCACTGAGAACAATGCGTGACATAGGGTTTTATTATGGATAACAATATTCGATTCGTTCAGGGCAACGAGGCCTGTGTGGAAGGCGCAATTTATGCCGGGCTGGATTTCTTTGCCGGGTACCCCATTACGCCATCCACGGAGATTGCCGAGCACCTGTCCTACCGGCTCCCGCAAAAAGGGGGTAAATTCATCCAGATGGAAGATGAAATCGCTTCCATGTGCGCCATCATCGGGGCCTCTCTGACCGGGAAAAAGGTCATGACCGCTACCAGCGGACCCGGGTTCTCCCTCAAACAGGAAGCGCTGGGCTATGCCATTATGACGGAAATCCCCTGCGTGATCGTCAATGTACAGCGCGGCGGCCCTTCCACAGGACTGCCCACCAGCGTTTCCCAGGGTGATGTCATGCAGGCGCGCTGGGGGACCCATGGTGACCATTCCATTATCGTGCTCACCGCCTCCAACCACCAGGATGTGTTCGCCATCACCGTTGAGGCCTTCAACCTGGCGGAAACATATCGCACACCGGTGGTGCTGCTGTTCGACGAAGTGGTGGGCCACATGCGTGAAAAGCTCGTCATCCCCGAACCCGGAGCCATCCCCCTGGTGGAAAGGCTGCGCACATCAGTAAAGGACGGGGTCGACTACCACCCTTACCTGCCCAGGGAGGACGGCCGCCTGCCCATGTCCGATTTCGGCGGCGTTCACCGCTACAACGTCACCGGCCTGTTCCACGACATGTGGGGGTTCCCCACCAATAAGCCGGAAATTGTCCAGGGCCTCCACCGGCACCTGGTAGATAAAATCAAAAACCACGTCAACCAGATTCTCATGTACAAGGAATACTATCTGGAAGACGCCGAATGCATTCTCATTTCCTATGGTTCGTCAGCCCGCTCGGCCCTGCATGTCGTTGAGCAGAGGCGCCCGCGCGGGGAAAAGCTGGGTCTCTTGGAGCTGCAGACCCTGTGGCCGTTTCCCTACCAGATGATTGCGGAAAAGTGTAAAAATGCCAAGTATGTACTCGTGGTGGAAATGAATGCCGGACAGGTGCTGCGGGCGGTCAAACGGGCGGTCAACGACCCGGAAAAGGTTTTTCTGGCCAACCGGGTGGACGGGGTTTTTATCACCCCCACCGACATCAGAAACATTCTCAGAATCATCATGGGAAAAGGGGCTTAAATCCATGGCTATCAAAGACTATATCAGGGAAAGGTTTTTTCCGCACATGTGGTGCCCGGGCTGCGGGCACGGCATTGTGCTGAACGGTATGCTGCACGCCGTCGAAAAGCTGGGTATGAGCAAAAACGAAATCGTCATGGTGTCCGGCATCGGTTGCTCGTCGCGCATATCCGGGTATGTTGATTTCCACACCCTGCACACCATTCATGGACGCGCCCTGGCTTTCGCCACCGGCGTTAAACTGGGACTGCCTGAACTCAATGTCATCGTCCCCATGGGTGATGGCGATGCCCTGGCTATCGGCGGCAACCATTTTATCCACGC
>JAOZRT010000060.1 GCA_029940035.1 Desulfobacterales bacterium
TATCGCTCTCCTGATTTGTTTTGCCGAAAAACCGTCTGATGCTGTTTAACATATATTTTCTCCTGAAGTATAATAGGGACTGTTTCTAAAAGGAATCCACTGTATCTATGGGATACTTTCTGCCCTGAAACACAAAGGCATAGCCGTCTTCTGTGTCTTCCATCAAGGCAGCCATTTTCATCATGCTGCGGTCAGTGAATTTTATGATATCTTCTTTGTGGCGCATGTACAGGTTGTCCTTTTTTATGCACAGCTGGCGTGGATCCAATTCCAGACGCTGCCCGGTGTTCAGGACAAGCACGATGTCATCACCCACAATCACATCGAACACGAAATATGCTGTTTCTTCATACGGAAAGTACACCTTTTCAATGCAGTCTTCCCTCTGCTGGGTGAGGTAGAAGCCGTGTTGGTCCTTTTTTATGCAGGTGTGAAAGTAGTCGATCACCTTTTTGTGCTGAAATCGCCCATGCTGGTTTTGCCAGCGGCCATTCGCATCCAGACGAAATACGGCATTTTCTTTTTCAATGATGATTTTTCTGAGCTGGTCGGTCATTTGATTTCCTATTAATCCAAACGAGTAGATGAATTTGGTCAAGTCCTGATTATAGCATTTAAGTTATTGGTTTTCCATTGCCATTTCGTAGAGCAGTGCTATCTCTTTGGCCCAAAGGGTGTCATCAGGTGTTTCGAGGATCAGCGGGATTTTCTCCAGGCGGGTATCGGCCATGATGAACCGGAAGGCATCCAGACCTATCAGACCTTTTCCGATATTTGCATGGCGGTCCACGTGACTGGCGTGGTCTTTTTTCGAATCATTGAGGTGCATGCCTTTGAGATACTTGAACCCCACCACGGCATCAAAGGCCGCAAGGGTTGCGTGATACCCCTCTTCGGTTTTGAGGTCATATCCGGCGGTGAAGGTGTGGCAGGTGTCCAGGCACACGCCCACCCTGGTTTTATCCTCCACCTGATCGATGATGGCGGCCAGGTGCTCGAAGCGATACCCCATATTGCTGCCCTGGCCGGCTGTGTTCTCGATTACGGGAATAACGGTCCGGGTCTTATCCAGGGTGAGGTTGATGGATTCGGCAATGCGTCTTATACACTCGCCTTCAGAAATTTTTCTGAGGTGGCTCCCCGGGTGAAAATTGAGATATGTCAATCCGAGCTGCTCGCAGCGCCGGCACTCGTCCAGGAACGCGGCCCGGGATTTGGCCAGCCCCTCTTCATCGGGGTGGCCCAGGTTGATGAGGTAGGAATCGTGGGGCAGTATCTGTTCAGGACCATAGCCTTCCTTTGCACAGTTTTCCCGAAACAATTGCATACTTTTGGTGCTCAGGGGCTTGGCTTTCCATTGGCGCTGGTTTTTGGTGAACAGGGCAAATGCCTTGGCCCCTATCCGGGCGGCGTTGAGGGGGGCGTTTTCCACACCGCCGCCGGCACTCACATGGGCTCCGATGTATTTCAAAGGGTATTCTCCTTTAATTGCAATAGAAAAAGATTTGTGAAAGTATTATCAAATTTCATACAAGATTGTAGTTACTCATAAACTCCGGGTAATATCTGGATTCCTGCCTTCGCGGGAATCCAGAATGATCATTAAACCGTGAATACCCGCGCTTATTGAAAAGTTACACAAGATTCAGGTAATAGCTTGTTTTAATACACGATCAAGATGATAAATTACGATAAATGTGATATACACCCTTAACGACAGCCACAACAAGAGCAGCTTCCAGTATAGCCACATCTATATTGTAACAAGCAAGACAAGATGCATGCCCTATCAATTATGAGAGGAGGAGATTGTGCCGGAGCCACGCTACAACGTCGTCTATCGCGGGAAACTCTTGCCGGGTGTTGATATTTCGGTTGTAAAGTCAAAGCTCATGGCGACCTTTCCCCTCAGTGAAAAACAGGTGGAGGTGATCCTGAAGGGCACGCGGGTCGTACTCAAGAAAAATACAGACGAGGCGACTGCCAAGCGGTTAGGCATGGCACTGAAGCGCGTGGGTATGGATATTGTGCTTACCAAGAGTCCTGCTGTAACCGACACGGATAGTTCGGGGTCCTCCATGGCGGTGAGGTCTGAAGAAAAGGAAATCGGACAAGATCCTGGAAAGGAGAAAGCGGAGGGCAACGAAGTTGGCATGCCGGCGGACACGGTTTCCAAGGAGACGGACACTATGTGGAAGCCGTCCGAGATTCCCTTCGAGTTCATTGGCTCGGGAAGGGAATATTTCAAGATATGGATTGTCAACATTGTGTTGTCCATTGTCACTCTGGGTATCTATTCTGCCTGGGCCAAGGTCAGGCGGAAGCAGTACCTCTACGGAAACACCCGCCTGCAGGGGGCGGCGTTTGAATACCTGGCCGACCCGGTCAAGATCCTCAAGGGGCGCATTATCATCATAGGCTTTATTCTGCTTTCTTCGGCAATCACCTACTTTATGCCCGCTTCCCAGGTCATCTTTACGCTGGTCTTTGTGGCCGCTTTCCCATGGGTGATCGTGCGGACCCTGATGTTCAACGCCCGCAACAGCGCTATCCGTAATATCCGTTTCGGATTCAAAGGCCGCGTCAAAGATGCCGCCCTGGTTTACCTGTGGTGGCCGATTGTGGCCGTGTTTACCCTGGGGGCGATATTCCCCTATGTTTACTATCGCCAGAAAAAATTCATTGTAGAAAACAGCACCTACGGCGCCACCCGTTTTGTTTTTACGGCAACGTCCCGGGAGTATTACCGTCTTTTTATGAGTGCTGTGATTCCTCTCGTTGTCGGCATTCTTGCGGTTGTGGCTGCCGGGTTTTTGTTTGCACCGCTATCCGGCCTGGTCATGGTTGCGCTTTACCTCTATCTATTTGCCTTTTATTCGGTAAGGACCACCAACCTTTTATACAACACCAGCAGCATTGCCCATAACCAGTTCAGGGCGGACATGAAAATCATGCCCTATCTTATCCTGGTTTTGACCAATTCCCTGGCCACAGCGCTGACCCTGGGCCTGTTTTTACCCTGGGCCATCATTCGGACACTGCGCTACCGCTTGAACCACCTGACCTTTTTGGCCGATGAGGATCCGGAAAAGTTTGTGGCCGGTGAAGAAGAGCAGGTCAGCGCTCTGGGTGAGGAAGTCGGGGATTTATTTGATTTCGATATTGGCCTGTAACCCAATATGATTTCTTTTAAGGGCAAATGGTACGATGGCAAAACAGCCGGGCAAACAGATGTGGTCTGTCATGTCTACGACAGCGGTGCCGTGCATGTAGAGCGGTCGGACGATCACAGCCGCATCGCCACCTTGCCGCGGTTCGATCTCGACATTTCCGCCCGCCTGGCTGACACACCCCGATATCTGAAATTCCCTGGCGGTGCGAAGCTGGAGACCCTTGACAACGACACCGTGGATCGGCTGGTGGCGCGATTCGGGCGGCCATCCTGGCTGGACAGGGTCCACCTGCTGGAGAGCCGTTTCAAATATGTGCTTGTGGGTATAGTGCTTACCCTGGTTTTTCTCTGGGGAAGTGTTCAGTACGGGATTCCGTGGACAGCCAGGATCATTGCCGACATGCTGCCGTCCTCCATTTTGGACCTGGCCAGCCAACAGACCCTCACCATGCTGGATCGATCAGTTTTGTCTTCAACCGAACTGGATTCCAACACACGTGAACGCTTGAGGTCTCATTTCCAACCGTTGATCACATCGCATGCCGCGTATGATCTGAACATCATCTTCAGAAAAGGGGGCGGCCTGGGCGCCAATGCGTTTGCCCTGCCTGATGGAACGATTATTTTCACAGATGAAATGGTGCGCCTGGCAGAGCATGACCAGGAACTGTCGGCTGTGCTGGCCCATGAGATCGGCCATGTGGTGAGGCGCCACGGCATGCGCTCTATTGTCCAGGATTCCCTGCTGGGCTTTGCCATCCTGGCCGTTACCGGCGACATCACCGGTTCATCCGAACTGTTTATCGGCCTGCCGGTTTTGTTGACAGAGATGGCCTATTCCCGGGAATTCGAACGGGAAGCAGACCAATACGCAATGGCTTACATGCAGGAACACGCTATCGACCTCAAGCACTTTGCCAACCTGATGCGGCGGGTTGAAAAGGCGTCCGGGGTCGACGCAGAGGATGGCGTAAAAAAGTGGGCTAACTATCTTTCCACCCATCCAATGACCGAAGAGCGTCTGGCGGCTTTCGAATGACAAAAAAATAGCCACAAAGTCACCCCGGTTAAATCGTCTTCGACGGCACTGACGTGCATTTCACTGGGTAAACAAAGGGTACAAAGGAAAAAAATGAGAATTTATTTCCGGGTCCCATCCAAAAGCTGCCCATGACCGGTTCCTCTGAATCTACAGTTGCCCACACGAAAATATTCATGACGACCCGACGGCTCTACTTCCGGATTTGGCAGGCGGACGATCTCGACCTGGCAATGGATCTTTGGGGAGACCCCGAGGTTACCCGCTTCATCGTTGCCAAGGGGCAAATGTCTGATGATGAGGTCAAAGCCCGGCTCTTTAAGGAAATCGACAGCCAGAAAAACCATGGTATTCAGTACTGGCCCTGCTTTTTAAAATCAAATAGCAACCCCGTGGGATGCTGCGGTATCAGGCCTTATCAACCTTCAAAAAGAATTTATGAGATCGGTTTTCACATTCTTAGACGATGCTGGGGAAAAGGGTTTGCCGTGGAAATGGCCCTGGGGGTTATGGCGTATGCTTTCAAGGAGATCTCCGTGGCCGGGCTGTTTGCCGGCCACCATCCTGACAACACGGCATCGCCCCATGTATTGGAAAGGCTTGGATTTGAATATACCCACCATGAGTATTACGAACCCACAGGCCTGCAGCATCCGTCTTACATTCTGAATCGAGAAGCGTATTCTATTTGCCTCGGGGGACGAGGTCGATGATGGTCACCTCCGGCGGGGATAGAAACCGAATCGGGGGTCCCCAGGTGCCCGAGCCCCGGCTGACATAGAGCAGGGCATTGTTGCTGAGTTTGGACAGACCGGTGTGCATACGGTAAAAAAGCTTGGTCATCAGACTGAAGGGAAATATCTGTCCTTTGTGGGTGTGCCCTGAAAGCTGAAGGTCGAACAGGCCCAAAGATGTTTTGCTGACAATGGGTTGATGCTTCAGGAAGAGGGTGAATCTGTTTTTGGGCAGGCTGTCCAACAACGTTTTTTCAGACACCATGTGGTCTGGACGATAAGGTCCCCTGGCAGGATCGTCCACCCCGGCGATATTGAACACCCCTTCAATGGTTTGGCCCTCGCCCCGCAGGATCGTGAAACCCGCCTTTTCGGTGAATGCCAGCGCGTGATCGAGGCCGGCATAGAATTCGTGGTTGCCGGTAATGGCAAATTTTCCATAGCGGGCAGGGATGTTTTTGAACATGGCGGCCAGCGCTTCAGGGTCATCCATGTGGCCATCCACCAAATCACCGGTGGACACCAGCATATCCGGGCGGGCCTGCTTGACCTTGTCGAGAATTCGCCTGAGCCGCATCTTTCCCACGATGAGCCCGAGATGGACATCGGATATCTGGGCGACCCTGATCTTTTCAATGTTGGCAGGCAGTTTACCGGTTTTGATGGTGATGTGTTCCGTGCGGATGTTCAAGGCTTCCACAAATCCGTAAATAGCAATGGCAAGAGATATAAAAATCGCCAGAAAAGTATAGCCCTTGGGGGAAAGCGTGAGGTTGGCTAGCAGGCTCTGGCTCAGGTTGCGGGCCAGGCAGTGAAACAATCTGTAGATGTCGAAAAAGAAAGAAGCGGTAATAAACAGGAACAGCAGGCCCATCCACATGAAACTGATGTAAGCCAGGCCGCGGGCCAGGGCGCCCTGGCCGTTGTGTTCTAGCACACGCACAACAATGGGTGCCGCCACCATCAACAGCATCAGTAGTGTCAGCAGCAGGTTTGCAAAGATGTCGAGTTCAAGGCCTCTCTTCAGTTTCATGAAAGCGTACAAATGTACACCCCCATATATGCTGACATATACGAGTAAAAACAGGATCATTCATTCACCGGTGGTTATTTTTTGGCGCAATTTTTTCAACCGCCCCCGCTGTTTTTTGGCGGCAAGTTTGCGCTCCTTGGCTGCTTTGGTCGGCCGGGTTTTGACCCGCTTTTTGGGTTTAACTGTCGCGGTCCGTAAAAGCCGGACAAGGCGCCCCATTGCATCCTGCCGGTTCTGCTCCTGCTTCCGGAACCGGTCGGCCTTGATGATCAGAATCCCATCTTCGGTCAGTCGCCTGCCGGCCAGTGTTTTAAGCCGGTTTTTAACGTCGACCGGTATTCCTGTCGAGGCCCGAACATCAAAGCGCAGTTGGACCGCACTGGAGACCTTGTTCACGTTCTGGCCGCCGGGCCCGGAGGAGCGCACGAACTCAAAAGTAAGCTCCTTTTCATAAATTACAATGTCGGGAGTTATGTTGATCATGTTGTTTTTCCATCCAGATAAATATGGGAAGACCGTAACAAACGGTTTGCACATATGCTATATATATTTTATCCTATAGCTGTATAACTCCCTTCATGAGCCACCGGCTCAGCCGGTGAGAATTGAAAAGGTTCTACCGATCTGGTGAGGGTTACATGTGACGCCGGTGTCAGATGAAGGGAGTTAAAACAAAGAAAAAATTCTTGATACAAATCAGCGGCGACGGCAGAATAGGCCCCTTCGAGGGGCCCTCCTCATACCTCCGGCTCTGCCGGCGGTCGCTGATTTAACAGGGCAAAGTAACTGTAACAATCTGTATTTACATATAATATAATACCAATATCAGCGGTTGCCCAAGTTGACCATATCATGTCTGATCAAACATCCATTGAGGAAAGTATATGGAAATAACCGGCTACAAGAAGATTACCGACAAAAAGTGGCTTAACTTGTTCGAGGTTGAATACAGGGACAAAAACAATCAACCCAAGACGTGGGAGGTGGTTTCACGAAAGGCTCTTCCCAAGTGTATTACAGGCGCATTCGACCCCCCGGATGCCGTGGTGATCGTTCCTTTTCACAGGGACGCAAAGAAATTGGTTGTCATCCGGGAATACAGGGTGGCTTTGGCGGGGTACGAATATGCTTTGCCGGCCGGGCTCATCGATACAGGGGAAAGTATCGAAACAACCTCACGTCGAGAGCTGAAAGAGGAGACAGGTCTTGAACTTATCGAAATTCATAAAAAAAGTCCGACTCTTTATGGCACGGCCGGCATGACCGATGAAAATTTCGTCATGGTGTATTGTGACTGCGAGGGCACTGTTTCGGCATCCGGCAATGAAGGCACTGAGGCCATCGAGACGCTCCTGGTTTCACAGGCGGATGCAAGAGACCTGCTCAATGACACGCAAACAAAATTCGATGTCAAGCTGTGGATGGTCCTGTCCAGTTTTGCAGAAATTGGTGTCCTGTAATATCAGGATGTTGTGGTTAGGGGACGTTGTTTACTTTTTACACTTATTTACTTAAGTGCAAAAAGTAAACAACGTCCCCTAATTGAACTCTTATGGTCGAAGATGCCTCGCGGCTTGCTGCGAGAGTCCTCAATTAAATCTGGGACTTGAACAGGTCCACCGAAGGAATCTGAATATCCAAAAGCTCGGCAATCTTTATTTTGGCCAGGATGCCCTTGGGGCTGCCGGCCACGGAAGTGACCGTGCCGATGCCGAGCTCTTCCCGTAACGGCCGCATGACCTCCTCATTGGTCAGGTCCATGACCTCGATACCCAGTTTTTCGGCGACATATGCTTTGGCTTCATGAATCTTCATTTTTCGGGTCATCTGTATCCAGGCGACAAGATCTCCTGCCGTCCGGATACCGCCCATGCAAGATGCCATGATGTGCGCAATGTGCATGCCGAGGGGATCGCCTACGCCAATCTACAACCCGTCAGCCTTACCCAGCTGCACCAGTGCCTTGGAAACCCTGGTTACGCTGTCGATGGGCGGCTGTTCCATCATGGGGATGCCGCACACGCCCATGCCCACGTTCACGTGCACCGGGACATCGGCAACCTTTGTGGTGGCCTTTAAAAAGGTTACGGCCCGTGCCAGGTTCCAGGCCACGGTGCGGTTAGTGCTGGTGCCCACGGCCAGGCCGAAAATGTCGGCCCCGGCATCTTCCACGACCTTTACCTGTTCGTGGGGGTAAAGGCCGGCCAGGCGCTTGCCGTTGAATTCGACTTCGCCGTGCATGCCGATGACAAACTCACCTGAAGCCCCCATGAGGATGGGCATACCCGGTGCGGATTTTTTAATGTCAGCCACCGCTTCGAGCGCGGCCATGAAGTCTGCATCGCCGGCGGACCCCGAGGTGTCGAAGTTGAGCCCTTCGCAGCCGATTGCCGCCAGTCTGGTACCCACGTAAACGAGGTCATCCCTGAGCATCGCGGCTGCCTCTTCCTGGGCGGCCAGGGCGGCTTTTATTTCCCCCAACGGCAGTAGTTCGGACGGGTTAGGGCAGGGGCCGTCCGGCTGAAAATAGAGCCCCATGTTGGGTTGGGCGCCGTAAAAAAGGGGCGCTGTCGTGACCATGGAAATGTTGTAGTAGTCACTGGTTTCGAAATTGATAATGGGCTTGACCGGCTTGTAGCTGTAGTCGCTGTGGCCGATGGAGGTGGTGTCCGCACCACAGGCGCGTTCGTAGGTCAGAACAGCCTGCATGCGGCTCATGGGGATGCCTACGCCGCCGCCATCCTGCCCGGAATAGAAGCTCATGCTGCAGCCGTCATCGGATACGATCACCTCTTCACCGGGCAGCACGCTGACGATTCTGGCAGGATCAGCCATGATGGTGAACAATTGTTCCTGTTCTCCTTGGGTCAGCTCAGGGACATTGCCCCTTTCTGCAGCATCCGCGGTGCCTTCGGCGATATCTTTTTTAAGATCAGTGTTGGAAAGCCACAGGCGTTCGCCGTCGCCCATTCTGGTGAGAATTTTATCCTGCATATTTATTCCTTTTCATCGGCAATCGCTCAACTTAGGTTTTTTTCCGTAAGTTCAGCTTCGGTTTCCTGGACGATGGCTCTTATCCTGGACAGCACCTCTGCGGGCAGCGGTTCAGGCTCATGGGTTTCAATCAGGGTTCTGGCTTTGGCCAGGGCGCGGGTGTAGCTGTCGGTAGCCCCGTCGCTCTCCCACATGCTGCGTCCCCGGCGGTCGATGATCTCGGGGCGCGACTGGCTACGCATGCCGTCGAAAGTGTGCGAATGGCTCAAAAAATCACCGAACGGGCCGATCTCGGCGATGACATCAACGGCCAGAGTTTCATCGTTTACAGGAATGCCGTTGACCGTGTGTTTGATCATGCGGGCGAATTCGCAGTCAAGGACCAGTTGGGCGTAATCAAACGTGATGCCGCTTTCGAGCATCCCCAGACCGTAGATCATATTGGCACCTGCCAATGCGGGTATCAGTCCGGTGAGTGTTTTTTCGTGGCCCATCTGGCTGTCAGATATTTTGCCGTCGCCCTATCCGCCGGCAACGTAACTGGGCAAGGCATAATAGCGCGCCAACCTGGCCACGGCCCCGCTGATCAGGGCGCACTCGGGGGTTCCCACGCTGGCCTCGGCCAGTTTCAGGTCCATGGCTGTTGTGGAGCTGCCGTAGATGACCGGTGCCCCTCGCCGGGTGAGCTGCGCCAGGGTCAGGCCGCCGAGGATTTCTGCGTTGTGGGTGACCAGTGTTCCCGCCAGGGTTACCGGCGATGTGCCGCCGGCCATGGCCATGGAGAGGATGTTGCACACCACCCCTTTTCTGGCGGACTCCATGATGATTTCACAGCAGTCGGTAATCAGTTTCAACGGGCTGACCGGGCAGGTGGTAAAGGATACCAGCGGCCGGTCCCTGAGTTTTTCAAGCCCACCGGCAATAGCGGCGGCCATGTCCAGGATTTTGTTGAGCAGGTATCTGTTTCCGGGTCCGAAAGCGCAGTGCTTGGTGGTGTTGGTCAGAAACGCTTCGGCATTGTGCAGGGGAACCGTTTCCTGGGGGACATCGTGGGCGCCGAGGGCTTTTTCGCAAAAATCGATTTCCGGGAGAGCGTCGATGACCCGGGCGGCGTGCACCAGATCCTGCTTGATGGGCTCCCGGTTTTCACCGGTAAAAGGATCATTGACCATGACCCCCTCGCTAAAATTGGTAAAATGAACCCGGGTGCTTTCCAGCACGATGTCGTGCCGTGGGTCGCGTCCGTAAAGGATGACTTTGGACGGTGCCGAGCGGATGGCGTCCTCCACCAGCACGGGGGGGATTTTAACGATTTTCTTTGCGCGGTCCACCCGGGCGCCGCCTTCTTCGAAGCAGTCCAGGGCGCGGTCGTCCTCGATGAAGAGACCGGTCTTTTCCAGGAGCTCCAACGTCCCCAGGTGGATCTCCTCCAGTTCGTTGTCTGTCAGGATATTGAGGCTCAACCCTCCGTTGAGGTTGCGTCCTGCATGCAAGTTTCTTTTCATGTCTGTTCCTTTTTTTACTCACTCCTTGCTATGAAAAAATTACTCCCTTCAAGGGAACAAGTGTCGAGTCCTTTTGACACTGGTATTAATCATTTAAAAATAGCGACGCAGTCGCGTTTCATAAAATCGTGGAACACGATTTTATAAAGGCTTCCCCTTTTTCCACCAAGGCGTCACGGTCTGCAGGCCGGGGATGGTTGTTCAACAGTTCCAGGGTGTATTCCCGCAAGAGCTTTTCCGCCTTGGGCATGCCCATTTCCTGCCATTCCTCCAGGGAAATTTCCGGCCATATGGGATTGCTGTAATTTATTTCCCGGCAGAGCTTCACCGTCATATCAGCCATCAAAAAATTGCCCCCCGGGCCGATGGCGGCAATTTCGTCAACGGCTACATCGATTTCATCCAGGCTGAATCCTTGGCTGAACAGGCGTGCCTGGGTGATGATTTCGTTGGCATACACCACTGCAGGGGGTGAAAAGGCCACCGAGCTGAAGTTTCCTCCGCAGAAAGGTGCCAGGCCGACTTTGCCCAGGCAGCTGGTCAGGTTATTCATCCAGTGCATGCCCCCGGCCAGCAGATCCGGTCCCCATCCGGGTCCGCTGCCCGATGTTCCGGAATGGGGCAGTCCATAGTGGGCCATCATTTCGGCACAGGCAAGATTAAGCAGCATGGTGTGGGGCGTGTAGCACGCCTGCATGGCCTGCATGCTGAAGCCTGCCGGCAAACTGCCCAGAATTATAGGGGTGCCCTTTTTGAGTACCTGGCTGTAGACCAGGCCGGCCAGCAGCTCGGCATTCAAAACGGCCAGCGTACCGCCGGGTGTGATGGGGGCGGTTGCCCCGGACATGCCGTAGTTGTTGTAGATCATGGGCAGTCCCCGCTCTACGGCCATCATCATTTTTTCGGCAGTGGTTTCATTCAGCACCAAGGGGGTGATGGGGTTGAAATAGGGGATGACAAAGGGCTTTTGATCCAGGCCACCCGTCAAGTGCTCCAGCATATCGAGTGTGGTGGTGAAGCAATGATGATTGGAGACCAGCAGTACCAGCGGTTTGGTGGTGTTGGCGACCATTTCGAGCGTGCTGATCAAATCCGCCGTATCAGGCGGCAGGTCTTTGAGAACACCGGGTGTGGCCAACAGGTCAAACTGGCCCAGGGCATCCCCCAGGGTTGCGGTCAGGGCCATGTGCTCCCGGTTGAAAGGTTCCACCCGGTCATCGCCAGGGTGCTGGTAATAGAGATTGGTGACGCCCACACCGAATCGGGTTTGACTGTTTTTCCCTAGGCCCACCTGGAAGGCCGGTTTCCCGTCACGGGTGTAGATGTCCGCAATGGACGGGGCTTGGGTTAAGGCCCAGTCCACCTGTTCAGCGAAGATGTAAACCCTCTGATTGTCATCAGCCTTGAAACCGTTGGCAACAAAGAGGTCCCTGGCCGGTTTGTAATCGACCCTGATACCCACACGGGACAATATATCCAGGGAATACCAATGGACCCGTTCCCGATTTTCCGGGTTCAGTACGTGTATTTCAGGTTTGACCATGCTCATGTTAAATCGCTCATCTTTTTAGTTTTATGAACAAAATTGATGCCGCGGTTTCCTGTTGTCAGTCACCTGGGCCACGATGCCTTTCATGGCGTTTTCCGAGGCTGCAAAAAAGGATTTTCATCTTCACACCTCCCGCAACTGTTCTCGAAAGCGTCCCAATTCCAAGGTTGTATAAACCCCAACGTTGCAAACACCGGAGGGCTTCAGAGTCAAGGCGCCTGAGGGTGAAGTCGTAGTTTTTTACTTCGAACCCTCAGCAACACAGAATCTGAAGTTCTCCGGTGTTCCCGCAGGGTAAACAACAGGGCAAAATAGACGCTATCCTTGGAATTCACCTGGGGGAATATCCAGACAATAGTTTCATTTCTACAATATTGGTTATAATAATAATTCATTGTATATACTTTGCCAGGTTGTTTATGCAACTATGGGGTAAACAGCGTTAGGGTACTTCCACATCCATACATAAATGTCAATAATCATGCCCTTTTGCCTTATTCTCTTTGCTTGGGTTGGAGAATCTTGTAGGCCACCCCAAAGGATCGCACCAGGCTCATGAACGCCCCGGGCAGGGGAATGCCCCGGTCCTCGATGAGGATACCCAGTTTCCGGGCTTTTTCGAGCACGGTTTCGCTGTTGATGCCTTCCTGGATGTCGCACAGGTACTGGATGCGCAGGGCATCGGTAACGGGTATTGTAAGGTGGTCGAAATTGGATGCAAAGGCTTCCATTTCCTGCTGGACAATATGGTGGTGGTCCGTAATAAAGTCGGCGACTGTTTTTTCCATATTTTCTACGCCGAACAGACCGTTCACCACGGCACCGGTCAGTCGGACTTTGTCCTCGGGCGGCATCTGCGGGTATTGTTTTTCCAGGTGCGGCCCTATTTCCTTGAACAGCACCATCTTGATGATGTCGATTCCCTGGCGCAGGGTCGGTATCAGTTTGCCTTCTATTTTATCCGTGTTATCAGTCATATGCAGTTACCTTTTTCATTTACACTGAAGGGGCGCAGGCAGGATTCGGGCATTGTATTGGTTGCCGTCCATCATGCCGCCAGCGTGAAGAGATCGCCGGCAATTTCCTCGATCAGAGAAACAAGTTCCAGTTTGGCCAGGTACTGCCCGGGTATGGCTTTCCTGCCCAGGAGCGCTCCAAGAAGATTGCCGGTGATGGCGCCGGTGCTGTCGGGGTCGCCATCGTGGTTGACGGCGAGGGTAATACCCTTTCCAATGTCTTCCGGTTCATTAAGATTGTTTCCTATTCAATATAATCGTTTAGCGATTATATTGAATAGGAAACAATCTTTGACATGTCAATATTGCTGTTTTCGAGAAAATGAATCCAACGGCATTTATCATCAACACGTCCAGGGGTAAGTCCGGAGATATGTAAAAGAATTGTAAGCATTGGTAAAAGCGTTGCTTCCTGCAGCCGTCCGCCATATACATGACCAACGTTTTGTGGTTGAAAAGAAACCAACCAACCCGGCAAGATTGCCGGGTTTTATCATTTAAGGATGGATGCGTGAACTATACCATATTTGATACACCAGTCGTGCGACCGATTATCAGGTGGATTTCCATTGTGTTTTTGTGGCTAAACGGCTGGAAGACCGAAGGCCGTCTTCCGGAGATACCGAAGTTTGTGCTGATTGCAGCCCCGCACACGTCGAACTGGGATCTGCCCTACATGCTTTTTACGGCGTTTAAGCTGAAAGCCAAAATTTACTGGATGGGGAAGGCTGCCATATTTTCATGGCCGTTCGGTCCTTTGTTCAGGTGGCTCGGCGGAATTCCCATTGACAGGAGCCAGGCCAACGATGTCGTAGCCCAGTCCATCGAACAGTTCCAAAAAAATGAAAAACGCATTCTGACGGTCCCCCCTGCGGGTACCCGCAAACGGGTGCTCAACTGGAAAACCGGTTTTTACCACATTGCCAATGGTGCCAATGTCCCCATTGCTTTAGGCTTTCTGGATTATAAAAGAAAGGTCGGCGGCATCGGCAAGGTTGTGCAGCCCACCGGCGACATGGAGCAGGATATGGAAAGCATAAGGGCCTTCTACAGGGATATATCCGGGAAATACCCGCTCAAATCGATTGCCGCGGCAACTGCAATAGTAGGACCCGCCGGTTAGAGCGTTTGTATGGCGTAGATCCTGAAGTGAGCTACTTTGAAAGCCCGGTTGTCGTCGACAACCTGACCGCCGAAATTATTGAAACGAATTAATAGGGATTTGCCCTTTTTGCTTTTGCCGCAAATTTTGCATTAATTTTTCTGCCGTCCAGGGTCACACCTTTAAGCGATTTGAGAACTTTGTTGGCCACTCTTTTGTCAACGTCAAAGAACGAGAATTCCCGTTTGAGTTCAATCCGGCCGAGTTTTTTTGATGAGATGCCCGCTGTGTCGCAGACCAGGCGCACGATGGCGCCCTCTTTGAGTTTGTCAAGGCGGCCAACATTGATAAAGAATCGTTGAACATTGCCTGCCAGGCGGTGTTCGGCTTTTTCACCTTTTGTAGGGCGTTTTTTTACCTTTACGTTGATGTCTTCAGCACCGCGGTAGTAATCGAGAAACCGGTTGAACTCTGCTGAGACGAATCGGCGGATTAATTCTTCCTTGCTGAGTGCTGAAAGCGATTCAAGCACCGGAGGAAGGTAACTATCGATCTCTTTGTTGTCGACCTGCGTGGTAGCCAGCCTGTCCATCATCGCGGACAACTGTTTCTCACAAACAGCCCGGCCGCTCGGGATTTTTTTTACCTCGAACCGAATGCCGCTTTGGGATTCCAGTTCCTTGACTCTTCGAACTTCGCGGGTGTTTACCAATACAATGGATACGCCCGATTTGCCCGCCCGGGCCGTTCGGCCGCTCCGATGGGTGTATCGTTCCGATTCATCGGGGAGTCTATAATTAATAACGTGGGTGATGTCATCCACATCCAGACCCCGTGCGGCTACATCGGTGGCCACCAGCAACTGGAGAGTCTTATCCCTGAATTTTTTCATAACCTGATTCCGTTGCATCTGGGAGAGGTCACCGTGCAGCGGTTCGGCATTATAACCGTCTTTCATCAGTTTATCTGCCACCGCTTGGGTTTCCAGGCGCGTACGGCAGAAAATGAGGCCAAAGATATCGGGAATATAGTCGATCATCCGCTTGAGGGCCACATACCGGTCTTTTTCTTTGGCGATATAACAATCGTGAGAGATGTTTTCAGCAATTTTGTTGCGTGAGCCCGCGGTTATGGTTACGGGGTGGTTCATATAGGTGTCGGCAATTTTTACTGCGGCGCCCGGCATGGTGGCTGAAAAAAGCCAGGTTCGCTTGCCGGAAGGGGTTCGTTCCAGAATGTCGTCGATATCTTCCTGAAACCCCATGTTTAGCATTTCATCGGCTTCATCCAGAACCGCAAACGCAATTGATCCCAATTTGATCGCCTTGCGCTTGACCAGATCCAACAGCCGGCCGGGGGTGGCCACGATAACCTGAGCCCCTTTTTTTATCAGGGAGATCTGGTCCCTGATATCGGCCCCGCCGTAAACAGCTGTAATTCGTGCATTCGGGACGTGCCGGGCAAACAGTTTCAGGTCACTGGTGATTTGAAGACAGAGTTCACGCGTGGGGCAGAGGATCAGCCCTTGGGGGTGTTTTGAATTAAAATCAATTAGCTGGATCAACGGCAATCCATAGGCGGCAGTTTTGCCAGTGCCGGTCTGGGCCAGGCCGATGATATCAATGTTGTTGGCCAGTAATTGGGGGATGGCTTTTTCCTGAATCCGGGTGGCCTCTTTATATCCAAGCTGGTCAATGGCCCGGATAATTTCGGGCTTTAATTTAAAAGTTGAAAAATTCATGAATATCTTCCTGATGGTGGTCGGGATAACCGCCGACCGGTTTATGTCAATTAAAATAACAAAAAGCCGCCTTGGCACGTTTGCCGGACGGCTTTGTTACATTTCCATATTGAATCCAATGGTGTTGTCAAGCGACAGGGTGACAACCACCGAATAATTTTTTATGTGGATGTCCCATATCGTTTACTTTTAAACAATGCAACCCTCTTTATTTAGAGATGGCAAATTCAGTCCTATTCAGGTATAGTTGACATTCGGGATGTGATTGTCAAGTATTGTTGGCATTCGGGATGTGATTGGAAAACGCATGCAAATGGCGTACTAACAGATTGCATAACATTAAGTTCATTAAGGGATAACCATGCCAAGAATGTTTTTCGCGACCCTGGGGACGGAAACCAACACATTTTCCCCCATCCCCACCGGTTGGAACGCGTGGGAGAGTTTTCTCCTGGTTCACAGCAGTGATGAGGCTTCAGGGCCCATGAATCCGGCAGCCTATTTTGGTCCGATGGCCGAAAAAAAGGCTGGAAAATTACGCGGGGGTTGTTGGCTTATGCCACGCCGGCCGGCATGACCCCGGAGACGGTTTATGAATCCCTGAGGGACGAATTAATATCAGATTTAAAGGCAGCCATGCCAATGGACGGCGTCATGCTGCTTTTGCACGGGGCCATGGTGGCCGGCGATTATGATGACTGCGAGGGAGATCTGCTGGCGCATATCCGCAAGATCGTGGGGCCGGATATCCCGGTTGGCGCGGTTCTTGATCTGCATGCCAATGTGTCTGACCAAATGCTGCAGCAGGCTTCGGTGCTGGTGGGTTACAAGGAATATCCGCACACGGACATTTACCAGCGCCTGGAAGACTTGTTCCATATTGTAGCGGACGCGGCCGAGGGAAAGACCCGGCCGGTTATGTACAGCTTTGCCCTCCCCATCATTGGCGGGTCGTATCACACAAACTGTGAGCCCATGCATAGCTTTGTCAGAAAAATGGAAGCGCTCGAAAAACAGGATGCCGTGCTCAACGTGTGGCTGGCGCACGGTTTTGAGTACGGGGATGTCCCTTTTCTCGGCGTCAGAATGGTGGCCATTACAGACAACGCCCCCTCCCTGGCCGAAGAAATAGCAGAAAAAATGGGGCGCAAGTTCTACACCATGCGCAACGAGGCGTTGGCCAAGCCGGAGACCATGGAGAGTTGCCTGGACACGGCCGTGGCGGCCCCCCAAGGGCCGGTTACCATAGCCGACACTTTCGACAATGCCGGTGGCGGCGCGCCCTCTGATTCAACGTTTTTTCTCAAGGAGATGATGGACCGGAAAATTGAAAATGCCGGTATTGCGTCCATCTGGGACCCTGTGGCAGTGTCCATCTGCGAGGATGCGGGTATGGGGGCCTGTCTGCCGTTGCGCATTGGCGGTAAACTGGGGCCGGCTTCCGGTAACCCGGTAGATGTCACGGCAACGGTCATCGGCCGGGCTGAAAATGTAATCCAGGAACTCGGGGGGTCGCAGATGTCAATGGGGCGCTGTGCAGCCGTCAAAATTTACCTGGGTGCAGATGGCCCCCGGGATGCATCTCCCGAACAAGGCATTGACGTCATTTTGAGCCAGATTCGCACCCAGCCCGTGGCACCCAATATATTTACGGAGCTTGGTGTGGACCCCTTCCTTAAAAAAATTCTGGTCATCAAATCCAATCAACATTTTTTCGCTGCCTTTGAACCGATATCTGCAGATATACTCTATGCCGGCGGCCTGGGCGTATTGCAGAGCGACATGACGACGATTCCATATAAACGCGCTAATACAAAACAATTCTAGCCTTTTGTAGAAGATCCATTAACCTAAGAAACCTAAATACCAGGCTTAAAAAGGAGGATTCGATGTCGAAATCAGCAAAAATGGCAAAACTTTTTATCGTATGCATGGCATTGACGTTGGCATTCGGACTTGGCTGTATGCCGACCGACGCTATTGCCAAAGATATCAAGGTGCTCCGCATCGGCATCGGCATCGATCCTGATACCATCAACCCTATAGAAATTACCACGGCCATCCCGGCCAACATCACCGAACTGCTCTATGACACGCTTCTCAAGACCAATCCTGAAGGAAAGCTCATTCCCCATTTGGCCACTGAATGGTCGGTGTCCGAGGACGGCAAAACGTGGATCATCAAGCTGCGCAAAGACGTTACTTTTATTGACGGCGCCCCTTTTACTGCGCAGACGCTTAAAAGACAGCTTGAAATAATCAAGGATCCCACGGTGCGGATGCCGTTCCGGTTCCTGTTTGCCGGTGTAAAAGATATCACGATTTTAGATGACTACACGGTTCAATACAACCTGCATGCCCCCTTTGCTCCCTTTGCGGATTTGTTGTCCGTGTTTGCCATACCGTCTCAGTAGGCACTTACACCGTATGACGGCACAAAGTTGAATCAGCACCCCGTGGGCTCAGGGCCCTATAAACTGGCCGAATGGGTAAGGGGCGAGCGCCTTGTGCTGGTGCGCAATGACGGGTATTGGGGCAAAAGACCGACCGTGGATAAAATTGTTTTTCAGATCATTCCGGAAACCACCACAAGGGTGGCCATGCTGCGGGCCGGACAACTGGACCTGGCCTATTCGCCCACACCTGCCGATGTGCCCAGTCTGGAGGCTGATCCCAATCTTACCGTTACCAGGCCGTTGAGTACACGCATGATATTTATGGGCATGAATACCCAAAAGGGCCCCACCGCAGACAAACTCATCCGCCAGGCGTTCAACTATGCGGTGGATAAAGAGGCGATCACCGATAAAATTCTCTTCAAGGTGGCCAAGCCCCTTGACGGTCCCATGCCCCCTAGTATTTTCGGGTACACCCGTATGGAAAAACAGTACGATTACAATCCGGACAAGGCCAAGGCTCTCCTGAAACAGGCTAATTTTTCCAAGGACACCGTGGTCAAGATGATTACCCCCAACGGACGCTACATGTACGACAAACAGGTGGCGGAAGCGGTCCAGGCCTATCTGAAGGATATCGGTGTGAAAACCGAACTGCGCACCTATGATTGGCCTACGTATTCGAGCATAACATCCAAGCCCCTGGATCAAACTGAGGTCGAGATGTATTTGATCGGATGGGGTTTCCCCTATTATGACGCCGATCCGTATTTGCTCATGTATTTCAGCTCATTTGTGCACCCGCCCAAGGGGCTGAACTCAACCTTTTACCTCAATCCAAAATACGACCAGGCAGTGGGGGGAGCCCGTCAGATTATGGACCCGGCAACGCGTT
>JAOZRT010000305.1 GCA_029940035.1 Desulfobacterales bacterium
AGCTTTTTCCAATGATCATCGCATGCTTGCACCCGACCATATCGGTTGCGGACTTTCCGAGAAACCCGATGCGAACCATTACGGTTACACACTGCAAAACCGTATCGACGACCTGACAACCTTCCTTGAAAATCTGCATATTGAGCGGAAAATCACCTTGGTCCTGCACGACTGGGGGGGAATGATAGGCATGGCCTATGCCCTTGAACATATAGCTAAAATAGATAAAATTGTCATTTTAAACACTGCCGCTTTTCTCCCACCCGGCGGAAAAAAAATCCCCATTAGATTGTGGGTCATCCGCCATCTGGCATGGCTGGCCACGCCGGCTGTTCTGGGCTTCAACCTGTTTTCACGCGGTGCCGTTCATATGGCCTCTGCCAAGGGTCTCAGTCCTGATGTCCGCAAAGGCCTTACGGCACCCTACAATACATGGCAAAACCGGATCGCCACACTCAGGTTCGTTCAGGATATCCCCGTGTTTCCAGAAGATCCCAGTTATGCGATTGTGAAACATGCAGACCTGCACCTGGATGCATTGAAAAAAATCCCCCTGCTGATTCTGTGGGGTGAAAAAGACTTTGTCTTTGATATGGATTACCTGGCAGAATGGAAAAGGCGTTTTCCCGGTGCCCAAACCCATACCTTTGCGCAAGCCGGGCATTATGTCCTGGAAGATGAAGCCTTGTCTGTTATTGCCGCCATGGAATCTTTTGTGGATCAATGAACAGCTTTTAAGGCAGGGCAATAACTAATTTATAAGATTAACTATTACATATCAATATACTGTTTATAATGAATATAAATAATTCAAATAAAAAAGTCAATGTGGCCGCCCATCTTGCAAACATGGCCATCGAGCAGCCATACAAAAAGGCGGTTGTTTGTTCGTCCGGAAAAGACAAAAACGGAAACGCCACCTACACGCACCTGACCTTCCGACAGCTGCAAAGGGAGTCAGATTGCCTGGCCCACGGTTTGCTCGCGTCCGGCATTCGCAGGGGGACCCGGACCATTCTGATGGTGAAACCCGGTCTTGAATTCTTTGCCCTGACATTTGCCCTTTTCAAAGTCGGCGCCGTACCTGTGGTGGTCGATCCGGGCATGGGCATAAAACGGATGCTTAACTGCCTGAGCGAAAGCAAAGCATCGGCCCTCATCGGCATTCCCCCTGCCCATATCCTACGAACGCTTTATCCCAAGTTTTTTAAAACCATTAAAATTGCCGTCACTGTAGGTAAAAAACGGTTCTGGAACGGAATGACGTTTCAGGACATCCGGCGTACACCCTGGAAGTCCTTTCCGATTGCCGAAACCCGTAGAGACGACATTGCCGCCATATTGTTCACCACCGGTAGCACAGGACCAGCCAAAGGGGTGGTTTACACGCACGGTATATTCGATGCCCAGGTGTGCAGCATTCGTGACCACTTTAACATACAGCCCGGCGAAATCGATTTGCCTACCTTCCCCTTGTTTGCCCTCTTCGACCCGGCCCTGGGCATGACAGCTGTCATACCGGATATGGATCCCACGCGACCGGCTAAGGTGAATCCAAACAATATCATTGAAGCCGTTCTCAGGCACGGTGTCACCAATATGTTTGCCAGCCCTGCCTTGCTCAACCGTGTGGGCCGTTACGGGAAAGACAACCGCATAAAGTTGCCCTCCCTGAAACGGGTGATATCTGCCGGCGCACCCGCACTGCCTTCCATACTTGAATGCTTCAGTACCATGCTGAACAAAGAAACGGAAATATTCCCAGGCTACGGCGCCACCGAGGCCATGCCGGTTGCCGCCATCGGCAGTCACACCGTGCTGTCAAAGACCCGCCAGTTGAGTGAAAAAGGCTTCGGCATCTGTGTGGGACATGTTATCGAGGGGGTCAAGGCCAGGATTATCTCCATCAGCGACGACCCCATCCTCGAATGGTCCGAGGAATTGCTACTGCCTAACGGTGAAATCGGGGAAATCGTTGTTCAGGGAAACCTGGTGACCAAATCCTATTTTCAAAGGCCGGCGGATGATCGTTTGGGCAAAATCAAACATGGCGGCATGTTTTGGCACCGCATGGGAGACCTGGGATGGTTTGACAATGAAAAGAGGCTCTGGTTTTGCGGCCGCAAGGGTCATCGCGTGACCACCGCAAAGGAGACGTTATTCACCATTCCCTGTGAGGCTATCTTCAACAACCACCCGGATGTATTCAGGAGCGCCTTGGTCGGCGTGGGGGCAGCTGGTGAACAAAAGCCGGTGATCTGTATCGAGTTGGAAAAACCCAGCGCCCGAAAAAACAGAAACAATCTAGTTGAAGAATTGTCGACGCTGGCCAAGGGCAACGCCATGACCGCCAAGATTGGAGCCTTTTTATTCCATAAATCTTTCCCCGTGGATATCCGGCACAATTCCAAAATATTCAGGGAAAAACTTGCCCGATGGGCCAAAAAGAAAATCAGGTAAATTTTCAGATGGGGCCTTAGAAAATTTGTCTGACTTTCTTTTTGTGTGCGGCTTCGCCGCGATATTTTTATATAGATTAAAAAATAAACACCGTCATTCCCGTGCAGACGGAAATCCAGGACGTCCAACTACACTCCCGTCTTCACGAGAATGACGCAAATTAGACAACGCAAATGAACCACAAAAACACACCAACATGTAAACCCGCGACTCTCAATGTACTGGTGACCGGCGGCGGTGGGTTTCTGGGCAAGGCCATTGTCCGGAAACTGATAGAACGTGGAGATCGTGTATCATCGTTCTCGCGGGGCAATTACGATGATCTTAGCCGCTTGGGCGTTAAACAGATCCAGGGTGACCTGGGTGACAAAAGAGCTGTTTCTGCAGCATGTCAGGGAATGGACATGGTTTTTCACGTGGCAGCCAAAGCCGGCGTGTGGGGACCGTTTCAGGCATTTTATCAGGCCAATGTAAAGGGAACGCAAAACGTAATTGCCGCCTGCCAAGAACACGCTGTCCCCTATCTTGTACACACCAGCTCGCCCAGTGTCATTTATGACGGCCGAGGTTCCATGGAGGGAGTGAATGAATCCGCCCCCTACCCCAGCACGTTCCAGACGGCGTACCAGCAAACCAAGGCCCAGGCGGAACAGATGGTGGTTGCGACTTCAACTGAACAATTGAAGACCATCATTCTCAGGCCCCACCTGATCTGGGGGCCCGGGGACAACCATCTGGCGCCCGGCATTTTGGCCAGGGCCGGCAAAATCTTGATGGTGGGCAACGGTCAAAACAAGGTGGATACCATCTACATAGACAATGCCGTTGATGCACACCTGCAGGCAGGTGATGCCCTGCAGGCCAACCCTGAATTGTCCGGCAGGATCTATTTCATCAGCCAGGGGGAACCGGTCAGGGAGTGGGATATGGTCAACCACATATTAAAGGCCGGCAACAAGCCTTTGGTGACCAGATCCATTTCACAGCGCACGGCCTTCCTTATGGGAGCCATACTCGAATCTATCCATAAAATATTTAGGCTGAAATCAGAACCTCGCATGACCCGTTTTTTGGCACATGAGCTGTCCACCGCCCACTGGTTCGACATCAGTGCCGCCAAAAAAGATTGGGGGTTCAACCCAAAGGTTACCTCCGAAGAAGGTCTGGAAAAACTGAAAAAATGGCTGGAGGAAAATCAATATGCAACTGACTGACATTTACCCTGTTGAAAAATGGGTTGAATTGGAAATCGATGAAGAAAACGTCGAAAAGCTATCCAAGGGGCTCAGCACTATTTCATCTGTTAAAATCAGGAACTGCTCGATTTTGTTGAAGAAAGAATCAATTCTATCGTGGCAACCATAGATCAGTAACCGGTTATCTGTGGTCAATGTCGGTTGGATCAGAACGTGAGAAGGTAAGAAGGTCAGCGTCCGGTTGTTGTGAAAAGATTGATAATGCTTTTCAATGACGTGTTTCAACAGGGATAAATCCCTGAACTACATAGTTTAACGTCATCTGTCTTAAAAACACTCTGCGGTTTACCGCTGAGTGTTTTTATTTTATTAACAAAATTTAATACATGTTTGTACTCAAAATAGGATTGTTGATGTGGCCAATGAGTATGAATGCTACTGAAATGGTGACATGGAAATTTTGTTAGTCAGGGAGCTGGTCGTAAAAATACAGCATGGCATCGGAGCGGGTAACGATGCCGATAACCTTGCCGGACTCTACCACGGGCAACCGTCCGACATCATGTTTGACCATCAATCGCGAAGCGTCCATGGGGCTTCGGCCGGGCGCTATGGTGATAATATCACGACTCATGTAAGCCTTGACCGGCGCCTTGAGATTTGACTCTTTACGGATTTTTCGAAAATCCCTGCGGGAAATGATACCCGCCAGTTTGCCATTGTCCAGTACAGGGACCCCGGTGCAACCCTTGTCACGCAGGATAGCGGCTATCTCTTGCATGGTCGTGCCGACATCCACGGTAGCCACCGGAAAAGACATGATATCACTGATCTGGATGGAGGATGTCTGGTTGCCGGACACCAGGTTCAAAATCAGCTCTTCCACGGCATCCGGGCTGACCGACTTCAGCAAGGCTGACCCTGCACCTGGATGACCTCCCCCACCGAGGCCTTTCATGATGGAACCTATGTTCAGTGTTGCGGCGTTGCTGCGGCCGATAACGATGTTCCTTTTGCCGTCATTGCTGGAGAAAATGCCAAAAGCGGCATCCACATTGAGGATCTCACGATACATGCGCACCACCAGGGCCAGGCTTTCCACGTGACCCTTGATTTCAACACGGCTCATACTGAGTTTGTAGCCGTTCAGTTTTGTGCGATTGGCCGACTCGATCATTTTGAACAGGATATCCTTCTGCTTTTCCCCGTAGGCCGGTTTGAGAAAGGTATTTACAATGGACAGATCGGCTTTTCTTTCGATCAGCCACGCCGCGGCATAGGCATCTTCGGCAGTGGTGCAGGAAAAGGTCAGGTTCCCCGTATCCTCGTACAGGCCTGTTAAAAAAAGGGTTGCCTGCATAGGGGTGAGCACCTTGCGTTCCTTTTTCAGTTCACGCACCAGCAAGGTGACGGTTGAGCCGATTTCTTCCTGGTGAATGGCCTGCGCATCAATGTTGCCCGCATGCATGTGATGATCCCAGATTGTTATCTGGAGCCCATCCCGTTCCCTCAACGCCTGCAGCCCTTCGAGTCGTTCCCACCTGTTCACGTCCATCACGAACAGCTCTTCAACAGCATCAACATCCACCTGGTCAGGCGTTTGATATGGGAAAATATCTTTGTGGATGGAAAGAAACGCCTTGATGTTGGGGTTTATGCTTTTGGGAATGACCGGCACGGCCGCTGGTTCCAGGAGCGTCATGGCCATGACAGAAGCAAGTGCATCAAAATCTGTATTTTTGTGAGTTGTGATAATAATCATAGTATACATCCGTACTTACCAT
>JAOZRT010000061.1 GCA_029940035.1 Desulfobacterales bacterium
ATGATCTAAATTCTTCACCCCTTCAGATGGTTCTTCCGTAAAACTAAAAACCTGCACACTTTTGGTTTTTGAGATCACCCTGGCCTTGAATAACGGCAGTTCCAAATCGTCATTGTCAAACAATTCTCTATACGCACCTTCCGAAAACCAGGCAGCAATGTCATGAGAACTCAATTTTGTTACGGGTTCGCCTGTATTGCTATAGCCCCTGATTTTCGGTGTAATTTGAGCACTGATTTCATACAATGGGGTTTTTATATATACATAACATATTGCAATGATGACAAAAAAGACCGTGCAAAGAAAAATGAAATAGCGTTGCCGCCACAAAACGTTAAAGATGTCCACAAGATTGATTTCATCTTCGTAGTAAGGTTGGGGGGGGGGCTGGGTAGAGGGTGATTGTTTTTCGTCCACTGTTTTTTCCTTTTTAGGCGTTGGTAAATTATCGATATGCTTATAAAATATGAATCGTTATTCCGATGGTAGGTTTTTCGAATATATTTAAGACAGGATCAACAGATTTTCAGGATATTTTCTTTTTCGCTTCGCTAACCGGGGGATGGTAAAATTGCGCGTTTCGTTTTTTATTTGGTGCGTTTTTGTCATTCAGTTGCCCAATCCTCGACTTTCAATTCTCCAATCCGACCAAATTCTCTTACATTATGCGTAACAACAATTAGTTTGTTGGCCACGGCAATAGATGCGATCTGTGTATCTCTTTCACTGATCGCCATACCTTTTCGCTCAAGTTGTGCCCGTATAACAGCATATTTTCCGGCCGCTGCCTCATCAAAAGAATACAGATCCAGTAACGACGATATTTTTTTTATTTTCAATTGCCTTTCTTTCTTTTTTATCGGGGACTTCTCTATTCCGTACAATATTTCAGCCAGTGTAATGGTTGACAAAGATAAATCTGCTGGAGCGTGTTTTTTAATCCGGTGGATTACGCTCTTATCGCCACGCATCCAATAACTGATGATATTTGTATCGAGTAGGTACATATCTCCCTCAGACGCCTTGACTCTGAAGCCCTCCGGCTTTAGCAACATTGGGGTTAACTCTGAAGCCCTCCGGATTTTGCAACTGTGCGGTTAATCCAAACTAAAGCTTTTTAATGGCAAGGCCTCAGGTGTTTTGAAATCTGAATCCACGGGGAAATCATCCCAGAAACTCACCGGCCACGTGTTTCTTCCTATCGGTTCGAGGATGACCATGTCCCCCTTTTTGCTGATTTTCACTTCGTTTCCTTTAAAACGAAATGCTTTGGGCAACCGGATCGCCTGCGATCGACCATTTTGAAATATTTTTGCTCTTGATTCCATAGTCGACTCCCTTCCCATGGTATTAATATATACCAATATATACCATTTGTCACAAAAAGTCAATCATAGCGCTATGCCCTCATTTAGCAAAAGGTATCGGGGACGTTGCTATAGCGTTTGTCAAAATAACGTTCCGAAACCTATGGTACTTTGCGATAGTTGCGAGGTAAAATCAAAGCCAACGCAGATTGCCCAAACGCTATTATAATGTGTTTAGATTTCAGGCGATTCGCTATGAACAGCGCTTTCCGTTAAACGGTTATCAGCTGTCATCTATAGCTACTTGAATAAGATTTTTTTCTGAAAATCTGTATAATAGCGGTTGTCACCTTTTTACGCCGGCCTATTTTTATAAACGGGTCTATTTTTCATAAATACGAATCTCGTATCGGAACAGACTTATGGCAACCGGTATAGATCCAAATAGATAAATTTTCGCTTCGGGAAGAAGGGTTTGGGTTTTCTCTTTTAAAAGGCTTATTTAAGCTTTGCTTATACACAATTTGTTTCAACCTTGGAAAAGTCGCCAACTTTACACTTAAACGTCTTGAAAATATGGTTTACCCTCCTGGAAAGCCGGGGAAATTCAGATCCTGCTGAGGGTTCGAAGTAAAAAACTACGACTTCACCCTCAGACGCCTTGGCTCTGAAGCTCTCCGGCAACGATAGTTTATTCTATTTGAAGGTAGCGACGAAGTCGCGTTTACTAATAGATGGGCACCATCTATTAGAGATATAGCTCCGCTTGGTGGATTACATAAATGAATGCAATCTCACAGTAAAATTTAACGTTCATTTATTGAACACATTTTGCGTGTCGAGTCAAACCAAATCAAATAAAACCGCCCCACAATCTTTGGATTGCGGGGCGGTTTTATTTGTGTACGCGAATTCGTCGCTATAGCACGATTAACCCTGTAGTTGCATAAAAAGGTGAAAGCTTTAACCGGGCAGTTCCAAATGAATTTTGACGGATTTTTCCACCACAACCATGTCATCATCAGAAAGCATGCCGATGGTTTTAATCAACCGTCTTTTGTCGAGCGTTCGAATCTGGTCTGCTTTGATTTTGGAGTCTTTGGGCAGGTTGCCTTTTCCCTTTTTGACCCCGACTTCAAATGGATAGATTTTTTCAAGCGACTTGGATGTAATGGGCAATACTGTGACGGTTCCGGAAAACGTATTGTTTTTATCATTTGAAATAACCAAGACAGGGCGGGTTTTTGAGATTTCATGACCAATGGCCGGATCAAGGGCTGCCAGGTAAATGCCGCCTCTTTTAATAATCATCCCACCCCTCTAAATCGACATTCGCAAATTCATTGGTAATGGCAAGGCTTTCTTGTCTGGCGTTGCGATACCCCTCTTCCAATGTCTTATCCAGGGCTTTTTTTTGATCCTGTTCAATTTGTTTCCGAATCGCATGGGCAATAAACCGGCTTTTTTTCCTGGGACCGGCATGTTCATTTAGCGCAATGAACAAACCTTTGGGAATGGTTACATTTAGGCGAACCATTTCTGTATTCATACAAACCTCCTTGCTCGTCGTAACAATACACATTATATTATGTATTGTTACGACGACTGTCAAGACATTAATCAGTCCATGAGACTACATCTTGAATAGTAAAAAACGCTTGCCATACAACGTTATCCGTACTATATTTAGCGTATGATCCGCTCATGGGCCAACAGTCGCACGCGACGCTTTTATGAAGATGGAAAGATTTCAAAATTCCGTAGCTTGGATTCCGATGCTGCCGATGAATTGCTTGCAATGCTCGATGCGGCAGAATCTCTAAAAGATTTAAGCCCTTTAAAAAGTGTTGGTCTTCACAAATTGTCGGGAAATAGAACCGGCCAGTGGGCAATGACGTTAAACGGCCCTTGGCGCATCTGCTTTCTATTTAAGGACGGAGATGCTTATGATGTTGAAATCACAGATTATCACAAGGGGTAAAGCCATGAAACCAATCCATCCAGGACGCATTCTCAAGCGTGAGATACAGGCACGCGGCCTTTCAGCCAACAAGCTTGCCCTGGCGCTACGCGTACCATCAGGCCGTATCACCCAGATTATCAATGCCAAACGCGGGATCAGTGCTGAAACCGCATTGCGTCTATCACGCTATTTTGGAAATAGCTCCCGTTTTTGGATGAATCTTCAGACCCGATATGATCTTGCTAAAGCTGAACTTGAAATTGGTGATAAAGTTAGTGTCGAAGTCGAACGCGCTGCCTGACAGCTGTCCTATCTTGATTGTCAGAAGCCAGTATAAGATCTTGGGTTTTTGGGCCCATTAAAATATAACTTGCTGCATCAAACTCAGTTAGCAGTTTCCTTAAGTTGGCAGAAATCAGAAACTAAAGGTTATGAATCCGCCCATGGGTCAACCAAGTTCAATCCTGAGATTCTGGTAAAGTCTTTGGTATTCCGCGTCGCCAGCGCAAGGTCTGCCGAACTGGCAATCGCAGCAATCTGTGCATCTTCAACACTGATCGGACGGCCTTGCCGATTCCGCTCCGCAACGATCAGCGCATATGTAAAAGCGGCCTCGCAATCAAATGGCAGACACCGGTTGTGAAAATCTTCATTAAACATTTGTTCAGACAAATCCAACAATAGCTTTTTCCGCTTGCCGGTAGGTAATATTGAGATACCCAATCGAATTTCGGCAACCGTTACGGCACTTATCCACACATCCCATTCCGGCCAGGCATCCAGCCATCGAACCACATTGGAATCGGGCATGGGACGCATCAATTCCGAGAGCACGTTGGTGTCAAGAAGAATCATTCAGCATCATCCGAAAAAAATGCTGGCGGCGTGCGCGGGTCAGACCGGTTAACATCAGGCAATTCCACACCCCCCATTCGGGTAAAACGTCCGGAAATACAAGAACCGATGCCGGTCGAGGCTCTCTTGCGTAACAGAAACTGCTTAAGAATTTGTCGCGCTTCTTCTTCCATCGACCTTCCCTTTTCAGCAGCGCTAATACGCAACCTGGATTTTAATGACTCGTCGATATTCCGCAAGGTCAAGCTCGCCATATCTATCATCACCCCTTTCATAATATTTGAAATCAATGTATGCAGTGCTATCATATTAGTCAACTTCTACTCTCAGAATCAGCTCTTTTTTGGATCATTCTGTTCAGATTCTCTTTGAGGGGCGACGGGAACAGGTATAAATTCACGTTTTGCAGCGGCCACAGCCCGATTGGCAATATCCTGAACTTTTTCATAGGCCTGCTCGTGCCTCTCGGATATCTTGGCCATCTGGTTTTCTTGGCTTTTAACCAACTTTTCGAGAGCTTCGATTCTACTCTTGAACACATTTTTTTCGCCTTCAGATTGCGCCTCAATCAGAGCTATGTTTTTTTCAAAGTCACTCTTAAGACGCTCGGTGGCTGAGGTCACGGCCGCTTCTATTTCTTCTTTCATCTTTTGTGGAAAATTTTCGGCATCCTTTTCCAGACGAGCCGTTTCGGTTTCTTTCTCTGCTATCAATTTTTCACGATCGTCAAGTTCAGTCTTGCGCTGGTGTAGCTGTTGATCGAAATCCCCGCGTTTTTGAGCGATCTCAGTTTCAAGCTTTTTCGATTCATCATTCAACTCATTTTCACGCTGCTCTTTTTTCCGAGCAAATGTGTATTCATACTCTTCTTTTTCCCTTTGGCGTGTTTTCTCGATAGCGGCTGCCTTTTCTTTTGCTGTCTGGTTGCGCTCCGCTGTTTCTTTGTCCCATTTGACTCGCGACAATTGTATTTCTTCTTCGAAAACACTTTTTCTGGTCTGCATTTCATGCTCGAACAGATCTTTCTTTTCCTGCTGGGCTTCAATGAGTGCCGCCAAATCAGATGCCGCGGTTTCAATTCCGTATAACCCATCGAGATATTTTTGTTTTTCTTTAACAGCAGTCTGAATTTTGCGGTATGTATCGATTTCCTGCTCAAACTTTTCGGCAAGCGCCGTTAATTCACGGCTGATATCCCCCTTTAATTTGAAGAGTCTTTCAAGAGGGTCTTGAGAAGCTTGAGAATCAGCAGCTGCTTCGGCGAGCTTTATTTTCAACGTTTTGCGGGCTTTTTCAGCATCAAGGACGTCTTTTTCTCGTTTTTGATATCGTACTTTAATGGTTTGATAAGCCTCGAGCATTTCTTTCTTGGTGTTCGTCATGTTGATATTTTCGGTTTCGTTTTTTTCGGTCATTACAAACTCCTTTCACTTTTTGCCATAACTGATTTGAGCGTCTGTACAATTTCCTCCTGCTGCGCCTTTTCCAGGTACGGGTGCATGGGCAAACTGAAGATACGTCTTGAAAAATCCTGGCTCACCGGGAAATTACTGGGTTTGTAGGCCAGGGATTCAAAGGCCGTCTGCATGTGCAGGGGTTTGGGATAATAGATGGCGCTGGGTATACCCTCATTTTTCAGTTTATCCTGAAGGGTTGCACGGTGATTTTCGTCTTTTGCCAGCAGGGAATACTGGGCCCAAACCGATCTATATCCCTCCATGGTTTGAGGCGAGACGAGATCGCATTCGGAATCTTCAATCAGTTGATTGTACTGCAAAGCTACTTTATCACGCAATTCAACTTCTTCGGGAAAGATGTCGAACTTGGCATTCAGGATTGCAGCTTGAAGAGCGTCCAGGCGACCATTTATGCCGATGCGGGCATTGTCATATTTGTGTGTTCCCTTGCCATGAATTTTGACAGAATTCATGAGGTCAGCCAGTTCATCATTGTCCGTAAAGCACATGCCGCCGTCGCCGTAGCATCCCAAGGGTTTGGCTGGGAAAAAGGATGTACAGGCGATGTTAGCCAGAGAGCAGGCTTTTCTGCCTTTGTATTCCGCTCCGAATGACTGGGCTGCATCTTCGACAACGAATAATCCGTGTTCTTTTGCGATGGCATTGATGCTGTCGTAATCTGCCGGGAGTCCGAAAAGATCAACCGGGATGATGCCCCTTGCTTTCAATTCTATTCCATTTGTTGGCGGCAACGGATAGATAGATGGATCATTGTTCTTGACAGCAGTGATCGCTTTTTCGATCAAATCGGGGTTGATGTTGAAGGTATCCGGATCGATATCCACAAACACCGGTGTCGCCCCCAGCAGGCCGATAACTTCGGCTGTGGCGATAAAAGTGAATGGTGTTGTGAAAATCGCGTCACCCGGTCCTACACCATGTGCCATCAAGGCCATGAGCAAGGCATCTGTTCCGGAAGAGCAGCCAATGGCATGTTTGACGCCCACGTATTCGGCCAGACGTTGCTCTAATTGGGCAACCTCCGGACCCATGATGTATTTGCCATGGTCGAGTACGGCCATGATGTTTTTTTCGAGTTTTTGTCGGATGCGTTTTTGTTGGGTGGCCAGATCGATGAATTGCATATAACACCTTTTCTCTGACAGGATTTACTGGATTAAATGGTTATTTAACGAAACGAGCGGTTGGATGGAATTGAGCCGATAATCACTCAGGAAATTAGCCCAAATGTAGATTTAAATAATATTCTCTGAGGCTTTCTGCGATATCTCGCAGCCCTTGCAAACCTGGCTGAAAACGCTTCCAATGCTTCCAATTCATCTGCATTGTATTCGCTTTTATTGCCCTTGATGGCCCGGCACTTTTCATATGAATAGAGAAGGACCTCAAGTCCCTTTTCAAGCTCGGAAATATGAATATCGATCTGCTTCAGGTATAATTTTCTCTTTTCGGAGATTCTCATAACAGGATGCCTTCTGATTCGGCTATTTGCTTGAATGGAGCCGGGTCTTTAGTTTCGAAGCTCACCAGGTCGATTTTCTGTTCACCGAATTTTTTATAGAAAGAGATCTTGATGTCCCTTTTTTCCTGCAAAGAGAGCATTCTTTCACCGACAATAAGAATATCGATATCCCCCCCCGCTTTTTTTCAGAGGCCCTTGAACCGAACAGATATATTTTTGCATTGGGAAGAATGCCCTGTATTTTTTCTTTTAACAGATCGGCTTGAGCGATAGTTATACGCAATTTGTTTCAACCTTGGAAAAGTCGCCAACTTTACACTTAAACGTCTTGAAAATATGGTTTATTCTATTTGAAGGTAGCGACGAAATCGCGTTTACTAATAGATGGGCACCATCTATTAGAGATATAGCTCCGCCTGGTGGATTACAGGGGGATGATATGTAGAACTCCCTATAATTACAATTAAAGTATTATTCGATATGGAATATCTGAGCATGAAATGCTAATCGCTCAAAAGCGTTCATTCTTTGAACACATTTGGGGGGGGGAAGTCAAACAAAATCAAATAAAATCGCCCCGCAATCTTTGGATTGCGGGGCGATTTTATTTGTGTACGCGACTTCGTCGCTATAAAACATTACACTTTGGCGAGTCTAAAATCCTACATATTTCATCAGCCACACCTTTCCCGATGCCATCGACTTCCAGTAGGGCATCTCTGTCAGCTGTAAATACATTTCTCACACTGCCAAAATGTTCCAACATGCGTTTGGCCAACAAAGGACCTATTTTAGGAAATCCCTGTAGGATGTATAATTGTCTGGTAATCAACTTTTTGGGGCGGTAGCCATGCCTGAGAGTGAGCAGGTTGGTTTGTGCCTGCTCCTGGTCACCTAGCATTCTGAAAACCTGGCATGTATCTTCCTTTGATTTAGAGAAAAGCACCGGAATATACCAGATAACTTGAAGTGATAAAATTACACCACGGATAGATTCAGGGGTGAAATCCATGTCAACTTGGAAAGGATTCCCCTCGATCAGGAAAATCGGTCGCGGCAAACTATTCTTCATGGCTTTGGCCTGCCTGAATAGGCGGCCATCCAAGATAGAGACAAGAAAATCCCTACCCGTCTTTCGCTCAATGGCGATTTCTTTGTTGATGATGTAATCACAGCATGGAAGGTGATGAATAGTCACCTTTATACCCGCGTTGGCCAATAGTTCTATCAGTCCTGACGATTTCTCCCTATCATCAACTGTTATGTGCATTTTACAATTCAAGGCTCAATACAAGGTTCAGACCTGCATTTACTTCCAGCATTTTCTTTTTTGACAGGCTGCCTATATTTTCCTTGAGGCTTGTCTTGTCCACAGATTTTATTTGGGTGACGTTGATGACACATTGTTTTGGCATTTTGGCCTCTCCCCTATTCAGGACAACATTCCCTGGAAGTTCACCAAATTTCATTGTCGATGTTATGGATAGCATGACAACCGTATTCAGTTTGCTATCATTCAATATATCACTCTGAATGACGAGCCCCGGCCTTCGCCCTTTTGGCTCCGATCCTTTTCCCGGAGAAAAATCAACCCAGTATATTGAACCATTACGAATTACCATTCCTGTCCTTCTTCCTTTCCTGATGATTCAAAATCCTTTGCCACGGAAAGCTGTTCCGCCGCTATGGTTTCATCGGAAAATACACGATCATATGCATTTTTTACTCTATCGTTTTCATCTTTGGATATTTTTTCTTTCAATATATCTGTGATGAATTTGCTTCTTGAAACGCCATTTTCAAAGCTCAACAAGTCAATTGTCATAATCAAATCCTTCGGAACGGTTATGGCTATCTTTTTTGTATTCATATATAGTCTCCTATGTTGGTATGATTTAATTATCATACCAACATAGGAGCAATAAGTCAAGTCTAATTTTCTCTATTTCGATCTATTGTTCTTATCACCTTCTTTGCTTTCCGCTGGCTTGTAGATCGACTTAATCAGACCGCCGAGCATGGCGGCCGTCTTATTGCCCATCTCTTCGAACTCAGTGTATTGATCATCGGAAATCGCCTTTTTGCGTTTTAGAATCTCAAGCAGGGTCATGGTTTCGTACACCGATCCCCGGGCAAGATAGAGATGCTTGGCAAAGTCATGTTTGGAAGGATACCCCTTGCCCTTGGCAATGGCTGTGGACACGTTCATGGCGCCCTTTTGAATGCCCTGCATGATGGTGGAAAGGTGTTGGTCTTCTGATTTCTCGCCTGCAAATTTCATGGCCTTGGTACCGAAATCCACGGCTGTTTGCCACACGTCCAGTTTTTCATATATGAATTCCATTTGATGCCTCCTTTTAACCGGAATTTGTTTAATATTTTTCAGGCGGTTTTAAGTGTCGGGCTCAGCATCATCCCTCTCATCATGTTTACGAGGGATGAGCTGATTCCTTTACTTTCCTCCTTTATAGTTTCGTACTGTCTTTTACTTATCCACCTGTTTTTTCTAAAAATCTCGAGCAGTGTCATTGTTTCATAAAGAGATCTTCTGGATAGGTAGAGTTGCTGGATGATGTCGTCTCTGGTTCTTGAACATTTTGCACGGGAGATAGCCACGGCAATGTTGGCTGAACTTTCCTCCGCTCTTTCCAAAAGGTCACGATTTTTCAAATCTCTTGATGTTCCGCTGAGAAGGGTAATCACCTGATTGGCAAAATCGATTGCATCATGCCAGGCTTCCAGCCGCTCGTATATATATTCCATGAGTCATCCTTTTAAATAATTACACAATAAATTTCCCCTGCATCATAAGATGCAGGGGAAATTTATTGTTATTTGACGATGATTCTGTCTTTGTTGGCCTCAAAGGTTTTTTCACCTATGCCGGCCACCAGCATGATGTCTTCAGGGGCCTCGAAAGGGCCGTTTTTGGTTCTATAGGCCACGATCCTTTCTGCATATTTATCCCCTACCCCGTTCAACAGGACCAGTTCCTCCACATTTGCCGTGTTGATATTGATGGTTGTTCCAGCCTCGGCAGCCACGCTGCCTGCAAAAAACATAACCATGGCCAAAGCCGTAAATAATGCAATACACTGTCTGGTTTTGTACATGTTGAACCCCCTTTTCGTTTTAACGTTTACAGATATTGATACTTTCCAATGCTGCCGGCCGGCATGCATATTGAAAATGACAGAAATGGAGAAAGAGTCAATCCTGGTTAATTACGCTTTTATTGCGGATATGTTTTCAGTAATTTGATGTATATATTTTAGACAGGATTAACCGGATTTACATAATAGAAATAGGAACAAATAAAAGGTATAAGGTTAAAGACGTTAATACTCTAATAGCGGAAAGCATTAATATATAATCTTGTAAATCATGTTAATCCTGTCTAATTATTTCATCCAAACGTTAATTGCGAAAAGCCGTTTACTGCTGACCTTCTCACCTTCTCACCTTCTAATGTTCATATCGTCTTACTTTCTAACTTGATAAGCTCCCCTTGCTCGGGTATATGTAGATGCTTTATTTGAAAGCCACGAAGGACCATAAAAGTGGGCAAAGAGTATTTTGAAAATGTCAATCAAACCAAGCCTGACATCGCTATTGTCGGAATGGCAGGACTGTTCCCCAAAGCCAATGATCTGACAGCGTTCTGGGATAACATGGTCAACGGCGTGGGTGGCTTTGCCCCTGTGGGCAAAGAGAGATGGGGTGTGGAGCCCGACACCGTGTACAGTCCCACCCCGGCGCCTGACAAGGCTTATTCAAGAATTGCCTGTCTACTTGATTCGATAGATTATGATTTTAAGGACCTGGACATTGACAAGAAGCTTGTTCGCGCCCTGGATCCCCTCTATCATGTGGTTCTCCACACCGGCCGTCAGGCCTTTCTGAACTGCAATACCGATACAATAGATCGAACGCGTATGGGCACTATACTGGCAGCCATTGCCCTGCCCACGGACAGCGCCTCTCGTATATCAGAAAAGATTATAGGGCATTCATTTGAAACCAGGCTCTTTGGACCCCAAAGCAAGGGGCCGAACCCTGCCATAAACGAGAATGAATGCCTGGCCGGCAGGGTCACTAGTTTGCCTGCCGCCATTCTGGCCAAAGCCCTGGGATTGGGAGGGGGCAGTTTCACCTTGGATGCTGCCTGTGCCTCATCTCTGGTGGCAGTGAAACTGGCCTGTGACGAACTGATCAGCCAACGGATGGATGCCATGCTGGTGGGCGGTGTTTCCAGACCGGACTGCCTCTACACGCAGATAGGGTTTTCCCAGCTTCAGGCTTTGTCTAAATCCGGGCGTTGTGCTCCGTTTGACAAGACGGCTGACGGACTTGTGGTTGGAGAAGGCGCCGGCATGTTCGTGCTCAAACGCCTGGAAGACGCCCTGCGTGACAAAGACCTCATCCATGCGGTCATCAAAGGCATTGGCATGTCCAACGACATGGGCGGCAGCCTTTTGGCTCCGGCCAGCGAGGGTCAAGTCAGGGCCATGCGCAAGGCGTATCATCAGGCTGGCTGGCAACCCGAAGATGTGGATATCATCGAATGCCATGGGGCCGGCACCCCCCTGGGCGATCAGACAGAAATCCAAAGCCTGGTTGATTTGTGGGCGGATAGTTCTTGGTCCAAGGGGCAATGCGCTATCGGATCAATCAAATCCATGATCGGACATTTGCTCACGGCAGCCGGGGCTGCGGGTATGATCAAGACCCTGTTGGCCATGCAAAACAAGTGCATCCCCCCTACCCTCAATTTTTCAGAGCCGCCCCAAAACAGCCCGCTGAATCATAGCCCTTTCAGGGTGCCTGTTCATCCGGAAAAGTGGGAACGCCGGGGACCGGACACTCCCCGAAAAGCAGGGGTCAGCGCCTTTGGTTTTGGTGGCATAAACGCCCACATACTTCTCCAGGAATACCGACCAGGCCCCACAGACAAAGATCCTGAAACACCGTTGGAAATCAGCAACACAGGGAAAACAAAGCCCAACGAATTTGTGAAGGCAGCTGATCAGGAACACAACGCGTCGATTGCCATCGTGGGGATGGACGCCTGCTTTGGCAAATTGAAATCAATGCAGGCTTTTCAGGAAGCGGTGTTCAATGGGAAGCCAATAATCGGCCCGCGACCCAGAGACCGTTGGAGGGGTGCGGAGAACAGTGTCCTACATATGTTGGGGAACAACGATCTCAACGGCGGCTACATGGATGAATTCAATTGGAATTTCAATGAATTCAACATCCCACCTTCTGAAATTCCAGATATCATCCCCCAACACCTGCTCATGCTTAAAACAGCCTTCAATGCCATGCAGGACGCCGGTTTCCCTGTAAAGCAGTCCAGGGAAAACATGGGGGCAGTCATTGGCATTGATTTTGATTATGAAGCTACAGACTTTCACCTCCGGTGGATGCTCAATGAAAAGGTGCGCGAGTGGAATGCCCATTATAAACTCAATCTGTCTGAATCAGATCTTCGGGAATGGCTGCAGCACCTCAAGGAGGCCATGGGGCCGGCTCTTACCAGCAACCGAACCCAGGGGGCTCTGGCAGGCGTTATAGCCAGCCGTGTGGCTAAGGCATTCCTTTTTGGCGGCCCCAGCATATCGATATCTGCGGAAGAATCTTCCGGGATGAAGGCATTGGGAATTGCTGTGGACGCGCTCCAACAAGATGAGATGGATGCCGTGCTTGTGGGGGCTGTTGATTTTACCGGAGATGTTCGTAATCTGGTGATGCGCAATCCATTCAAAGGGTACAGCGCACAGGCCACGGTAAACCCGTTTGACAAAGAAGCTTGTGGAACGCTTCCAGGAGAAGGAGCCGCCGCCCTGGTCTTGATGCGGCTCGATGATGCCCTGAAAGAGGGCCACAGGGTCTATTCTGTTATCCGCGGCAGCGGGTCCGCAAGCCGAGGTGGGATAGACAGTCCTTTGGATTCAGAGGCTTATCTGAAATCCCTCGCAAGATGTTTTCAAAATGCCCTTGTACCGCCGGAGAGCATCCATTTTTTCGAAACCCACGGCAGCGGCGTGCCCGTGGAAGACACCCTCGAGGCTGGCGCCCTCAACACCTTTTTCAAAGACAAACTCAGGCACTGTGCCATCGGGTCAACCAAACCGATTATCGGCCACACCGGAGCGGCATCCGGTCTGGCTTCAGTGCTTAAATCAAGCTTGAGCCTTTATCATGAAGTTGTGCCGCCGCTGACTAATTTTACGGAGCCGCCTGAAAATATTTGGAATTCCAATCAATTTTATTTGCCCCATGACCCCCATCCATGGCTCAGAAACAGGATTCAAGGCCCTCGCCGGGCCTGCGTGGGCGCCATGACATCAGACGGTTTTTGTACCCATGTACTGCTGGAATCCCATGAAAACGTTCCTGAAAAAGAAACAGCATCCACAAAAATAACCCAAAAACAACGTCCATTGGGTCTGCGCGATGTTGGATTGTTTGTGGTTGAAGAAGACACGCCCCAACGTCTTTCCCAGTCCCTTGACGAACTGCAAAGCCACATTAAAAAGCATCTGGCGGCTGACGGTCTTTTGGAAAAGGCTGCCTTCACATGGTATCAGCAAACAAGTCAAAAGCCCCATAAAAAGCCCGATAAAAAATTAGGCCTGGCTCTCACCATAAAGCCGTCTGACGATCTGGACAAACTGGTAAACCTTGCCCGCAAGAAAATCCAAAATCCGGAAAAAGTGTTATCTGACACGCATCCCTCCATTAGCTACACACCCAAGCCCTGCAATATGGATGGCACCCTTGCGGCTGTGTTCCCAGGTTCCGGCAACCATTATCTCGGTATGGGGCGTGATATCGGCCTTCAATGGCCTGACATATTGAGAGACATGGACCAACAAGCAGACCATCTGAAAACCCAGTTTGCTGCACATGCCTATGTGCCATACCGCACGTCCTGGGGCCCGGGATGGCGGTCTGTTGCAGAGCAAGACATTGTTTCAGATCCCTTGCACACCATATTCGGCCAGGTCATGCATGGCAGCCTCATGTACGATCTGGCAGGAAGCTTCAACATACACCCCCGAGCCATCATCGGGTACAGTCTCGGAGAATCTGCGGGGCTTTTTGCATCACGTGCCTGGAAAGATCGCGAGCGTATGCTGTCGCGCATGCTGGCGTCCGATCTTTTTAAAACCGAACTTTCCGGCCCCTGCAAGAGCATCCGGAAAGCCTGGAAAATACCGCAAAATCAAATATTTAACTGGAAAGTCGCGGTGGTCAACAGTCCGGCCCAAGCAGTGGCCTTTGTTTTGAAATCTCATGAATATGCAACCCTTCTCATCGTCAACACATTGCGCGAATGCGTCATCGGCGGTGAAAAGGAAGAAATCAAAACAATCATTGAAACACTGGGGTGTGATGCTGTTTACCTGGACGGTATCGTAACCGTGCACTGTGACGCGGTTCTCCCGAATGCCGAAGCCTATCGGGCGCTGCATGAATTGCCAATGGACCCGCCCAAAGGCATGACCTATTATAGTTGTGCCTGGGGAAAATCTTATCCGCTCTCTTCCAAACAGGCTGCTGATTCAATTCTGGCCCAGGCCACTCAAGGGTTTGATTTCACCCGCATTGTTGAACAGGCCTACGCTGACGGGGTGCGGGTATTTTTGGAAATGGGACCTTATTCCTCCTGCACGCGCATGATCAAGACCATTTTAAAGGACCGCTCGCATGTGGCGGTGTCCCTGAGCGGCCGCGGTGAGGATGAGGTGGTCCCTTTCCTTAGGTGTCTGGGAAGGCTTATTTCAGAAAGAATTCCTGTGGATCTTACGCCTCTTTATGGTGCATCCTCATATCCATTGGATCTTTTGGTGGATCTTTTGAAGAATCTTCGAAAAGAGATGCACCCATTGGACGGCGCAAGAAAAGGAAGCAGCGTTGACACCAGTATGCGCACGCTGACAAAGTCTGTTGGCCGCAAGCCGCCTGAACCTGTGCTGATGAAGAAAGAAAGCAAACATCAACCTATCCTGAACGATCATGAACCCCGGGAAGAGGCTCCCAACGATATACTGGATGCATTCAACAACCATATCCGCCAGACAGCTGAAGCGCATGAGCAGTTCCTGAAAATATCTGATGAAATGGCCCGATCCTACGCCGACGCCTTTGATTTGCAGACCAGGCTGTTGCAAACCGCTCTAAAAGATCCTCATTTTGATGATGCCATCCTGGCGGACAAGCAATCGCCCGTATCCTTCAGTCCACAGGGCAGCCTTGCTCCTCAAAAAGACATCTCAAGTCGGACAGACGCAGTGCCGGCGTTTTCCCGGGAAGCCTGCATGGAGTTTGCCGTGGGGTCTGTGGCCAAGGTGCTGGGGCCGGAATTCAGTGTGGTTGACACCTATCCGGTGCGTGTGCGTCTACCGGACGAACCGCTGATGCTGGTGGACCGCATTGTTTCCATTGAGGGAGAAAAGCGTTCCCTCAGCCACGGAAAGATCGTCACCGAGCATGACGTGCTGCCTGAATCCTGGTACCTGGATGGTAACCGTGCCCCGGTCTGTATTTCTGTGGAAGCCGGGCAGGCCGACTTGTTTCTCAGCTCATATCTGGGCATCGATCATGTTGTCAAAGGGTCGCGGGCGTATCGCCTGTTGGATGCCACGGTAACCTTTTTCAGGGGCCTGCCCCAGCCTGGAGATACCATTCAGTATCACATCGAGATCGAAAAATTCATCCGCCAGGGTGAAACCTATTTGTTTTTCTTTAATTTCAAGGGCTTCATCGGCCAGGAACTTCTGATTCAAATGAAAAACGGGTGTGCTGGTTTTTTTACCGAGGCTGAAGTCATCAATTCCGGCGGCATCGTAGATACGCCAGATGAGCAAGAGATTGAGAAAACCGGAAACAATACGGATTTTGAGCACCTGGTGCCTGTCGTGCGCGAACACTATGACGCAGCCCGGGTGGAGGCCCTGCGCCAGGGGGACCTGGCCGCCTGTTTTGGAAATCATTTTAAGGGGTTTCGCCTGGCTGAGACCCTTCGGTTGCCCGGAGGCAGGATGCACCTCATCGACCGCATCCTGGTCATGGACCCCTATGGGGGGCAATTCAAATCCGGCCTTATCCGGGCCGAGGCCGACATTCATCCGGATGACTGGTTTCTCACCTGCCATTTTGTGGATGACATGGTCATGCCCGGGACCCTCATGTATGAATGCTGTGCCCATACCTTGCGGGTCTTTTTGCAGCGCATCGGGTGGGTCACGGATAAGGATGACGCCCGTTATGAACCGGTCATCAACTTAGAGAGTGTTCTCAAATGTCGGGGGCCGGTTACACCGCGTACACGGCATGTCGCCTATGAGATCGAGATCAGGGAACTGGGCTATGCACCCGAACCCTATGCCATTGCCCATGCAAACATGTACGCCGACGGCCAGAAAATCGTACGCTTTGAAAATATCGGCATGAAGCTGAGCAATGTTTCCCAAAAGGATATCCAACGTTTCTGGGAGGAAAAACTTGCCGACAGGCCCCCTGCCCCGGTTAAACATCCGAATGTGCCGCTGTTTAACCGCAGCATGCTTGAAGAATTTTCCTCGGGAAAGCCTTCGCTTGTTTTCGGCGAACCCTATGCACCCTTTGACAGCAACCGTTTCATAGCGAGGCTGCCGCGTCCGCCCTACCTGCTCATGGACCGCGTTGTTTCCATAGAACCGGACCCATGGACCCTCAAACCCGGTGGGTGGATAACGTCCGAGGTGGACATTGACCCCGAGGCCTGGTATTTCAGGGCCAATCGCATTGATCATTTGCCCTATTGCATCCTGAATGAAATCGCCCTGCAACCCTGCGGGTTTCTGGCCGCTTACATGGGGTCTGCCCTGAAAAGTAAAAAAGACCTGCGGTTTCGGAATCTTGGGGGAAAGGCCGTTGTTGCCAGGGATATCCATCCGGAAGCCTGCACCCTGACCGTGCGCAGCCGTTTGACACAAGTGTCTGAAGTGAGTGATATGCTTATCGAGGCATATGAATTTCAGGTGTTGAAAAACAAGGCTCCAGTTTATCAGGGTGAAACCAGTTTTGGATTTTTCACCAGGGAAGCTTTGGCCGCGCAAAAAGGCATACGGGAAAATGACCTGCCGGAATCATACCCGTGGAAGGCAAAAGCACAGATAGACGGCGTGAATGAGACCCTTCCGGACGAACCACCCATGAAGCCGGATGACAAAACAACGGCCCCCTTGCAAAAGGCAGCCATGCCCGGCAAGGCGCTGCGCATGATCGATTGCATTGATATATTCCAACCGCAGGGCGGCCCCCATGGGCTGGGGTATATACGCGCCTCCAAGACGGTCGACCCTGACGATTGGTTTTTTAAAGCCCATTTCTTTCAGGATCCGGTTTGCCCGGGTTCGCTGGGCCTGGAATCTCTCTTTCAGTTGCTCAAATACATTGCTCTGCACCTTTGGGGGGATGCCCAGGGTTTACAGTGGTCAATAGCTAATGAAAATGAGCATGCATGGACATACCGCGGACAGATTTTTCCCAGTAGCAATGTCATTCAAATAGAAGCCGTTGTCACCAGGATTCAGGATGAGCCTGAGAAAGCCATTTTTGTGGATGGCCTCTTGAGTGTGGACGGGCTTGTGATATACAAGATGGAAAAATTTGGGCTGCGGTTGCTTAAGGACAATCAGCAATAGAAAACTATCAGACAGGATTTGCATGATTAAACAGGATTGTTTAACATCATATAAATCATGATATTAGGGTTAATTATCAATGCGTTATCATAATGTATCTATCGCTTCATTCGGATATGAACTGCCACCCAATGTGGTCACATCGGATGACATCGAAGAGCGCCTGGCGCCGCTGTACGAAACGTTGCATTTCAAGAGAGGGCAACTGGAAGCATTGACCGGGATCAGGGAGAGGCGTTTCTGGGATCCAGGATTTATTGTTTCGCAAGGGGCCATTATTGCCGGCCAAAAGGCGCTTGACGCCTGCGGCCTTTTACCGGGAGCGATACAGATGCTGATCTATGGAGGCGTATGCCGTGACAATCTTGAACCGGCCACGGCCTGTGCTGTATCAAACGGCCTTGGGTTGGGCCCGGATACCCTGGTGTATGATGTCTCCAATGCATGCCTCGGCATCATGAACGGCATGGTTCAGGTGGCCAATGCCATCGAACTGGGTCACATCGAGGCGGGTATGGTGGTCTCATGCGAATCAGCCCGCCAGATCGTGGACATCACCATTGATCGGCTCCTGGAATCCATGAACATGGATATTTTCAAGCAGACGGTGGCCACCCTCACCGGCGGATCCGGTGCTGTTGCCGTGATTCTGACCAGAAGCGACGAGCACAAGCCCGGTCCCAAGCTCCTGGGCGGCGTGTGCAGATCGGCCCTGGAGCACCATGCCCTCTGCACCTGGGGACCGGACACCGGCATCCCCTCTTCGGGTTTACAGATTATGAACACCGACTCCGTGGGGGTACTGCAGAATGGCGTCACCCTTGGCATTGAAACCTTTGAGGCGTTCAAACGTGAGCTGGATTTCAGGGATGATCAACTGGACAGAATTATTTGTCATCAGGTGGGCGCCGCCCATCAGGATACCCTTTTGAAGTCCATCGGCATCCCCAAAGAAAAAGATTTTACCACCTTCCAATACCTGGGCAACATCGGAACCGTGTCCCTGCCCATTACAGCTGCCATGGCAGCGGAGCGTAGTGTCCTGGAACCGGGAAACCTGGTCGGCCTTTTGGGAATCGGCAGCGGTTTGAATTGCCTGATGCTCGGCGTGCGATGGTAGCTATTATTACACCACGGAGAAACAGGGCACACAGAGGGCGGTTGGTTTTTAGCAAGAAATCATCACTTAGCCACAGGGACATACACTGACAATTATGGGCTTTGAACACAACATAGACCTGGCGCCATTCCGACACCTGTATCCCTTTAAATCCAATTTCACGGAGGTCAACGGGTTTCAATACCACTATGTTGACGAGGGAGCCGGAGATCCAATGGTAATGCTTCACGGCAACCCCACCTGGTCATTTTACTACAGGGAGGA
>JAOZRT010000306.1 GCA_029940035.1 Desulfobacterales bacterium
AAAAAGCATTTTCATGGTATTTGCAAGCTTCTCTAATTTTGTTTCAACCTTGGAGAAACTTCTGAAGATGGATGCGATAAAATCTGTTTCGTCCAATGTACCGTAAAGATCGATGTAAAAGGTCTTAATACCTGGATTGGTTTTGTTCAATCGGTCCAAGAGCACCTTTATCAGTGATGTTTTGCCATAACGCCTGTGAGCATAGATATAAACATTTTGTCCATCCAGACAAAAATCCGTAAGGTCACGCAGTTCCTGTTTGCGGTTGCAGAAAGATTCTCCTTCAACTGTGCTGCTGTAGACAAATGGATTCTTCATAACCACACAATTATACTAAAGGTGTATTTATTTCAAGTATAAAAATTTATATACCAATGGTTAATTTACTCTTGGTATAACTTTTTTGTACACAGAATTAGGGGCTTGTTTTAGGTTTTAGTAATCATCGTTGAAAAACCATCCATGAAAATTACAATAGCTCATAAACCGTGACGTCTTCTTTGACATTCTTCAGCGCGAATTTTCCTAATTGTTTCAAATCCATTTGGTTCGCAATGCGATCGGCGGTCGTTTTTGACAAAAGGGTCTGGCCGCCTTTGGCCATGGTACCGATCCTGGCCGCGACATTGATCAGGCTGCCGCGGGCCGTGTAAGTCCACCGCGATCCTGCAATGCTGTCGAATTTGGCCGCTCCCACCAGAGCGCTCCCCGAGTTGATGCCGATGTTGATTTCAAGAGGCTTGTACAGAGATGATATACCCGCGCTGATACCGGCCGCCTCTTCCTGGATGGTCTGGGATGTACCCACCGCGTTTAATGCATTTGTCATTTTATCATCGTCCAGAAACAACACCATCAGGCCGTCGCCGGCAGTTTCGTTGACGTCCCCGTTATTGGCATGGATGGCATCCATGAACACGGAAAAGTGTTTTTCGATGATGATGTGCACTTCGCTGCCGCCCAGCTTTTCACAAAGCCGTGTATAGCCTTCGATATCCAGAAACAGAACCGAAAGGTCCTGACTGCGGCTTTCCGGCATACGGCCTGTTGGGGATTTTTCAATGGCCCTGGTGACGGCATGGGGTACAAATTTGTTAAGACTGTCTTTGATGCTTTCCAGAAGTTCGATCTTGCGCATGGAGGCTTTCAGGTCTTCCAGCGTTTTGCTCAGTTCGGCATTTTTTGCGTCCAGTTCCTGATTGAGGGTCCAGACTTCTTCGTAGAATATCGCATTTTTCAGAGATATGAGGAGGCTGTTGAGCAGCGTCTGCAGCATCTCGCAATCACCAGCACTATACTCGCTCTCAATCAGTTTTTCATCCAGAATAAGTACACCACACCAGTGCGGCTCGAAGAAAAAAGTGCTGATCAAATGCACCCTGGGAGGAAGCAATATATCAAGCTCAACCTCGTTTATCTTGAAAATCCTGGTTTGCCTGTTTGCCTGTTGAGCTACAGCCCGGCCCAGGTCGCGTAATGGCCCCAGTTCATCATCCTGATAGCCCAAAGACGTTTCACGTTCAATTCTAGCAAGCGAACGATTCACTAGCATGAGAAATCCCCGCTTACTGCCGAAATTCCCCATGCACATGAGCAGAAAGTTGTGTGTGATGTTTTCTATTTCGATGCTGCTGTAGATGTCGGCGCTGATATCATGCAGGGTTTTCAGGCTGAAAACAGTTTTATCCAACTCGGTCTGTGTTTTTTCCGAGGATTGAAGCGTGGCCCGCAACCTTTTGATTTCTTCGCTGGAGTCCATGGCCTGGTTCTCCATACATAAAGCCTGTTGTTGTCGCGCGCACATCAAGAAGAGGATGATTCAGGAAGCTGAGAAGAAGAGAGGCTTTTTGGTAGACGATAAATAAATCTATAGCGTTTGTCAACATAACGTTCCGAAACCTATGGTACTTTGCGATAGTTGCGGGGAAAAATAAAAGCCAACCCAGATTGCCCAAACGCTATTATAATGTGTTTAGATTTAAGGCGATTCGCTATAAACCTTGCTTTCCGCTAAACGGCTATCAGCCATCATCTATAGCTACTTGAATAAGATTTTTTTCTTAAAAAGATCTGTACATCTTGTTCACATCAGCTCAGCTGAAAAACCTCTACCGGATCCTTGACATTTTTTAGTTCGAATTTTCCCAGGTTTTTCAAATGGATTTGATCGATGACACGATCGGCGGTGGTTTTTGACAAAAAGGTCTGTCCGCCGGTTGCCAGAGCACCGATGCGGGCGGCAACGTTGACCAGGTTGCCCCGGGCTGTGTAGGTCCAGCGCGAACCGGTGATGCTATCGAATTTCGCGGCGCCCACCAAGGCGCTTCCCGAATTGATGCCGATGTTGATCTTGAGGGGTTTGTACAAAGAAAATATGTCTTTGCCAATGCGGGCTGTCTCTTCCTGAACGGTCATGGCCGTCCGTACTGCATCCAGGGCATTGTTCTTTCTGTCCTCGTTAAGAAACAGCACCATCAACCCATCGCCGGCCGTCTCGTTGACATCCCCATTATTGGCATGAATGGCATCTATGAACACGGAAAAATGTTTCTCGATTATGTTGCCGACCTCACTGCCGCCTAATTTTTCACAAAGCCGCGTATATCCTTCGATATCCAGAAACAGAACCGAAAGGTCCCGCTTGCGGCTTTCGGGCATGCGCCCCGTGGGGGACTTCTCAATAGCGGTCGAAACCGCGTGCGGTACGAATTTGCTCAAATTATCCTTGACGCTTTCCAGGATCTCCACTTTTCTCATCTCAGCTTTGAGATTCTTCAGGGCGGCGCTCAGGGCAATGTTCTTGTCTTCCAGGTGCTGGTTGAGGCTCAAAATGGATTCAAAGGATTTGGCGTTTTTCAGGGCCACCACCAGGCTGTTGACCAGGGTTTCCAAAAGTTCCCGTTCCCTGATTGAGTAGGTGTCGGCCATGAGTCTTGATCCCAGGCCAAGGATCCCCTGAAAGGACGGTCCCACGTGAAAAGGGAATATCTGTTCAATCCCGAACGGTGACAAGGGAGCACAATTGAGGGAAAGGCTTTCCGCAGCCTGGTCGGCAGGGGCGGTTGACATGATGCAACCATGGCAACTTTTGCGCAGACGATCCACATCCTCTTCGGGAAAGCCCTTCGCTTCAAAATGGCCGAACCCTTCCCTGTCAACATCCAGCAGCAGGATGAATCCGCTGAGAATACCGAAATTGCCCATGCACATGAGCAGGAAATTTTTCAAAATGGTGTCAATCTCGACACTGCCGTAGATATCCTTGCTGATGTCGTTGAGGGTTTTCAGGTTGAAGTCGCAGGCTTCCAGTTCCGACTGAATGCGTTCGGAATTTATCTGGCAGGCATCGAGATCCATGGATGGGTTGTGGCGGGTTGTATCCTGAGCAATCACCCCCTATAGCGGTTGTCCTATGTTTGTTCAAATACAACCGTGTCATGTCCGCAAATTATAATGGTATTGAATAATTGCTCTGGTCTGAGCATGACAACCGCTATTCTAACGTTTGGCTAAATCGTTTAGAAAAACACAGAAATAAGATTATTATATCCCATAATCACCACATAGTAGTATATCAATAAAAAATCAAATCATTTTCACGTTTTCAAAAAAATGTTCCAGGCACGGATTTGGGGGATGTAGATTTGATTACTGACGGGTAGATTTTTTATTGTCCAGATCGGCTTGGGCACGTGCCATGAGGTCCATTCCCGACGAATCTTGTCCGGGCAGGAATTCGGCCATGCCCAGGGTGACCTGGATTTGGATGCCATCGACATCCAGGCGCTTTTCCATCAGGATATCCGCCAGGCGGGTACATACCGGCAGGGCTTTATTGAGCGGCGTTGCGGGCATAAGCAGTGAAAAAGTCCCTGCATCCAGACGGCCCAGGGTGTCACTTTTGCGGATGATTCTGGACAAAGCCTCCCCCATGAGCCGCAGGTTGCGGTCTTTGATGTCGTAGCTCATTTCCTGGTCCACCACCTCGAAATCTATATCCATGAGACAGATGGACAGTTTTTCCCCATAGCGCAGGGACCGGTGGAACTCTACATCCAGAAAATCATTGAACCCTTTGCGGTTGCACCACCCGGTGAGGTCGTCGACCACACTCCGGCAGGTGAAATCATTGGTGACCCTTTCGATACGGTCACACAAAATCCGCATCAGGTTGAAAAAAAACCGGTTGGCCGTGGGCGGGTAGAGCCACTGCAGGCGTTTGATCATCTTCAGGTTGATTTCCAGAAATTCGCTGGGTTCGGTGGCCACCACGGTCGCAGAGCGCGGCGCAGAGCGCAGAAGCCCCATTTCGCCCACGATGTCTCCGGCACCCAGGCGGTTGATCTGCTTGTAAACGTCATTTTCCGTATAAGCAACATCGTCGTTTTCGCGTTCCACCACATCCATGGAACCGGATACAAGGGCACACATGGACTCGCTCTCGTCCCCTTTGTAAAAGAGAACCTGACCGGCCCCGATCTTCTTGAGTGTGCCGGCCATGATAATGTAGTGGATCTGCGTTCTGGACAAACCGTTGAAAAGCGGAATACCGAATCCCGGATCCCTGCCCAGCTTGAGCCGGACCAGGTCCCACAGGGTGACCAGCTCCGCGTGCAGCAGCAAAGAGGGCAAAAGGATAAGGTCGCCCACCAGGGCCGAGAACATGGTGATTGCCATCAGAATACCGAAAATAGCCGTGGGCTCGAAGCTCGACAGGGTCAGGATGGAAAATCCGATACTGATGCAGAGCGTGGTGTAAATCACCGGTCGGCCTATGTGCCTTATGGTGTCCCGCAATGCCCTCTGATCGTCCAGGTCTTTCCGGAATTCCCGATTGTAGCGCACCAGGTAGTGGATGGTGTCGTCCACGGCCAGGCCGATGGCGATGCTGGCGATCAGGCTGGTAAACATGGACAGTTCAATACCCAGCCACCCCATGATGCCAAAATTGACGATAATGGGAAACATATTGGGGATGATGGCGATAAACCCCACCTTGCTGGACAGGAACAGGATAAACATGATGCCGAACACCAGGACCATGGTAATGGAAAGACTCTTGATCTGGCCGCTGGTCAACTGGTGGCTGCTTTCTGAAATCACCATGCCGAAACCGGTCACCTCGACGTCATAGTTCTCGCCAAAGATGGTTTGCGCATGTTCCATTATTTTTTCACGGGTTTCCAGGAATTGCGCCGAACTCGAGATGTGGGTCAGCAGCAGGATGTTGGCCCTTGAAAATTCGCTACTCATGAAGCGGTTGAGCATGTCATCGCCCAGCATGGTTTTGAAGCTGTTGATCAGCATGCGCACTTCCCACGCTTCCTCCGGAAGACGGTAATACTTGGCCTCGAACCGGTTGGAGGCATAGTTGACCAGCTGGAGATAGTCGGCAAGGGAGATGGTCTTGTCCACACCGGGCAGGGT
>JAOZRT010000307.1 GCA_029940035.1 Desulfobacterales bacterium
TTAAAGGCCGGGATTGATTTTAATTTTTATAGAACCCGTGATAAGTCTGAAATTGACCTGATTGTTGATGGCCCTTTCGGACTCATCCCCATCGAAGTGAAGTTAGGAACAAAGCTTAATCAACGCATGCTCGGTCCACTGAAGACCTTTTTGAAAGAGACAGACGCTCGGTTTGGGCTTTTCGTAAATAATTCCGAAAAAATTGAACTAGTAGCAGATAAAATTGTCCAGATTCCGGCTGTATATTTTTAACTTCTGACAAACCATAAAAGCACCCAAAGAGAGCATAGTTTCCCTGTTGTACCCATCCACTTGGGAAAGACGTCTGTCAGCATCAGCCCCGACAATCCATTGGGTTTTGCTGATAATTTTAACAAACCAGGGCTGACTGTTATGCCCGCTGGGCGCTAAGGAGGCATAATATAAGATTTTATTGACATCGTGATCCATTTGATTCGGTTTTTCTGATAGGCGATCAATGCCCATCAACTCAGATCTTAAATTCCTTTTACAGGATGAAAGCATAAGGCCTGAACCCATGATGACAGTCGTTGCCGCCACACTTTTTTTTAAAAAACGCCTTCTATTCATTTTAAGTCCCCTCTGTTTTGTCACTAAACAGTGACATTGTTAATAAAAAAATATATGTTATTTGCTATTCAAAACACCGTGGGTAATAGTTTCAATCGCTTTTTCTATACGCTTCCAGCCCTGCTCCGACCCAAGATCCAGCCCGCCGAAAAGATCGATATTTTTGGAACGCAACACAAGATAACTGGTGCCAGCCCCAATAAGCATAATAATTGCCTGTAAATCGATCTGGATTTGATCTTCCACAAAAAACATTTGAAAAAACTCTATAATACCTTGTTCTCTTATCCGCTCCAGTTCCTCGGTCAAGCCGTTGGGTTCAATAATTTCCCATGCCATAATGGCTTGTGTCAAAGGTCTTTTCCGAAGTGCGTCGATAAAATTGGATGCAAAGACTGATAATCTTTCATCCAGGGGCATTTGAGAAAATTTCTTAAGATCACCCCCGGCCAGTTCCAGGGCCGACGGCCAGAAGTCCCCTTCCTTTCCAAAGGCTGCAATCAACCCTTCCAGTCCTCCAAAATACCGATAAATTAACACTTTATCAACACCGGCTTCTCTTGCTACAGCATTCACACCAATACCCTTAAACCCTTTTTTGGCCAAAAGGCTTCCCACGGCACTGATCAAGCGTCTGCTTGTAATTTGTTTATCCCTGATTTTCAATTGCTGTATTTTTGCCATTTTTATCCGGAACAATCTTTTTTCAATACTGAAAACATCTTATCACCGACTGGTGACATTTGTCAAGCGGAAAATCATTGACCTAATCTTTAAATTGGTTTTGTCCATGGTTGTCATCTTTATTAAAATCGTATCAATCTGACTTTACTCATGAGCAAAGTCGTGTTATAATGATTTTACCATGAAAAATTTTCACGCCCGATACCTTAAAGACCCTGTAAAAGATGACCTCAAGGATCGAATGGTCTTCATAGGCGGTCCAAGGCAGGTGGGAAAGACCACCTTCGCCTTGACATTTCTGTCCGACCCCACTGAAAAGCATCCCGCCTATCTGAACTGGGACCACATTGCCATTCGGGCCTCACTGCTGAAGGGAGAATTGCCGCCGTCCCAGCAGACCCTTGTGTTGGACGAAATCCACAAATTTTCAAGATGGCGGAATCTTGTAAAAGGATACTATGATACGAGCAAGTCGGAACGGTCTTTTATTATTACTGGTTCGGCCAGACTGGATTATTACGGCAAAGGCGGAGATTCCCTTCAGGGACGATACCATTATTACAGGCTTCATCCCTTCTCCCTTACGGAATTGAGCAGAAACCCCACGATGGATGATTTCAGGAGCCTGCTCAAGTTTGGAGGATTTCCCGAACCCTTTCTTAGAGGAGATGAAAGGTTTTGGAGGCGGTGGCAGAGGGAGAGGACCCACCGTATCATCTATGAGGATATCCGAAATCTGGAAAATGTAAGAGAGATCAGTCTCCTTGAACTCCTATCCGGTGAACTCCCGAACCGGGTCGGCTCACCCCTGTCAGTGAAGAATCTGAAAGAACTTTTGGCGGTTTCCCATGAAACCGCCGAACGCTGGCTCAAGATATTTGAAAGAATGTATTACTGTTTTAGAATACCGCCCTACGGTCCGCCCAAGGTCCGGGCCGTAAAAAAGGAGCAGAAACTGTATCTCTGGGACTGGTCCCTGGTGCCTGAGAAGGGTCCGAGATTCGAGAATCTCATCGCCTCTCATCTCCTGAAATATTGTCATTTCAGCGAAGATACCGAAGGCTACGATATGGAGCTTCGGTTTCTCAGGGATACCGACAAACGAGAAGTGGACTTTGTTGTTCTTAAAGAGGGAAAGCCCCTGTTTGGGGTGGAGTGCAAATCGGGAGAGAAAAACATAAATTCCTCCATCTACTATTTTATGGAGAGAACCCGTATCCCTAAATTTTATCAAGTCCACCAGGGGAAAATGGATTACGAGCGAAAAGGGGTCAGAGTGATTCCCGTCCATACATTTTGCAAGGAACTCCACTTTCCCTGAAAAAATTAAAGAGTTGCTGGAAGTGTTTCCAGCTGCAGTAGCGGATAAAATTATCCACTGCCTCTTAATTTAAAACCCGATATCGGGTTACGGATAACAATCAAAATATGGGAGGTCACATGTCCGAGTCCAACACATTGGAAATACTGAAGAGTGCGCTATTGTTAGAAATCCGCGGCAAGGCTTTTTATAAAAAAGCCGCTGAAAATACTGAAAAACAGGTCGTGAAAGATTTTTTTGAAAAGATGGCCAAAGATGAAGTCAGCCATGTGGAGATTCTTTCCGAGCAGTACCGGGCCTACAAACAGACCGGCAAATTCAAACCCCGCGCCCTGGACGGTTCCCAGGAAAAAGTGGCTGCCGCGGTCCTCACAGAAGACCTTAAGGCGAGTATTGCTGCGGCCGGCTTTGAGTCCGCTGCCGTATCCGCTGCCATGGGCATGGAAGAGAGGGCCATCAAGCTGTATTCCGGGCGAGCCGAAGAAGCCGAAGACCCGGAGGAAAAAGCCCTTTACGAATGGCTGGCCGAATGGGAGACCGAACACCTGGAATACCTGGCCAGAATCGACAAAGAGATCACTGAAACGATCTGGCACGACAATTCGTTCTGGCCCTTTTAAATTCGAGGCTGTTTACCCTATCAGCATGTAAAATCCACAATGGAACATAAAAAATGGAGAATATGATGCAAGGAAAGGTTTTAGTTAATCCCAAAGGTACAGAATCTATATACGAATCTATGCAGTTTTCTCAGGCAGTGAAAGTCAACAACATGATCTGGGTTTCGGGACAGGTTGGCATTGATAAAGATCTTTCAATAGGAAAAGGGATTGAAGAACAGTCGAGAATGGCCTTCCAGAATTTAAAAAAGGTTCTCGAAGAAGCAGGAGGATCTTTGGCGGATATTGTAGAGTTGGTCACGTATCATGTTTCCATGAAAGAAATGCGACAATTTTCAAAAGTAAAAGCAGAATTTATTCCATCTAATTACCCTGCTTGGACAGCAGTTGGTGTTAAAGAACTGGTGCTCAAAGGATTGTTAGTCGAAATCAGAGCGACCGCTATCATCAATACTTAATTTACGATAATCTTTCTAAAGGTATTCTATCCGGAAAAAGAGTACCCTTATGGGTCTAAGGTAATTTCGGTGTGGCCATGAAACAATCATTTCAGGTTCATGATGAAATCCTTCATTGCCTCTAAGGTCGTTTGAGGGCGCTCCCTATGGGGAGCGTGGCCGCAGCTCTCAAGTATTAGGGACTCGGCCTCCCCACCGGCCTGACTCACGATGGATTCGGCCTGGGCCGGCGTTCCATAGGGGTCGTCTGCCCCCTGTATGGCTAAAAGGGGAACGCGGATCCCCGGTAGATATTCCTCCAGGTTCCATTCCATAAACTCCGGATGCAGCCAGGCATCGTTCCAGCCCCAGAAGGCACAGTCGACATTGGGACCGTGGTATTTTTTTAGTTTATTACGCAGATCCCCTTCCAGATAGAGCTCACGCGCTGCCTGGATGGATTGAACGGAAAGGTCTTCGCAGAATACATGGGCCGCCTGGGTGATCAGGCCCCTCAATGGTAGGGCCTGTGTACCCCCGGCGTAAATTATCCCGATGGACCCACCGTCCGAATGACCCACATGGACACATTCTGTTACTCCCATTTTTTCCAGCAGTTCGGGCAGTACTTTCAGGCCTTCATGGTGCATGAAACGCAAGGGCCGGGGGAGAGCACATGCATCAGATCCGCCGTAGCCCAGACGGCTGAACACAAGGGCCCCGCAACCGGTGGCTGCGGCCAGATCACCGGGAAAATCGTGCCACATGGCAGTACACCCCAGGCCTTCGTGCAGAAAAACCAGGGTTAACGCTTCTTCCGGGCGCGGCCCGTGCCACTGGACTTCCAAACATTTGCCATTGACTTCAATGGATGATCGCATTTCAGGACCTCGTTTGATTCAGCATCCTTTTTGCTGATTCACCCAGCATCACCGTGTCCATGCCCACGGCTATCAAGGTGTAGCCTTCATCGGCAAGGGATTTGACCGCACCCGCATCCATGGTAAAAATACCCACAGGTGTTTGTGTGGCAAGGCATCGGTCCCGCACATGGTGAATGCAGCGCACAACTTCGGGATCGGTCAGCTTGCCGATCTTACCCAGGCTCGCTGATAAATCATAGGGGCCGATAAAAACGGCGTTCACCCCTTTGACATCCAGAATCGCATCGATGTTCTCCACACCTTCCTTGTGCTCAATCTGCACAATGACGGCTGTTCTTTCATTGGCGGTTTTTACATACTCCACAAAATGCATCCCAAAACCGTGAGCCCTGGATATGCCCACGCTGCGTTCACCCAAGGGGTAATACTTGGCATACCCGACTGCCTGCCGTGCCATTTCCGCATCATTGACCCTGGGAACGATGACGCCATTGGCACCGCTGTCCAGGGCCTGTTTTATGTACACCTCCTGGTTGGCAGGTATGCGGACGGCACAGGGGCACCTGTTATGAACAGCCTGTAGAATACCCTGTATCTCCATGGCCCCCAGAGGCGCGTGCTCCCCGTCAACAAACAGCCAGTCAAACCCGCAACTGGAAATCACCTCGATGACCTGCGGATCGGCTAAAGTGACCATGGTGCCGATGAGGGGCTGTCCGTCTTGCAGTTTTGTGCCAAAATTATTGCTCATTTTTTTCATCTCGATCGGTTTTTATCCCTTTGTTATTGCGTATATCTTGAATGAAATTTGAAATAAAAGCTTGCTGTCATCTCAACATATTGACTTAATAGAATTTAAATAATAGTTATTTTCCA
>JAOZRT010000308.1 GCA_029940035.1 Desulfobacterales bacterium
GATATCTTTAACACATGGCAGTTTCGTGATGTTTACCGGTTTTTTAGCATATCACCACCGCAACCATTTTTAAGCGACCTGCATTTTTTATGTTATCAAGAGGGAGGACCGTTTTGGCGATTTTCCCTTTTTTGCAAATTTGTAAGATAAATGTTATCTGCAAAGGCATGTTGAGGCATCCCATGCCAGATATGCTCAGAAATCACAGGTTTCTTGAAGGTTGAGAAACCGTGAATATTCTCCATTTATGTAGTCAGTTTGAAGGCTTATTAGCGTAGTCTTGAGTTCTGGATGATTTATGCAACCACAATATGTGGGGTTTGCAGAGGTTCCTTATCGAACAATGAACGATCTTATGCCAAGGAGATTTCATGGAAGAACAAGAAAAATACATTAGAGCGCTTATTGAATTACATCGAGGTCTTGAGAGACAAGGCCCGGGCGATACAGATTATTCGGACTATATTATTTCACAAATTCCAGAGCTGCCAACAAATCCACGTATTGCAGATATCGGTTGCGGTGCTGGTGTGGGGACACTATTTCTGGTGGATAAATTTAGATCAAAGGTTCGGGCTGTAGACTTCTCGCGAGAATTTCTTGATGAGCTGATAAATCGAGCAAAACAGCGAGGACTTGAACATTTAGTAGAAGCGATCGAATGCGACATGGGGAGTCTTGATTGGAAACCAGAAACCATTGATCTGCTTTGGTCCGAGGGAGCCGCTTATAACTTGACATTTGAAGGTGCATTGAAAGCTTGGAGACCATTGATGGCAGCTAATGGAATTGCTGTCATTTCGGAAGATATCCATCAAACGGATTGATTTTTATCAAAAATGGCAAAGCCCTGTTAATTGACACACTGGTTTCGAATGATCAAACAAACCAGATGCATAATTTTTTAAAAGAATCAATGAATGTGGAGATTACAAAAGTGATTGTCGGACATTATCATGACGATTGCATGGGTGGTTTGGAATATGTCCAACGATAACGAAAAGATCACTCGCAAGCTCAGAGCGATCCTCAATGCCGATGTCAAAGGGTATAGTCTCCTGATGGCTGACGATGAGATCCATACCATCGAAACGCTGAAAAAGTACCGGAGCCTGATGTCTGGTCTCATCCAGCAGCATTCTGGAAGAGTTGTGGACAACCCCGGTGATAACTTGCTGGCAGAGTTCTCCAGTGCTGTGGATGCCGTGGAGTGTGCTGTTGAGGTTCAAAAGAAACTGAAGAAAGAGAACGCAAAGTTTGTCGAGGACATGCAGCTACAGTTCAGGATCGGGGTGAATATCGGTGATGTTGTGCAGGATGGTGATCGGATCTATGGAGAAGGTGTCAATATCGCAGCTCGTATAGAGGGGCTTGCCGATCCAGGAGGGGTATGTATTTCACGCAGCACATATGACCAGATCAAGAACAAACTGCAGGTGGATACGGAGTATCTTGGTGAGTATGAGGTCAAGAACATCAAGGATCCTGTCAGGGTATACAGAGTTCTATTGGATTTTGATGCGCCAAGGGCGTCTGGTGGCAAGCAACCTGAACTGCCAGACAAACCGTCCATTGCTGTCCTTCCTTTTACCAACATGAGTGACGACCCGAAGCAGGAGTATTTTAGCGATGGGATGGCCGAGGACCTGATGACTGATCTGTCAAAAATATCTGGCCTGTTGGTTATTTCTCGTAATTCCGCATTCGCTTATAAAGGGAAGTCTATAAATGCTAAGAAAATAGCAGAAAAGCTCGGCGTAAAATACCTTCTCGAAGGAAGCGTTCGTAAGGTCGGGGAGCAAGTACGAATAAATGCCCAGCTAATTAATGCCACCACGGACCAGCATCTGTGGGCGGAGCGTTATGACGGCAAGATGGGTAACATTTTTAGTTTGCAGGATAAAATCACCCAAAAGATAGTCGCGGCATTAGAAGTGAAATTGGCGAAAGCAGAGCAAAAACAATTAGTCAATAGAGAGACTAATAACATTGTTGCCTATGATTCATTTCTTAAGGGAATGGATTCCTTGAATAGACAAAATCGATCAACCAAAACACTTTTCCATTTTGAGAAAGCTATAAAATTAGATCCTAACTACACAAGGGCCTATGCTGGGTTGGCAAGGTCATACGATGATGCAAGTTGGCTTAATTTATTTGGACGCCTTGGCCTTTCATTTCAAGAAACTCGCCTTTGGATGAGGCATTACCTACAATTGGCAATGAAAAAGCCCACCGCTTTTGCAATCGTACTTAACGCAAAAGAGAAATATTATGAAAGGCGCTATGATGAAGCAATAGCTGAAATTGGGCGAGCAATTACCATCGATCCTAACGATGCAAGAAGTCACTGGAATATGGCCAGGGCCTTAACTTCGGGGGGCAGACCGGATAAAGCCATTAAATATGCGGAGAAAGCCAAGCGAATTGATCCTGGCTGTTTGTACTGAGCTGAAATAGTTCGCGGAGAGGGTCTCTTCGCTATGGGCCAATTGGAAGAAGCTTTAGTCGCCTTTGAAGGAGCACACAAACATAATCCAAAACTGGGGTGGGTTTTAACTCGCATAGCAGTCACTTATTCGAATCTTGGGCGAATCAAGGATGCCCGTAATGCCCTCAAACCTCTAATTAAATACTATGCTGGAAAGGGAGTTGAGGTGGTGAATTTAAGAACCCAAATGTACCTGCGGCCCTTTAAGGATAAAGAAGTTGAGAAATGTTTTGCCGATGGGTTAATTAAGGCCGGGTTGCCGGGAGAACCAGATGGATACTACAAGATATATCAAGAAAACAAGCTAACTGGAGCAGAGATTAGAGACTTGTTTTTCGATCAGACAGTTTCAGGATTCGAAATAATATCTGGAAAACAATGGTGGATTAAGCGCGATAAGGACGGCAAAGCAACGTACCGTGGTCCAAAAGGATATGTGAAAGGGGAAGTTACTGATGTTGAAGAAATATCCGACAGTGGTAAAAGTTGGGTTGAGAGGAATCGAATCTACAATCAGTGGGCAAATCTGTTCGGAGGTTTAGAGGATTGCTTTCCTATTTATAATAACCCAGATGGGACGCCTGAAAAGAAAGATGAATATGTTGGTGTGACCGTTTACGGTTTCGTTCCATTTTCGATCGCTGATTGAAAATAATTTGGGGTTAAAAGCCAAATATCAACCAACTACCGATATATTGTTGCTTATTACATGGGTTTTTAAACATTCAAAACCTGTGACATCTCCAACGAATCACAGTTTCGTGATGTTTACAGGTTTTTTAGCATATCACCACCGAAGGCATTTTCAACCCACCTGCATTTTGATGTTATCACGGGGAGAATCGGTTCAACTGATTTTCCCTTTTTTGCAAATTTGTAAGAAAGATGGTATCTGCAACGGTGAGAAAGGCAATTTTCAGAGCGGAGCATGGTGTTATCGCAGGTTTTTGCAGGCCTGTTAAACCTGACATTATCTCCATTTATCTCAGTTTTAGTAATTCAAATTTTTCCTCACTTCTTCAATAAATTATCCACCATAAGAGAATCAAGGGCATTCGTTTTCGGCGTGCACACCCTACCCCATGGGTTTAGAAAAACGCTACAAATTATTTATGTATTTTTTCTAAGGGTTTTATACCTATTAAAATAGTATTGCTTTTATTTCAAATTTGGTTTAGATAACCCTTTAGTAAAGTGAGAAAAGCACGACTGTGGCGCTCATTTTGAGTTCTTCCTTTGGAAACCGATCCGTTCGATCGTCCTCATGCTTTTCGGTTTACACACCTTATCCTACTTCACGCGATAATTTATTAATGTACATCTTTTTTTCGGGTATGTATTTAACCAGCTAATCTATATCACTTTGCCCTTATGTTTTGAGCTATTCTGATCGTTGAAAAGAGTATTTCCATGATCATAATTAATACTGTAAAACAGATAAAAAGCCTTAAAAGTCAATATCAAAGGGATGGGCCTCGACGCAACGTGCGTCTTGCTGTTAGATCAGGAATAGCTGTAATATTTAAAAAGTCGCCCCGATTTCGATTTGGCAAGCCTCGAATCGTTCAATCCGCAGATATTATCGATATTAACGCCAATGGACTTAGGGTACAGTATTCATCGGATAATAAATGGTCCACTCAATTCGATAATATTTCTATTGTTGGTGCCGATGAAAAATCCATAATTGATGATATCTACTGTAAAAGAATATCTGATTGTCAAGTTGCCCAAACATCGGATGGTAGTTATTCCAGAGTCTGTGGGGTCAAATTTGTAAAATTGTCACATAAGCAAAAACACCAATTGAACAAATTTATTCAGGAATATACTGTGGAGCCTAAACACTTGACCAGATGGCATGTCCAATTCACCTAACACTTGTCGAAAATTTTGGTGGTTATTATGAGTCTGCCCGTTGAAATTATTGACTGCACCATTTCGGTTTACAATTGAAAGGAAGTTGCAATGGTAAAAATACCATTTCCTGATAACGGTGGAAGGCGTTGCGATAACGACAGACGCATAAAAATGGAATCTTCATTTGCTGATGAACAAAGGTCAGATAAGGATCGCCGAAGCGGCTTTGATAGACGCCAGTCACCAAGACATTAGCGATAGTCTAAAGGAGCATGCGTAGGGTCAATTGTGGCCCTGCATTTTTTATTGCTGTATTGCCGATGTCCAACAAAAACAAGATTATCAGGGACCTAAACTGGTAAATAGTCATGACTATAAGAGTATCAATAACTGAATCCAAAGAGGCAACTTTTATCTGCCCGGAGTGCGGGCAGTTGAAAACTGCAGATGTTAGGAAGTTTGTCTATTCAAATAGGAAGATAAAGATCAACTGCAAGTGTTCCTGCGGGCACAAATGGACTTCTGTACTTGAAAGAAGAAAACATTTGAGAAAAATGGTAAATTTACCAGGAACCTGCGATTTCACCAGAGGAGACAGAGTATTCCAAGGCAGATTGAAAGTCATGGATTTATCTATCGGCGGGATGAGATTTAAACTTGGTATTGATCGCAAGCCACTAGTGGGGGAGAGTCTTAACTTGGAATTTCACTTAGATGACAAAAATAGAACGTTAGTAAAGACAGGCGCGAAAGTTCGTTCTGTCAAAGGAGAATACATCGGAACAAAATTTGGAACCTCTGTTGGTATCGGTCCGGAACTGGGCTTCTATTTAATGAATTGACAACAGATGCGAACTGAGTGATGTTAGATTAAAGTAATACCTATATATTTACAAACAACATGAGCGGGGCCATTTCTGGCCCCGCTTTTTCTTTGATGGCTCCAACTTATTGCAGTTTCTCGATGTTTACAGGTTTTTAGCATATCACCACCATAGCCCAATTTGATCAGCGTCAATTATAATTCCCGCCTGACGACAATTAAAATTCCCGAAACCTA
>JAOZRT010000309.1:0-3913 GCA_029940035.1 Desulfobacterales bacterium
CCTTTATACAATAATATCAATATCATATCTTTAATCGCGATCATTCCAGTAATTGCATGTGAGCTTAGGGTTCGCACGCCTTAAACGATAAGTGGCCCTTCCTGGTCAACACTTTCCTTGGCACCCACATGCTCAACGCGATTATGCCAATTCGCGCCAAGAAAGTAGAACCGCAGACTATCTGTTTCCTCCTCAATCTGTTCGATCAGTTCTTGTTTAAATACCGCCCATTGAGCAGGATCTACAATGCATTCAAAGATGGAATACTGTACACGTTGACCATAGTTTTTACATATTTTAGCCACTCGCCGCAGGCGACCAGGGCCACCCGCATCGACAGTGGAAACATCATAGCTGACCAGAACCATCATGCTGATTACCTCCAGACAAATGGTGGATAGGCATCAAGATCGTCACGTAAATATCTAGCAAGCAACAGGGCCTGAGTATGAAAAATGAGCCCGACAGTTACTTTTTCTTCTAAAAATGGATGCATAATTTCATCCTGTTTGCGCTTTTGATAAGCTACCAATACTTTTTTACGCAAATCATCGCTCATCAGCACTGCACCCGTTTCCTGAACTACAAAATCTTTTTTTGTAGCCTGGCCTCTGTTTATCATTGAAAGCACCATACGATCTGCGATGACCGGCCTGAACTCCTCCATCATATCCAGGGCCAGGCTTGGACGGCCCGGACGATCCCTGTGCAGAAAACCGACAGCCGGATCCAGGCCGACTGCTTCCAGGGCGGAACGAACATCATGAAGCAAGAGCGTATAGAAAAACGATAACAGGCAGTTGACTGGATCCAAGGGCGGTCGCCGGTTTCGCCCATTGAATTTAAATCCATTGCTCTTATTTACAATAAGATGGTCAAATACACCAAAATAAGCTCGCGCTGCATCTCCCTCTACCCCTCGCAGGGAATCCAGTCGCATATCAGGTCCGATACTTTTCAGTAGAGCTGATATATGGTTCGATGCGGCCTGGATACCCGAAACCTCAACTTTATCACCGTGATCACGGACTGTTCTTTGCAAAACCGTCCGGGTGTTGGCCAGTTTGCCGGTCAAAACAGAATAGGCTATTTGAGCCGACTCCTCAATATTGTCCGCCCTCCGATACTGTTCCCTGCGCAACAACACATTTCCGGATACAGGCCCCTGAACCCGTGCCAGAAAACGGCCGTACTTCGTCAAAAAGCTCACGGCTACATCTCTCTCCGCGCAAAAACCCATTAAAAATGGACTGCACATCACATTTCCAAAACAAACGATGCCGCCCAAGGTATGGATGGGTAGCTGGAGCTTTTTTGCACCTTCTACAGAAACAACAACGGTTTCCCCTTCCTTATTCAGGTAGGCGCCCTGGGTAGTGACAAATAGTGTGTTGAGGTGCTTTTTCATTTTCCCTCTCGAATAGTATCAAGATATTGCTGGGCTGATTTTTTCCCATCCAGCTTTTCTGGCATGCAATAGGATAGAAAAGAGCAATTTGGACAACGCTTATCAAATACCGGTTTGGGTGTGATACGCCCTTCGATCAAAGAGTGGAAGCCTTTAGCCATCTGCTCAATCTCATCACGTAAATCATCCTTGAAGTCCACATCCTGCCGTCTCCTTGTCTTCCCATAAAATAGGGCTCCAGTTTCAATACGATGACCGAGCATCTCTTCGAGACAAAGGGCCTGAGCACAAAGTTGAACCTTATCGCAATTGTTCTTCTTAGGTCTTCCCCGTTTGTATTCAACAGGAAAAGGCTGCCAAATATCTTTTTCTTCGGATAAAGTTTCCCGATGAAACTCCACAACATCCGCTTTGCCAACCAGGCCCAATCGAAGCGACCGCAAAGACACGGCAAAAGCAATGCGCACATCCCCACGAGATTCACTTTTCCCGGAATCCACATGGTCGTGCATGATTCGCCCTTCGGCCGTGAACCGGTTTTCCAGCCATACCTGCTCAACATGGATCAGGGCGCACTGTCGTTCACAAAAACAGATATGCTGCAGGCCGGACAAAGGAAGGAGTTGGTCTTCATCATACATTATGAATGTTTACTATCCCTTTTTTCGTAACGGATGGTTAGATGGTAAACGATCCTGAAGCTCTTGCAAAAATTCTTCAGCCTTTTTCCCTGTTTGATTATGCTGACGCGATTTCTCATTCAGATGACGCTGGCCTTTGATATCTGAATTTTGCAGATGGCCCGCCCACCCCCGTAACTGCCGCGAACAACTCTCGGCCATTGATTTCAAATCTGAAATTTGAGATTTCAAATGAGAGTATCCCTTTCGCCGCCCTATAAAACACAACATTGGCAATCGTTCATGATATTCCCGATGCAGATGATCCCACCGGAGGCTCCTCTTTTTCCATAAGCAAGTTGACAATGAGTTTAACCATCAACTCTTTTTGCCCGGGATCACTTGCTGCAATGAGCAGGGCCAAGGCCACCAGTGCCTTATTGTCGAAGCCTTGTTCATCAAGCAAGCCGTTGATTTGCAAGAAATAAAGAAATAGAAAGGAACCGATTCGTTTGTTACCGTCGGTAAAAGGATGATCCTTGATCACAAAATAGAGAAGATGGGCCGTTTTTTCCTCTACACTCGAATAAAGATCCTGGCCACCGAAAGTCTGTTGGATCGCGCCAAGAATGCCGGCAAGACCTTCGCCACGCTCGTTACCAAAAATGCCGGTAGCCTCTCCCCGGGCCATTAAATCCTGACGCAGGGCTTCAATGGCTTGCCTAGCATCATCGAGCTCAAGAACAGCATGGGTCTCGGACTTTTTTCCTGGTAGCCGAAGTGAATTTTCATCATATTGCCAGAGCAACTGCCAGGTTCTGGAGAAGCGGGTGACAATATTCAGAACCGCCCGGCCTTCATCTCTGACAAGGTTATGGCCCTCCAAAGTATTGGCCAGAAGTGTGATTATCTGCCGTATCTCACCTGTACCTTTCTCCGCTAAACGCTTTTGATTTAGAGTATAGCCCCTGATCAAATGGTCTTTTAAAACAGATGTGGCCCAGACACGAAACCGAGTTCCGCAGCTTGATCTCACCCGATAACCAACCGAAATGATAACATCAAGGTTGTAATGGACAACCTGGTATGTTTTGCCATCGGCCGCAGTATGTGCAAATTTTGCACATACTTGATTCTTGTCCACCTCACCTTCTTTAAAAGCATTGTTGATATGCTTTGTAATAACAGACCGTTCCCGGTCAAACAGCTCTTGCATTTGTGCCTGGGACAGCCATACAGTCTCGTCCTTCAACCGTACATCAATCGCAGCCTGACCATCATCAGACTGATATAGAATTAATTCACCTTTCTCAAAGTTCATCCATTTACTCCTTCAGGGGAACCATCATCCATTGCCTTGCGATAACCAGTTGGTGTAACCTCATTAAATGGCTATTGTCCTGGGTTTCGCAAAGGATGATTCGGCGGCAATCGATTCTGAAGTTCACGCTTAAATTCCTCAGCCTTTTTATCCGCCTGATAATGCTTTTTCGATTTTTCATTCAGGTGGCGCTGGCCCTTGATATCCGAATTTTGCAGATGGTCCGCCCATCCCCGCAGTTGCCGGGAACAACTCTCAGCGATTGATTTCAAATCTGAAATTTGAGATTTGAAATGGGAGTATCCTTTTCGTCGTTCAATGAAACACAGCATAGAACGAACCTCACCGGCAGAGCCGCGGGCAATGTAAATAAACATCAACAGCTCATTTGTTGTTCCGCGTTCAAATCCTTCAGCGATGTTATTGGAAACGGAAAGGGTCGCTCTCTCTATTTGATCACGCAGGCTGCGACTGCCACGCCAAACACCGCTTTCACTCATATCAAAAATGCCGTCTGCTAAATGGATTGATTTATGCCAGACGGGTAGATATTCGAAACGTGAG
>JAOZRT010000309.1:3923-5383 GCA_029940035.1 Desulfobacterales bacterium
TCATTAATATTCCTGCTTAAAACATTTCGGTGAGCGTTACACCCGCCGGTATTTTGTCTCCATTGATGGATACGTGATAATCAGAATACGACCTTGGTGGTTTAGATTCATCTTTTCTCTTTACATTCACCAGGCTAAAAAGCTTCTGTGCCGGAGCATTGCCCAATTCGCAATCGTGCTTGAAAACAATCAATTTTTGAGCCGCCATTTCACCCCGGGCAGCGGATCGATCATGATCGAACATGTTCAACAAAGCATTCCAGAAAAGATCGAGATCCTCGGTAGAAAAACCGGTTTGTTTGGCTAGCGGTGCAGAGATGAAACCGTGGACACGGTAGAGACCATAAGGCACATAAGTTTTCCGTCCCATTGTGCGATTATCACCACCTTGAGAATCCGACTCTTTTTTTGTTTCCACAGCCATACGGGTGATGCTGGCTTCGAGCGGAACAATCGGATCAATACTTTGGGAAAAAGCGATTTGAACCGGGCCACGAACCTGTCCACAGTTATTCTCTTTTGTAGACATAACCGCACCAAATGTTCGAATATCAAAAAAATTCTTGCACATCCAGGCTTTTGCCTTGCTGATTTTTTCAGCCTTATCTTCTATTTCCCCAACTGCTTCATATGCAGGTTTGCGACGCTCAGTGAGAATTGCTTTTTCCTTCACATAAATATTATATGGCGTTTGATCTTCCTTTATCAACTCTATGTAGTTACGAACTTTACGCTTCAAGCACACATCAGTTGTAATTCCATGTCCGGTCTCAGGATCGATTCGAGGTAGGTTGCCACCGTCTGGATCGCCATTAGGATTGCCATTTTTTACATCAAACAACAGGACAAACTCATAGCGGTTTTTAATTGCTTCTCTCATTTTTCTTCTCCTTTTATTTTTTCAGCTTTCTTCCTCTCGACAGCTTCTTCTATTTCACGAGTTATTGCATTTTTTTGTTGATAGTAGGCAATAGCAAACAAACCCTGGTCTTGCAGATTCATATGCGCTGGAAATAAATCGATATCTTCCATAATATTTGCTATGCTGCGGTCAGATTGAAAACCATACTCGGACTTTGCAATATGATGTTGCGATAAACGAATAAGTCGCGGGAAAACACTGGCGGGCGTTGCGGATGCAGCGCTGAAAAACCTATCTTTGATAGTTGAGTTGACCTTGCCCAATGCATCTAATTGTGCCCTCTCAAGTATGGCAAACAGCCGCCCTAACAGATACGCAACATCTTTCCTTTTTGTATCCAAAGACATGGGAACCTCCATATTATTATGATTTCGTATTAATACTGCTTTTAAAATTGAAGCTCTAAGATAATTGACGTTCGGGAGGGGTTTTCCTGTAAGTGGATGTTTTTTAGCTTGCTCCGCCCGGATACGCCCAAGAACACCATGATAAAGATTCTGCGGGTAATGCGTTCCGGTCAGAATTGATCGGGTCAATG
>JAOZRT010000062.1 GCA_029940035.1 Desulfobacterales bacterium
TCAATCCACTCAACCCCGCTGTCCTTATATCGCTCATATTGTTGCATCACTCTCCCTCCTGCAGCAATCTGCGTTCGCGTTCAAGTTCCTTGCGCAACTCTTCTTCGGAAGGAAGAAACGGCAGATATTTCGAGGCAAAAAGCTGTTCGTTGTCTGTCAGAACTGAATATTTTGCCCCCGCTTCACTTTTCTTGCTGCAGAGAATAAGTCCAATGGTCGGGTTGTCCCCCGGTTCTTTGAGGTGTTGATCGAAAATACGGACATAGGTATCCATTTGCCCGACATCCTGGTGGATGAGTTTGCCGACTTTAAGGTCAATCAGCAGGAAGCATTTCAGCTTGAAATTATAAAATACCAGGTCGATATAAAAGTCCTGATCTTCCGTGCTGATACGCTTCTGGCGTTCAACAAAGGCAAATCCTTTACCAAGCTCAAGCAGGAATTTCTGCAGGTTATCGATGAGCGCCTGCTCAACATTTGTTTCCAAAAGGGATTGGTTCGGAATGTTCAGAAAATCGAAAATATACGGGTCACGGAGATAATCTTTGTTTGAAATGGCCAGTGCGTCTGTTTTCGCTTTTGCTTCTATCTTGACCGGGGCCTGTTCCTTACTGGAAAGTAGTCGCTTGTAATAGAGCGAGCTTACCTGCCGTTCAAGTGCCCGGGCCGACCAGTTTTGGTCGATAGCTTCCTCCAGATACCATTGACGGGCCTTGTTGTCTTCGATGCGAATAAGACACCGATAATGGGTCCAGTTCAATTCGGTACGCAGTGCGTTCCGAATTGGGTATGTTTGGTAAAATGACCGCATATGGCGAAGATTGCGAACATTAAAACCTTTTCCAAACTCTACGGTAAGCTGTTCGGAAAGTTGTTCAAGCTGTTTTTTTCCGTATTGCGCTCGTTCGGCGCCGCCCTGTTCTTCTTCGACAATTCGTTTGCCGATGTGCCAATAGGCGTCAACCATGGCTGTGTTCACCGCAGTATAGGCCCTGCTTCGCGCTGAATGAAGAATCCGGCGAATATCACTGTAAAAGGATGTGGTGCGAATGCTATTGTCCATTATCAATCCTCCAGCACAGTTTTTTCCAGTTCCAGGGAGCTTTTTTCCAGCGCCAGAATATCGGCCTTGATTTCCGCCAAAGAGCGCAACGGCTTGAACTCGTAAAAATATTTGGTGAAATTGATTTCATACCCGGTTTTGGTTTTATTCTCATCAATCCATGCATTGGGCAGGTGGGGCAGAACCTCCCGTTCAAAGTATGCCTTGATGGTTTGCGGGTTCAGATTGCCGTTTCTCTTTTTATGTAAAAACGGGATATTTTCATAATCCCGTAATTTAGGATCGGGTTTGTATTTGCCGCCCCGCATGGTATTGTTGTTTCCATCTTCATCGGTTTGCGGCTGCTCCACAGTGATACGCCAGTAACCAAAAAACGCATTGGGCAGGATTTTAACAAATTCATTCTCTGCGAAATTACCATAGAGTTTGGTGATAAATCCGATACCTTTATCTTCTCCATTTTCAGAGATCTGTTTACGCTTGTTGCCCAGAGAGCGGGGCATCTTTTCCCAGAAACGGTTAAAATCCCGCTTCCCTTCTTTCATCAACTCTTCATCTTTGACCCCGGTTGCATTGATAAGCTGAATCTTGCCCTTACGCTGATCACTTTTGTGGCTATTGAGTATCCAGATATAGGTTGATATGCCTGTATTGTAAAAAAGCTGGTTTGGCAGGGCGATAACCGCCTCCAACCAGTCATTTTCTATAATCCATTGGCGGATATTGCTTTCACCGCTTCCTGCCTGTCCGGTGAACAGCGGTGAACCGTTAAAGACAATGCCGATGCGGCTGCCGCCGTCTTCTGGCGGCTTCGTCTTGGAAATCATATGCTGCAGGAAAAGCAGTGAGCCGTCATTGATGCGCGGCTGGCCCGCCCCGAATCGACCGGCATAACCTGCGTTATCGTGTTCGTCCTTGATGATTTTTTCGCTTTTTTCCAGTCAACGCCAAAAGGTGGATTGGAAAGCATATAATCAAATTTGTCCTCCCTTAGACCATCTATAGTAAAAGTGTTGCAAACTTGATATTAGCGGGATTCTGTCCTTTGATGAGCATATCGGATTTGCAGATAGCATACGACTCGGGGTTGATCTCCTGGCCAAACACTTCAAGCCTGGCATCTGGATTAAACGCTGCCAGATGTTGCTCACCAATGGAAAGCATTCCGCCCGTACCACAGGCCGGGTCATACAGGGTTTTAACAATACCGGCCTGGGTCAATGCTTGATTGTCCGCATTAAACAGTACATTGACCATCAGCTTAATCACTTCTCTGGGTGTGAAGTGTTCGCCTGCGGTCTCATTGGATTGTTCAGCAAACCTCCGGATTAAATCTTCAAATACATAACCCATTTGTAATGTGTCCATGTCCGACAAATCGATCTCGGCAAACTTTTTGACCACTCGAAACAGGATGTCGGCCCTGGGATCATCCATACGCTCGATCTGGTCATCAAAATTGAAATACTCGACGATTTCCCTGGCTGAGGCTGAATAGCCGTTGATATGATTACGCAGATTGGCGGCGATATGGTTGGGCTCGGCAACCATTCGGGCAAAATCAAATTGACTTCGATTATGAAAATTTGCCTGGGCAATTTTATTTAATGTAAGATCTTTGGCGCTGTCGGAAAGCTTTTCAACTTTTGGCAGATAATCCAGCACTTTTTGCTTGTTTGGAGCCAGCACACAATCCAGACGTCGTAACACCGTCATCGGCAGAATGACCTTACCGTAATCCGATTGTTTATAATCACCCCGCAACAGGTCTGCCACGCCCCATATCAGGTTCGCTTTTTCCTTAAAATATGTTATTTGCTCTCCATTTCCGGTAATATTCTCACAGAAAATCAAAGTTCAGGAACCGCCATGCTAAGCCATCCCAAACCATTGGCTGCAACATGTTATACTTTGGATTGCATACACCGCCATTTTTTAAAAAAAGGGTGTGAACTTTGATCATTTCAGCAGGTTTAAAACAACGGTATCATATCGCAAGACCTATCACAACCAGGGGTAGGACCCGATTGTTTCTATTTACCCGATTAGTTTGCATTTAATCGGTTTCTATAGATATTATGCCAGACTCAATAACCTTTTTTCGAAACAGACTTCTGTTTACGGAGATGTTGAAGGAGATACTCGTGAACCATTATGAAATCATCCAGCAGGGTGATGCCAGCGGCAACGGCATGGTGGCCAAAATCCGCCTCCCGTCCGGACTGGAGGTCATTACCCTGCCCACGAAAAATTTTTATGGCGGACACTGGGACCTGGGCCCCACCTGGAATTATGCGGTCATGGCCGATCGGCCCTTTTTGGTGGACGCAGGACGGTTTGGCCGAACTGGTGGCATTGACGGATTGCAAGGTGAAAGCCCACACGGTCTATGACCTTTTGATAAGGCAATATCCTGACATAGCCCCCAAAGGCTATAAGCAGCAGTTTCCGGCCAAGTGCTGGCACTGTATCATGCCGTCATCCTTTTTCGAAGAAAACTGCCTCGGCTATCACCGGGTGCTGCAGAACCTTGACGTGGAATGCATTGGTGACGGGACGGAAAAGATCGATATTGACATCTCCTCTCTTCATCTGCCAGGACACAGCCCCGACTCTCTGGCTGTTATGCTGGATAGCGAGGCCCTGATTGTGGGTGATGTGGTCCTGCCGGACATAACCCCCTGGCCCACACGCCTGGAGCAATATGAAGAAATTGCCGATATCCTGGCGCCCATTTATCCCGAGGCCGGGGCGTTGTTTGGTTTGAATTGCTACCTTAATTCACTCAGGGAATTGAAAAAGATTGCCGATCGCTTGCCGGACATCCTGGTGCTTCCGGCCCACCGCCTGTACTATCGGGATCAATGGCACGGCATTCAACTTTCTGAAAGGCTGCACCAGCTTGTGGAGCACCACGTCGAGCGCTGCGGGGCCATTCTGGATATCCTGGCCACTGGGGAAAAGGGGGTGGATGAAATTGTCCGGCTGCACTTTAAAGCCTCTTTGCTCGAAGGCCCGGGCAGGCATATGGCCGGCAATGAAATTATCAGCCACGCTGAGCTGATGCTGGCCTGTGGTGATATAGAGGCGGTTGACAAACACGTCTATGCGGCCACCGGTGGTTCCAATTTCGAGCAATTCATCAGAAATCGCTAACGATTGCAGCACATCAATCACGAAAACAAGAAATTCAATTACTTTTCGTTTTGAACCTCCGTTCCCGGTTTTGTGGACATCAGGTGTCTGAAGGATGAATGTACGGCCGAAGCAGTTTGCCCAGCAAGGGTTCCTGCATGCGAATGACACCATGCGGGCATATTTCCAGGCAGCAATAACATCGGATGCAAGTGTCGTAGTTGAAGCGGATTCCTTTGATGCTGTGGCTAATGGCTTTGACAGGGCAGTATTTCCAGCACTCGCCGCACAGTTTGCAGGCCTTGTTGTCCACGCGTGGTTTCTGGATCATATTTCTGCGCATGAAACCGTGCAGCATTTTCGGGCCCATGGTCAAAGGGCCGATATCCGGAAAAACAAAATCATCCAGAATGTGAAACCGGCCTTTCAAGTTGATATTTTCCGGCAGCAGGCCCAATTCCTGGGCAGCTCTGTGGGTGTGGAGCCTGGCAGGGTCCAGGCCCAGCACTTTGCAGAGGGTCATATCGAGGGCATAGGCATTTTTGCTCCCGGCAATCAGCCCCAGTTCCCTGGCGGTTCCGCTTTTACCCGGCCCCTGGCCCTCCAGGGCTGTGATGCCGTCCACGATGGTGATGCCCGGCGCTACGGCCCGGCAAATCTGCACGAGCAGTCGTGCGAACATGGCTCTGTCTGTACCGGCTTTGAGGTGCCACTCGGGTTTTTTCAGGCCGACGACACACCCGAACATGTTTTTAACACCCAGGGTCAACAGCATCTGGGCGTGGGTTTTCAGTTTGGCCAGGTTGATGACAAAGTCGGACTGGAGGGCTTCCCTGGCGAGGTTGATAACACCAAAGGGCTCACCGATATCGACGCCCATGGATTCGCGGAAAGGCCTGAAGATCACATCCAATCCGCCGGTTGCCTCCAGATACCCTCCCTTGCGCAGGATCTTTTCAAAGGATCCCATGCCAGGGCTGTCCGACACCACCGTTTTTGCGCCTTTTTCCAGGACATATTCCACCACTGCCTTGAGGACCAGCGGGTGGGTGGTGATGGCCCTTTCCGGTCCGGCCGGCATCAGGAAGTTGGGTTTGATCAGCACCCTATCCCCCGGTTGGATGCGGTCACCCCCGGCACCATCCATGATCTCGTAAAGGGTGTCCTTCAGATCAATGGCAACATAGGACGTGTTTTTAAACAGTACATCAACCATAATAAAAGCGCTCAATTCTCCCTTGTAATGATGTTTGCGAACTTGTAATACGCTCTTAAAGGTTAATCAAGTTGTAATCATAAACCGCGCTTTTATAAAACGCGGCTGCGCCGCTGAATGACATTTCAGTTTCGTTCGTATATCCTTTAACAATATGTCTTCTTTGGCATCGCATAAATCTTTTCTCTTTTTGGGGATAGCTTGTATCCTTTTTATCGGTAGTTAAGCATGATTGACGATGCAATCCAGAAGAGGGTCAAACGGCATGTGATCGGGCCGGTCCAGTCGTTTTTTGCGGTGACGGCACCGGGGCTGGAAAACAGCTGTTACCGGGAGCTGTCAGCCATTCCGGGGACCATAGGTCATGCGGAAATCATTCTCGGGGGCGTGGCCTTTAAGGGACGGCTTGTGGACATGTACCGCGCTAACCTGGACCTGCGGACGCCGACCCGTATCCTAATGCGGATATCCCGGTTCAAAGCCAGTAATTTCCGGCAATTGGAAAAAAATATAGCTACGATTCCCTGGGAACTCCACATCTCCCCTACAGCAGAAGTCAAGGTCAGCGTAAAAACCATTCACTCCCGGCTGTATCACACCGCGGCCATTACCGACCGTATCGTGTATGCCATTCATGAACGTTTGGGCGGGACATCCCGGGAACCTTCCGTGGTGGTTCAACAACTGTTTGTGCGCGTCGTCGATGACAGTTTCGTGATTTCATTGGACAGCAGCGGTGCGCCCCTTTACAAAAGGGGGCTGAAAGAGCAAGTGGGCAAAGCGCCTTTGCGCGAAAACCTGGCAGCGGCAGCTTTGTGGTGGGCAGGATATACCGGCAGCGAGCCGCTGGTGGACCCCATGTGCGGCTCCGGGACATTTTCCCTGGAAGCCGCCCTTATTTCAAGCCGCACCCCCCCGGGATGGCGCCGCGATTTTGCTTTCATGAACTGGCCGGCCTTTAAAGCGCCGCAGTGGAGGCACTTGAAAAAGGAGCGCGCCCTTGAAATTTCCTTGATGACCGCTCCCACAATTTTTGCTTCAGATAAGGATCCCAAGGCATGCGCCTCCCTGGCATTCGTGATCCGGCAGTATCATCTGGCCCAGGCTGTTTCCGTTATAGAGAGAGATTTTTTCGATTTAGAACCCGGCCAATTCAGCCCCAAGCCCGGAATAGTGGCCCTTAATCCGCCATACGGCATACGCCTGGGATCCAGCTCCCAGGCCCGTAAAAGGTACATTGAAATTGGCGCCAAGCTGAAAAGGGATTATCGAAAGTGGCGGGTGGCTGTTTTTCTGCCGGAGCGGGGTTTAGCCACAGACTTTCCTGCCGGACTCAAGCAGCGCAAGATCACTCACGGCGGCCTAGATCTTACCCTGTTAACCGGTCGCATTGCTTAGTGCTTCCATTCGGCAGAACGGTTACGAAAATAAACAGACATGGAAGACAGGCTTTTGGAAACCAAATTAAGTGACAACTTTAGATCAGGACTTGACCTGCCGGACGATGCAGAGCTGAAGCCCTGGCCTACATGCCCATTCCTCGAATTGACAATTTAGGCCAGGGATTTATCCCTGTTTCAGGCAAACAGCTAATAAATGTTGACAATCCAGAAAAAAAAGTTTAACCAGTTGGTTAAACTAACCAGTTGGTTAAATATGTTCGTACAAACCCGGGAGGTGGGATGGCTTCATCCTTACCGAAAAAGAAGCGTGACAAGACAATGCAACGCATCTTCAATGCCGCCCAAAAAACCTTTGCGGACAAAGGCTTTGACGGGGCACGTATGGACGAGATTGCAAGGCTGGCAAAGGTCAATAAGGCGACCATCTATTACCATATCGGTGACAAGCGCACCCTTTACGAGCGTATTTTGAACGAGATTTTCAGCGGCATTGCCGATAGCCTCCTCCAGAACGACGATCCGGTTTCCCCGGCCGAGGAAAGACTGAGAACGTTCATCAGGATGCTGGCCGGCCTGATTGACCGGAATGCCGACCTGGCGGCCATCATGCTGCGGGAACAGGCCTCGGGCGCCAAGGATTTCCCGGAGACTTTGGCCCAAGATTTTGCACGCATTATTGGACTGATAACGGAAATTCTGGATGATGGCGTAAAGACCGGCATTTTTAAACAGACAACACCCGTGATCGTGCATCTGATGGCTATCGGTACGATGGTATTTACCAAGATGAGTTCCCCGATCAGGTCCAAACTGGCCGGGCATGTGGCTGCTTTTGATAATATTGGCAACAGGCTCGAAAATGAGGTGGCCGCTGAAATCGAAGACCTTATCCTGGGCGCTGTCCGAAAATAAAATCGTGTTCCACGATTTTATGAAACACGACTTCGTCGCTTTGGTGCGAAAGGTTTACCCTCCATTCGTTTGACGGCTAAACTTCTATCTCTGCAGATTTGCGAATGTTAATTTTGGCTACACTTCAACAAGGTGCGGGGAATTCAAATTGAATTAACGGAGACCGTATGAACAATTGCAGAAATAAAATCGAAGCATGGTTCGAGCAGTATGCCCATGTTGTGTTTCATCATCGCATCAAAACCATTCTCATCATACTCATTCTGACCGGCGCCCTGGTTTCCCAGCTACCCAGGATTACCATCGACACCTCAACCGAAGGGTTCCTGCACACCAAAGACCCGGCACTGATAGCCTATAATGATTTTCGTGATCAATTCGGCCGGGATGAGATAGTGATCGTCGCCATTCAATCCCCGAACATTTTCAGCCAGGCCTTCTTGAAAAAGCTCAAGCAGCTCCATGAGGACCTGGAGGAAACCGTTCCGTATATCGACGACATGACAAGCCTCATAAACGTGCGCAACACCCGGGGCGAGGCCGACGAACTCATTGTAGAAGATCTTTTGGAGCACTGGCCTCAAAACCAGGACGAGATGGCGGCCTTGAAAAAAAGGGTACTCAAGAATCCACTTTATAGAAATCTGCTGGTGTCCGAGGACGGGACCTTCACCGCCATATCCATCAAAACCAACAGCCACTCCAGCATCGGACAGGGTGTGGATGTGCTCGAGGGTTTTGAAGAGGAAGAAGGCGTGGACAACCCAGCTGCAGCAGGCGCCAACTATCTGACGGACAAAGAAAACAGCGAGGTTGTGCGGGCGGTCCACCAGGTGGTGGACAAATACCAGGCGTCCGATTTCAAGATTTTTCTGGCCGGCTCTCCGGTGGTTACCGGATTTCTCAAGAAAAGCATGATGGCCGATATGCGCAAGTTTATGGTGCTGTCCTTAGGCGCGGTTTCCATATTACTGTTCGTCATGTTTCGCCGGGCTTCCGGGGTGGCCCTGCCGCTTTTGACCGTTATCCTGTCGCTTTTGGCCACCCTCGGCATCATGGCGCTGACCGGAACCGCCATCAAGGTGCCCACCCAGATTCTGCCCTCGTTTCTACTGGCGGTGGGTGTGGGGACCTCGGTGCACATTCTGGCCATCTTTTATCGGCGGCTGCAGCAAAGCGGAGATAAAGAAGAGGCCATTGTTTATGCCCTGGGGCATTCCGGCCTGGCCGTGGTGATGACCAATGTGACCACGGCCTGCGGCCTCATGTCCTTTTCTACGTCAGAAGTTGCACCGGTGGCCGATCTGGGATTGTTTGCCGGTATCGGGGTTTTGTTGACCTTTATCAGCACCCTGGTGTTGCTGCCGGCGGTGATTGCATTGCTGCCCATTAAAATAAAAAAATCGAAACGCGATCAGAACCAGCGCACCCTGATGGACAGATTTCTCGACCGGATCAGTCATTTTTCGACCCAATATCCGGTCCCCATACTTATAGCCAGTTTCCTGATCATGGGCTTGTCCCTGGCGGCTGCCCTGCAGAACCACTTTTCCCACGACGTTCTCAAGTGGTTTCCAGAAAACAATGAAATTCGCCAATCCACTGAAAAAATCGACCACGAACTGCGCGGCACCATCAATCTCGAAGTCATCATCGACACCGGAAAAGAGAATGGTTTTTACGATCCGGACGTATTGAACCGCCTTGAGCAGGCGACCGTCCACGCCGAATCTCTGGAAATGGATGGCCTTTTTGTGGGCAAGGCCTGGTCGCTCACGTCGATTTTAAAAGAGATCAACCAGGCGCTGAACGAGAACCGCCCTGAGTACTACGCGATACCGCAGGAACGGGATTTGGTGGCCCAGGAGTTTCTGCTTTTTGAAAACAGCGGTTCCGATGATCTGGAAGATGTCGTGGACAGCCAGTTTTCCAAAGTGCGTTTTACCATCAAGGGTCCCTTCGAGGACGCGGTCAGATACAATGGCTTGATCGAGAGTGTTCTCCTTTATTTCGAAGAAACATTTCCCGAGGCCGACATCACCCTCACAGGTATGATGGGGCTGATGTCGACAACCGTCAACCATGCCATTGTCAGCATGGCCAAAAGCTATGCCATTGCCCTGGCCGTTATCACGGTGCTCATGGTCATCCTGATCGGTAAGTTCCGCATCGGCCTGCTCAGCATGATTCCCAATTTGGCGCCTATTATCCTGGTTCTCGGGGTCATCGGTGCCACACCCTTCAAACTGGACCTTTTTACCATGATGGTGGCCAGTATTGCCATCGGGCTTGCGGTTGACGACACCATTCATTTCATGCACAATTTTCGCCGCTACTATGAACAGAGCGGCGACCCCCGGCAGGCGGTCCATGAAACCCTGCACTCCACCGGGCGGGCCATGCTGGTGACCACCATCGTTTTATCGATAGGATTTTTCATTTTTGTATTTGCCAGCATGAACAATCTGTTCGCTTTTGGATTGTTGACGGCCTTTACCATTGTCATGGCCCTGGTTGCCGACTATCTGGTGGCGCCGGCGCTCATGATAGTCGTCCACCGAAAACCAGCGTTGTATAAAAAAAATGGCAAGTAGATTATAATGGATTTTTACTATGACCATCATGACTGAAAATAATGTAATATTGTCGGAATCTCTTTTTGTGAAAACCAAGGATGCAGTCTTTTTGCCATTTTTTTACCCTTTGGGAAAGCCGGGGAAGTTCAGCTTCTGTGTTCTCAAGGGCTCGAAGTAAACCGCTACGACTTCGCCCTTGACGCCTTGACTCTGAAACTCTCCGACTTTTTCAACGCTGGTTTATTACAAGTATAATAATTATGTGTCAATTAGAGGAGTTAGTAACATGACGAATAAAACCGAACATCCCGGCATGGGCACGACAGCCGTCTGGGGCGGGGAAAAGGGGCCCTTCTGGGAGCGCTCTACCCAGGTCCCGGTTGTTTCCAGCGTATCTTTCGGGTACACCGATATGGAGAAATGGATGGCGGTGGGCCAGGGCAGGGCGCCCGGCCATATCTACAGCCGCAATACCAATCCCACGGTGCGGGTTTTCGAAGACAAGGTCCGCCTGCTGGAAGGCGCGGAATCGGCTGTGAGTTTTGCCAGTGGCATGGCTGCCATCAGCAATGTGCTTTTCTGCCTGCTGTCACCGGGTGACCGGATGGTTTCCATCAAGGACAGCTACGGGGGGACCAACCGGCTTTTCACGGAATTCATGCCGCGTTTCAACATTGACGTGGCTTTGTGCGATACCACGGATCATGATAAGATTGAGGCGTCTGTCGCAGCGGGCTGCCGTCTGCTCTACCTGGAAAGCCCCACAAATCCGACCCTCAAAGTTGTCGATATCGAACGGCTTGTGCGTGTGGCACACAGCCACAATGCCGTGGTGGTTGTGGACAACACCTTTGCCACCCCCATCAATCAGCAGCCGTTGAGCCTGGGTGCGGACCTGGTTCTGCACAGCGCCACCAAATTTCTGGGAGGCCATGCCGATGTCCTGGGCGGCGTTGTCTGCGGCGGCAAGGACCTGGTGGATCGCATATACCACTTCCGTGAAATTACCGGGGCTGCCCTGGAGCCAACCGCCGCCTATCAACTGCTCCGCAGTCTGAAGACCCTTCACCTGAGAGTGCGTGCGCAGAACCAAAACGCGTTGGCCATTGCGACCTTTCTGGACGGCCACCCGGAGGTGGAAGCCGTCTTTTATCCCGGGCTGAAAAACGGAGAGGGCCACGAGATTGCCGTACAACAGATGAGCGGCTTTGGCGGGGTGTTGAGTTTCCAGGTCAAGGGCGGTATGCAACGGGTCAAGAAATTGCTGCCCCTATTGAAATATGCCCACCGCGCGGCCAACCTGGGCGCCGTGGAAACCATTGCCGGGCCGCCGGCCATGACCAGCCACGTGGAATGCACGGCCGAGGAAAGGGCGGCCATGGGCATACCGGAAAGCCTGATCCGCTATTCAGTGGGCATTGAAGATGTTGACGATTTGATCACCGACCTGGATCAGGCCTTGGAACAGACCGTGGGCAGTTGAAATTAATTAAAAGCGAATGTCCAATATCCAACGCAGAATATCCAATGTCCAAGTGGGCTTTGAAGCCGTCATGCAGTACATCTGATAACCGAAAATATTTTGTTATTGGACATTGATTATTTAGAGGCCTAAATTTTGATATTTCCGGCAAGGCCGGCCATGGAGGATATAATGAAATCAATCAAATTCTTGGCAACAACACTATTTGTCCTGGCGATAGGACTGCCGGCTCTGCCGGCACAGGCTGACGATCCCAAGGCGCGGGCGATCATGGAAAAGGTGGATGCGCGCGATGACGGCGACCGCCAGACAGCGGACATGCAGATGATCCTGATCGACAAGAACGGCAACCAGCGCAAACGCAGCATCCGGTCTTCCAGCAAGGACATGGGCGCTGATACGTATCGGCTGATGTTTTTCCTCGAACCCGCCGATGTCAGGGACACGGGGTTTCTGACCTACGATTACGACGACCCGGACAGAGATGATGACCAGTGGCTTTACCTGCCGGCTCTGCGCAAGACCAAGCGCATTGCCTCCAGTGACAAGAGCGGCAGTTTCATGGGATCGGACCTGACCTACGCAGACATGACGTCCCGCAATCTCGATGATTTCGACTTTACCCTGAAAAAAGAGATGGAGGTCAAGGGCGACCCCGTGTGGCTCATCGAGTCAATCCCCCGGAACAAAAAGGTGATCAAGGAAACCGGTTACACGAAATCCCTGCTCTTTGTGCGTCAGGACAATTATTTTGTCATCCGGGGCATTCACTGGGTGAAAAACGGAGGCTATCTGAAGTACCTGGACACCCGGACTCTTGAACAGATCGACGGTGTGTGGGTGGGTACGGAAATGCACATCACCAAGAAAAAGGGCAAAAAGATGGTCCACAAGACTGAAATCTACTGGAGAAATGTTCGCTTCAACATGGATCTTGCCGATGACCTTTTTACCATCAGGCGCCTTGAAAAAGGACTCTAATAAACATTACAGTATGCTCCTCCTTGCCGTGATGTTGATAGCCATCGGCCCCTTGATAGGTGCGCCTGGTTTTACCCTTGCCGCGGATGATACCAGTCTTGAGGAGGCCCTGGATGGTTTTGACGATGATGCGGCGGCAGCCGAGGACGATGCCATCCAGGATGTGATGGAAGGCTTTGACGACGATCCTGCTGCCAACGACACCCAGGCGGCCGCATCGGACGATCAACTGCCTTCCAACCAGCCGACATCCGCCTACCCGACCCTCTCGATCGGGGGAGCGGCACGTTTGAGGGCCTTTTACAACCTGGCCAAAGACGCCCCCGAGGAGGGGGAAACGGACTGGCGCGGTGTTTCCAGCCTGCGGGGCGACCTGCTCCTGGAGGCCGTATCCAAGCTGAGTGAATCGTGGCAGGCCAAACTTACCCTGTGGGGCTACTACGACGCTATCTTCGATATTCAAGGCCAGGACGAATACACCGATGAGGTTATCGACACCCACGCCTATAACCTTGAACTGCGTGACACCTACATCCAGGGCAACCTTACCAGGAACATGGATCTCAAAGTCGGCAGACAGATCGTTGTCTGGGGCAAATCGGACAATCTCAGGGTCTGCGATGTGCTCAATCCCCTCTACCTGAGGGAGTTGGGTATGACGGACATCCGTGACCTGCGCCTGCCCGTGACCATGGCCCGTGTGGATTATTACTGGTCCAACTGGAATGTCAGCGGCATGGCCATCCCTGAAATCCGCTTCAATGACATGCCGGTTTACGGGGGGGATTATTATTTTCAGGATGCATCGCTCCCCCAAGAAGAGGTGCCGGAGGACGGTATTGAAAATATGGAATATGCCGTTGCCCTCAATGGAATCTTCAGCGGATGGGACATTGCCTTTTACTATGCCGACATTTATGATGATGCCCCTTACCTTTACCTCGAATCAGTGGATCTTGTGACACCTGGCCCCCCCCCAATCTACCAACCCAACCTGGTCCTGAAGCACGCGCGCCTGGACATGTTCGGGGCAGCCTGGAACATGGCCCTGGGCAACTGGCTGATCAAGACCGAAACTGCATATTTTCAGGGGCTCATGTATTTCAACACCCCTGACGAAACCTATGCCCGGACCGATATTATGTTCGGTATCGAGTACTCAGGATTCAGGGATATGACCATCAGTGTCGAAGTACTGAACCGGCATTTGCATGATTATGATGAGGCGCTGGAAGAACTCCCCACGGCCGTGGAGGAGAACGAGGCCCAGTATGCCGCCAGACTGACCAAGGACTGGCTCCACGAAACCCTCACCCTTACCCTGCTGGCCTCGGCATATGGTGTCGATTTCCTGTCCGGCTCCTTTGAACGCATCGCCCTGGCATATGACCTGACCGACAACTTTATGGTGAACGGCGGCCTGGTTTTGTACCAATCCGGGGACAAGCCCGAATTCGAAGATATTGGCGACAGCGATCGAATTTTCCTGGAGCTGAAATACAGCTTTTAAAACAAAGTTTTGCCCTGTAGGCAACTCAGAGACACCGCCATTTTAAGCCACTGTGTTAAATTGCCCAAATCTGCTTTGGGGCGAACTTTTGTTTTATCTTGACATGAATTTCCAACTTGATATAGCTCATCTCTTGAACATGCTCAGCGCATAGGCAAAAAAAGAAAAAAATGACAACCGCTATCGCGGCAAGGAGTTATCCTCTGGGATGGAGTTCGCTGCCCTGTTAGAGAGAAAAAAAGAAGCTGTCGTCAATGCATGGTTTGAGCAGGTTATGCAAACCTATGCGCCTGACACGGCAGTGTTTTATCAGAACCAGAAGGATGCCTTTGCCAATCCGGTGGGCAGCACCACCAAGCAAGCCCTGGTCAAGCTCTTCAACGCCTTGCTGGATCCCCAAGATAACGAGTCACTGGCCGACCTTATTGATCCCCTCATCAGAATACGGGCCGTGCAGAATTTCACGTCCTCCCAGGCAGTTGGCTTTGTGTTCCTTTTGAAGTCCATTGTCAGAAATCTTTTCCAAAAAAACCGAAAAAAACTTAAAGTAGATGAACTGCTGGAGATGGAATCGAGGATCGACGGGCTGGCGTTGATTGGGTTCGATGTGTTCATGGCCTGCAGGGAAAAAATTTACAGTCTGAAAACCAACACGGAAAGAGATAAAATCTATAAAGCATTTGCACGAGCTGGATTAATAAAAGAGGTTCCGGCGGATGAGCCGGACCCTAAATTTATTTAATATTTAGACGCGAGGTAATGTTATATGAATGTCAAGTACATGTACTCCCTGTTAGCGGTAATTGTACTGTTTCTGGTTTCCTATGTTCTGGCTGGAACCGGGACGGCCTTCAAGGTCTTATTCGGCATCATCCTGCCCTACGCCGCCCTGCTCACCTTTATTATAGGATTCATTTCGCGCATCATGAACTGGGGCCGCTCGGCGGTTCCGTTCAGGATTACCACCACCTGCGGGCAGCAGAAATCCTTGCCATGGATCAAACCGAATGCCATCGACAACCCCTTTTCCAAAGGGGCGGTGGTGGTCCGCATGTTCCTGGAAATAGTCCTGTTTCGCTCCCTGTTTCGCAACACCCGCCTGAAAATGAAGGTCGGGCCGAAAATCTATTACCAGCTGGAAATTTTTCTCTGGGCGGGCGCGCTGGCTTTTCATTATGCTTTCCTGACGGTTCTGCTGCGGCATCTGCGCTTTTTTACGGAGCCCGTACCCTTGCCGGTGCGGCTGCTCGAAACCGTCGACTCATTTTTCAGGCTTGAAGTTCTATACGATGTCAGTCAGTTCGGTCTTCCGGGTGTTTACATCTCCGGCCTGGTACTGCTGGCAGCCGTGATCTATCTTTTTTTGAGAAGGATCTTAATCCCCAACGTCAAATACATTTCCCTTGCAGCTGATTTTTTTCCGCTTTTCCTGATATTCGGCATCGCTTTTACCGGCATCCTCATGCGCTATGTGGCCAAGATAGACGTGATTGCGGCCAAGGAACTCACCATGGGGCTGGTTACGTTCCACCCCACCATTCCTGAAGGCCTGGCATCCATTTTCTATGTGCATGTTTTTTTCGTGAGCATCCTGCTGGCCTACTTCCCTTTCAGCAAGCTCATGCATCTCGGTGGCATCTTTTTCAGCCCCACGCGGAACATGCCGGCCGACACCCGCGCCACGCGCCATATCAATCCCTGGAACTATCCGGTGCACGTGCACACCTATGAGGAATATGAAGACGAGTTCCGGGAAAAGATGATCGATGCAGGGCTGCCGGTGGTGAAACAACCGGTTGAAGCGCCTCCAGAAGAAACCGAGGAAAAGGAGTAATATATGTCAGATCTTCTCAAACCAGAGGAACTCTACAAAACAGATAACCGTCCGCCGCGGACGGATTGGATGGATACCCCGACGGAAATCCGCAAAGGCATCGCCTGTTACGCGGGCAATCCCAAAAGCCTGGAATATGTCGGCTTTCCGAATGCCAGACAATGGAGCTGTTTCGATGAAGACTGGCAGTTGCCGGAAAACTGGCAGGAGATCATCCACGAAGGGTTCAAGGAACGGCTTGAAAAATTCCGTTCTTTCAAGGTGTTCATGGATATCTGCGTGCGCTGCGGTGCCTGCGCCGACAAATGCCACTTTTTCATCGGTACCGGTGACCCTAAAAATATGCCGGTGCTGCGGGCGGAGCTGCTGCGTTCCATCTACCGTAATGATTTTACTAAGGCCGGCAAGATCCTGGGCCGGTTGGGCGGTGCCCGCCCCATGACCCTGGATGTGCTCAGGGAGTGGTGGTACTACATGTTCCAATGCTCCGAGTGCCGGCGCTGCTCGGTGTTCTGCCCCTATGGAATCGACACCGCTGAAATCACCATGATGGGCCGGGAACTGTTGAACCTGTTGGGTCTGAACATCGACTGGGTCGCCACACCGGTGGCCAACTGCTACCGCACCGGCAACCATCTGGGCATTCAGCCCCATGCCTTCAAAGACATGCTCGAGTTTTTCCAGGAGGACATCGAGGAAATCACCGGCGTTTTGGTGGAGCCCCAATACAATAAGGTCGGGGCCGACATCCTGTTCATCACCCCCTCCGGAGATGTGTTTGCCGATCCGGGCACCTATACCTGCATGGGCTACATGATGCTTTTCCATTACCTCAAGGAAAAGTACGGGTTTGACGTCACCTGGAGCACGTACGCTTCGGAAGGCGGCAACTTCGGCTTTTTCACCTCCCATGAAATGATGAAAAGACTGAACGCCAAGATGTATGCCGAAGCCAAACGGCTAAAGGTCAAGTGGATCCTCGGTGGCGAGTGCGGCCACATGTGGCGCGTCATCAACCAGTACATGGACACCATGAACGGTCCGGCGGATTTTCTGGAGGAGCCGGTTTCCCCCATCACCGGTACCAAATTCGAAAACGCCAAGTCCACCAAAATGGTACATATTGCGGAGTTCACGGCCGACCTGATCAAGCACGGCAAACTCGAACTCGACAAGAGCCGCAATGCCAACCTTAACGTCACTTTCCACGATTCCTGCAACCCCGCGAGGGGGATGGGGTTGCTCGACGAACCCCGTTACGTGATCCAGAATGTCGTCGACAAATTTTACGAAATGCCGGCCAACACCATTCGGGAGCAGACCTTCTGCTGCGGGAGCGGATCGGGTCTCAATGCCGGTGAAGATATGGAACTCCGGATGGCCGGCGGCCTGCCAAGGGCCAATGCCGTCAAGGCCGTCCATGAAAGCAAAGGCGTCAATACCCTGGCCACTATTTGCGCCATCGACCGCGCTGCTCTGCCGGACCTGATGTCCTACTGGGTGCCGGAAGTCGAGGTGTACGGCGTGCACGAAATGGTGGCTAATGCCCTGATTATGCCGGGTGAAAAGGAGCGTGATACAGACCTGCGCGGCGAACCGCTGGCGGGAATGGAGGATGCAGATGAGTGATAAGAAGTTGATCATTGCCGGAGTCGTGATTTTTGTAGCTGTGGTCGCGTTCCCTTTCTGGTTCAACATGGGCAAGGCCGCACCGGCCCCCGAGCTTGAACTGACCGAGAGGGCCAAGGAGCTGAACCACGGGAAATGTGTCATGCCGACGGATTACATGCAGTCCGAGCACATGCAGCTGCTGGACCTCTGGCGGCATTCGGTTGTTAGAAACGCGAAAAGGACCTTTGTCAACACCAGCGGGCAGGAGTTTAACATGAGTCTCACCAACACATGTCTGGACTGCCATGCCAACAAAGCCGAATTCTGCGACCGGTGCCATGATTACGCCTCGGTCAGGCCCTACTGCTGGGATTGCCACATTGATAACCCGAAGGAGACGGAATAATGGAAGACAGCCGAAGACGCTTTCTGAAACTGGCCGGTGTTTCGGCGCTGGGTCTGACGACCCGACCTGTACTGAATGCCTTTGCATCCGGGGGGGGCGATGATGACGCCCCGGGTGTTGAAGTGAAAAAGGGCAAAAACGCGCTGAAAGCCAAACAATGGGCCATGGTGATTGACACCCGGAAATTCGAATCTGCGGAAGATCTGGAGCCCATCATCGAAGCCTGCGACAAAATACACAATATACCCAAACTTGATAACAAGGACCACGAAGTCAAGTGGATCTGGGAAGAGCATTTCCACAATGCCTTCCCTGGAAAGGCGCAACGGTTCCTGGATGAACGCGTCGAGCACCTGCCGTTTCTAGTGCTCTGCAACCATTGTGAAAACCCGCCCTGCTGCCGGGTCTGCCCGACCCAGGCGACCTTCAAACGGGAATCGGACGGCATCGTATTGATGGATTTTCACCGGTGCATCGGGTGCCGTTTCTGTATGGCCGCCTGTCCTTATGGATCGCGCAGTTTTAATTTCAGGGATCCACGGCCTTTTGTCGAAGAGACCAATAAATCCTTCCCTACACGCATGAAAGGCGTTGTGGAAAAATGTAATTTTTGTGCTGAACGACTGGCCATCGGTGAAATGCCGGCCTGCGTCGAAGCTTCCGACGGTGCCATCACTTTTGGAGATCTGTACGACCCCGAATCCGAGGTCAGAGAACTGTTGAGAACCAATTACACCATTCGGCGTAAGCAGGGACTCGGCACGGAGCCTTCTGTTTACTATATCGTATGAGGTGCACATGCTTGAATTAGCGATCAAAGGAAGT
>JAOZRT010000310.1 GCA_029940035.1 Desulfobacterales bacterium
GTGTGGGAAAATCCGGCGCGCCTCCCGGCTTCCGACCCACCGATATAGAGGGCCACAATCGGCTTGCGTTGCGCAATTTTCCGGGCTGTTTCCATAAACGCGGTCCCTCGCCGGATGCCCTCTATATAGAGTGCGATAACCCGGGTGTGGGGGCATTCCCCCAGGTACTCCATGCACTCCACAATGTCGATGTTGGCTTCATTGCCCACGCTGAAGGCCGTGCTGAACCCAAGGCCGAAACCAGCCAGATAGTCAAACATCTGGGTTACAAAGCTGCCGCTCTGGGAGGCCAGGCCGATAAACCCCGGTTGAGCATTATAGTGAAAGGGTGTCGGGTTCATTCGATGATGAGGGTTGGCCACACCCAGGCAGTTGGGCCCCAGAAAACGGATGCCGTATCGGTCGGCTGTCTCTTTGAGCCGCGCCTCCATTTCCGGCCCCTTCCCACCGACCTCCTTGAAACCGCCGGACACAATCACGGCATGTCGAGTTCCCTGCCGTCCGCACGCTTCGAGATTCTGAATAACGATATCCGTAGGCAAAACAATGATAGCCAGTTCAGGGGTTTCCGGCAGTTCCTCCACAGATGGATACGCATCATACCCCAGCACCCGGGTTTCCTTGGGATGAATAGGATAGACCGGCCCGCTAAAGCCCAAGGCCTTCAGCGAATCGAGGATAATGGTCCCCATACGGTTAAAATTGTTGGAAGCACCGAAAAATACGATGCTTTTTGGATTAGCAATGTGATAGAGGGCACTCTTCTGTTTATGTTCAATTTTCATATTTCACTTGAATCCTTTTTTCTTATATTGCTAAACTGAAGTCTTCGCCTAAAGGCGAGGAATTTTCTCCCATCCCCCGTTTGGGACATTAAAAACTGCCCTTCTTGGCGTTCCTGGCGTCTTGAGCGTAGCCCCGCAGAGAGCGCGGGACAGGCTGGGCGGTGAAAGCTCTTGACAGTGAACCCCTTAGTTGCATAAACAGCATGGCAAATGATAGATAATGAGGTGTTATTATACCCAATATCATAGCGGTAGCACAATTTCTTGGATACCCCTCCTTGTGAATTCGAAGGATGGTATCTATTTTGCCATGTTGTTTACCCTTCGGAAACGCCGGAGAGCTTCAGATCCTGCGTTGCTAAGGGTTCGAAGTAAAACACTACGACTTCACCCTCAGACGCCTTGGCTCTGAAGCTCTCCGGCGTTTGCAATGTTGGGGTGAACTCTATCCTAAACGCCCCAATTTTCATTTGCCGTTTAAAGACCAGTCGTAATCCAGATATTTCACCTTCAGGTGCTGCCTGCTTGCGCTAATGGCTTCTTTCAATTCAGGCAATGCATATTCCTCAAAAAAACCAACAATGTCCCCGTTGAAATCCTCCTTGAACCACTTGAATATGCTGCTGACATAGAGCGTATTTCCCTCCAGACGGTTGAATCGGCCATCGTTGACAAATCGCATGGCTGCATCGTCCAGTTGGGTATTGAGCCGCTTGCCCACGAAGGCTTCCCTGTATAAGGGGGGGCAGCTTTTAGCAGCACAATTTATCGCAAAATGAACCCTGGGGTCCCTGAATTGCGGGCGAAGAATATCGTGCTCAATATGATCAAGGGTCACCATTTTCCCCTTGATGTTAACAAATTTCTTTTTCCAGGGGCTTTTGAACAGGCTGCCATAATCCTTGATTGACTCGACACCCGGGTACTCTGTCAAGATAAGCTTGATGGTCCAGGCATTGTACGCATTGATATAAAAGACAAATTGTTCATCGCCTGCAAGGGAGAGTGGGTCGATTTCCGCCAGTGCGTCGAGATACGCATCCAATTGGGTCTCTTCTTGTTTAAGACCGGCGTAGTCCACCTGCCCTTGGTGGTTGTATTGCCGCAACAAGTCATCCAATAGGTGATGATCCAATGTCTCTTGGGCGACTGCCGGTAGGGCCAGCAGGGCTCCCATCAATAAAAGGAGCAGGGTTGTCAAACATGATTTTGAAGATTTTACCATATTGTTTCACCATTGAAGGGGTTTATGATTTCACTTTTTTGTCCAACCGGTCACAGATCAATTCACCAATGGGCATGGCGGACGTCGCTGCTGGGGACGGTGCATTACACACATGCAAAGACCTTTCACTTTCCACAAACAGAAAATCATGTACAAGGTCACCGGCGGCAGTGACTGCCTGAGCCCGAATACCGACTGGATACGGTGAAAGGTCGGCAAGGCGAACATGCGAGCAGTACTTGCGAACCCGCCTGAGATACCCCGGTGTGTAGAAGGAGTCCTTCATTTCTCCAAGTCCGGATCCCAGGTGTTCACGGGTCACTTTCCAGAATCCGGGAAATCGGATCATGTCGACCACATCCCTGACGTTCACATTGATCCTGCCGTAGCCTTCCCGCTTCCACCCTATAACGGCATTGGGACCGATGGTCACCGATCCGTCAATCATGCGGGTCAGGTGCACGCCCAGAAAGGGAAGATCAGGATCGGGAATCGGGTAAATGAGATGGTTCACAAGGCGGTTGTGCCTAGATGACAACCGGTAATACTCGCCCCTGAACGGTATGATCTGAAAATCCATATCTACGTGCATCAACCGAACCAGCCGGTCTGCCAGCAGGCCACAGCAGGCAACAACATACCCCCCCCTGAAAGTCTCTGCCCCGACTAGGATCCGCACCCCCTTTTTTCCTTCACGGATCCCTTGGACAGCCGTTCCCATTTTAATTTTCCCCCCCAGCACCTGGAACTGCCGCGCCATTTCTGCCGTGATCTTCCCATAATCGGTAATGCCGGTGGCCGGAACGTAAAGCGCACCAACTCCGTTAATGTTGGGTTCCCGCTTCTCCAGATCCCTTGCGGACAATCGATGAGCTGCGATCTCATTTTCACGGCAGCGCAGTTCAAGCGCCTGCATGCGTTCATATTCCATTTCATCGGTTGCCACCAGCAGTTTGCCGCACCGCTCAAAGGGCAATCCGTGCTCTTGACAGAATTCGGCCGTTAAAGCAGCCCCTTGTTTGCAAAATTCAGCTTTGAGGCTCCCGGGCTGATAATACACGCCCGCATGCACCACACCCGAATTGCGTCCGGTCTGGTGCAGGGCCAGGGACGCTTCCTTTTCGATGAGCAGGATTTCCGCTCCCGGATGACGTTGTTTTAGCTGTAAAGCGGTTGAAACGCCCACAATACCGCCGCCGATGAGAATGAAGTCATGCATGGAGTTGTAAGCCTAAAATAGATAGCTTCCGGATTATTTTTTCATATTTTGGACCTTTTCTCCATCAAAAAAGGAGAAGGGGTCAAGGATCCGAGGGTTCAAGGGTTCAAGTGGCTGATAAGCTCTTCGCTGTTAGCTCCTTTCTGATGGCCGCCAACAGCAAACAGCTAACGCCAAGAACCAGCACTTGGCCCCTTGACCCCTGGAACCCTTGAATCCTATTCACATCAGCCTATTAAGGGTGTTTGACATAAATAATGATGTTTCGACAACTTGAAATTACTTCACTGCACCAAGGCCTCCGCAACCGTATGTGCCATGGTTTCCAGGTTCCTGATATAGTCCCGGGACATGGGATTCAGGGGAACGACAGCACCATTGATAGCTGCAGCAATTTTTTCGGCAGCATGCTGGTCGAACTGGGGCTGAACAAAAATAATGCGTACGTTTTCCTTTTTCGCCATTTTAATAAGACCGGACAGCTGTTTACCCTTGGGTGATTTGCCTGCCTTTTCCACGGCAACCTGCCGGAGGCCGTAGGCATCGGCAAAATATCCAAACGATGGATGAAAAACCAGCAGGCTGGACCCTTTCACCGGTGCCAGCACTTCCCTGATCCGTGCATCCAGGTCCTCGAGTTCTTCCTCGAATAGACGATAGTTTTTCTGATAATCCACCGCCCCTTCGGGATCGACAGCCGCCAGGGCATCCCGCATGGTGGCCGCCTGCATCTTTACCAGCAGAGGATCCAGCCAGATGTGCGGGTCTAAACTCTCTGTTCCATGAAGATCATGGGTTTCATCTTGGCCATGATCGTCATGAGCATGCGCTTCCCCATCGATATTGCGCAGGGTGATCCCCTTGCGGGTGTCGATGATATGCAGATCTTTACCTGACTGTTCAAGCCCATGCAGCAGCGCGGTTTCAAACGGCACCCCCACACGAAACAGCAGCAATGACCTTGTCAGCTTCGACACCTGGGCCGGTGTGGGGGCGTAAGTAGCCGGGCTTTTTCCAGCCGGGACCAATACATGCACAGAAACCCTGTCCCCGCCCACTTTTTCCGCAAAAAATGCCTGGGGGGCAATGCTCACGCTTATGGGAATCTTTTCCATAGCCTCTGCCGGAACGCCGGTACAGGCCAGCAGACAAATCAATATACTCACAATGGCATTTATCACTTTATCTCAAGTCCTGATTAAAAGTTGTCACGTTGAATGCTTTAGTCATTGGATCTTGAACCGCCCGCTGCGCTCAAGACGCCAAGGACGCCAAGAAGTTCTATTTCAACCCTGCGGGTAACCATTTTCATCCTGAATGTGGTAAAAGTCTTTGCGATCTTAGCGTCTTTGCGGTTCCTGGTATCTGTCCGTGACTACTGACCACTGACCACATGCTTATCCTCTTACCTTCTTGTGTTCCGATCTTCTGTCTTCTGGCCTCTGTCCTCCGTCCTCTGATACTCCGTCCTCTGGGGCTCTGTCCTCCGAGGCTATAGGGCTCTGCTCACTTCCGTTTCCACATAAAAACGATCTTCCGGCCCAGGATGACCAGCAGGTAGGTTGCACCGGCTACCATGATGATAGTCGGCCCGCTGGACAGGCTATAGGAATAGCTGATGGAAAGGCCGGCCCAGGTGAAGGCCATGCAGAAAAGCGTTGCCAGGATCATCATGTGCCAGAGGCGCCGGGCAAACTGGCTGGCCACCGCAGCCGGCATGGTCAGCAGTGCTATGACCATGACGATGCCCACCACCCTGACCAGCAACACCACAGTCAGGGCCGTCAAACAGAGCAGCAGGATGTAAAAGGGGCCGACCTGCACACCCCGCAGCCGGGCGAACTCTTGATCAAAACAAACACCCAGGAGGGTGTTGTAAAAATAGATGGACAGGGCCGCCACCACACCATCAAGCACGAGAACCAACCACAAATCGCTTTTCGAAATAAGCAGGATATCACCGAAAAGATAGCTTGCCAGATTGTAATAGCCGGGGGTCAGATCAATGAAAATAAGGCCGGCAGCCATGCCGACAGCCCAGAGAGCACCAATTACCGTGTCCTCTCTCTGGCTGGCATAAAGGCTCACCAGCCCGATGATCACGGCAGCCATCAGAGCAGCTACCAACGC
>JAOZRT010000311.1:0-3925 GCA_029940035.1 Desulfobacterales bacterium
GCAATGTCAGCCATTGAAAGTGAACGGGCGATCCCCTCCCGGCTCATCACTTCCAAAACATTTGAAAACGATTGATGCGGTTGGTTCGGCTTGTCGAAAAACTGGGAAAATCCCAGGCTGACACCGATCACGATGTCTGCCCCCATTGCTCTCGCGATTTCAACAGGAACCTGGTCGACAATACCCCCATCCACCAGCCGAAGCCCCTCGCTTCTAATGTTTTCAAAAATGACCGGAACGGCACTGCTTGACCTCACAGCGGTCGCTATCGATGGGCAACTGTCGACAATACGGGTTCTGATGAAGCGATTTGGGTGGGCGGTGATATATCGCTCGATATGCTCGCCCATCTCGATCGATGTGAATATCACCCGTTCTTTTTTTTGGATTTCAGTGGCAACAATTGCTAGCTTTTTGTCGAGATCTTCAAAGGATTTTTTTGGATGAATCAGACCGTTGATCCAGTCTGCCAACCCATTGGAACTTAAAAAGCCACCCCGGCTTTGATTAAATTCGACGTTCAGCGAATCTTTCAGCCATTTTCCGACACTTCCAGTTAATAGAGAGCCCGTTATGTTGTGCAGGGTATCCACTATGGATTGTGAAACATCCACCACCTCCCGAGACCATCCGAATTTTCTTGTCGCCGTCTTCATAGCCTGGACACCCAAGCCGCTGGCATACAATGCGCCCATGATACTTCCAACGCTGGTTCCAGCGATCAACCGGGGCATCAATCGCTCATCTCCTTGGTCAGACAAAGCTGCTAAAACCCCAATATGGAAGAATCCCCTGGCTGCACCACCACCAAAGGCAATCCCGATAGACGGTGAACGCTTCTTTCTGAGATCGCTTCTACTTGAAAATTGTGCCCGATGCTGTGTCAATCCAAAATTCCTTTCGCAGTCTCATCGCCGGCTGACTCCCGGCCTACTGCTTCGGCTTGAAGACTGCTCCTGCAAGCCGACTCCGAGGGGCCTCCCTCATCTTCTGTGCAGTTACGCACACTCTATATTAAAAGTGCGCCCGTGGCGCACTTGGAGGTATATGTAACATAAAAAGCTCTCAACCGCACAACTTTCTGGGATTGGCTGGAACGCCTTGTTGGACAGCACTTTGAAAATAAGCATTTCTGAGGTTTACTTGCTGCATTGAGATCCTTGAGAAATGTTTGATCCCCTCGATCCAATTGCTCCCCTAAAGCTGGCTCTCAGGAGCAATTTTCATAAACCAGGCCTTGAAGCGGAGCCACTGACTCGTCAAGGGTTCTTTGGTTTCGACCACTTCCTGGTTATCGATCAGGGCCTCCCATTCAAGATTACCCTTGTCGTTTTCGCGCACCCGGTAGGTGATGCTTGCCAGGTTTTGTTCTAAGCCCTGCGTCAATCTTTCAACCATTTCTTCAGACTCGATTAACAGGCCCATTTCGGCGTTGATCTCAATCGAACGAGGATCAAGATTCAGTGAACCGACAAACAATTGTTTTCGGTCAATGAGGATCGCTTTTGTATGTAGGGTCAGTGTGTCCGGGCCTTCTCTATCTTCATTCAACATGCGTGCCGCATTGGCACGCGCCTCATATAGCTCCGCACCCGCCCGAATAACATCATGACGATAGCGCGCATAAGCTGAATGGACCGGCACATGGTTGTTGGACGCCAGTGAATTGGTGAGAATCACGACGCGCAATCCCGAGGTGACAAGATCACGAACAAACTGCACACCGCTATTGCCTGGAACATAGTACGGACAGCAGACCCATTGGTGAGGTCTGCTAACGATAAAGATGAATATAGTAAATGATTACAAATGGTTAATAAGTAGCAAAAAGGATTCTAAAATATATTGATCTTATTGAATATATTCGACCTCAATTTTTATCGAAATGTTGTTATTTATATATAAAACAGATGGTTATTGTTGATTGCGAGGCCAAGTTGTGGTATAGTTGTTCTGCTAAAAAAAACCCCACAACGAAAAGCCTCGCATGATCATACTACACGACATTCTCGGAAAACTCAAAAACGAATTTGCACATTCTCGAAAAGGTGGTGAACGTGGAATTTGGTTTAAATACACCATCGTTGCAATCATCGTTCCGTTCACTTCTTCGAAAACGTTAAACCTGCTTCGATGCCTTAAAGGTTTGTTCGGGTTTGCCGGCATTCGAAAAAAACGATACTACACGTTCATGGCATCGCCCAAGATCCCCTGACAACGGCTCTGGCAATGTCTGTGGAAGATGATTCCCGCACCACTGACAGATGACAGACTGATAGTGGCTCTTGATGACTATATCAATCCGAAGACCGGAAAGAAAATCTTCGGATGCAGCAAGGTTTTTGACCATGCAGCAAAACTGAATCAGTCAAGATATCCATGGGCGCAAAACATTGTCGCCATTGGATTGCTAAAAAATGTCAGCTTGTGAATACTGGTTTTGTAAGTATGAAAATGAAGGCATATAGAAGAATCTATCAGGTACAAAACGAAAACCTTTGTTAATGGAAGACTCCTTTACCTTAGTTCAATGTTTACAAACATATTGCTGACCATTATAAGAATAGTTTGGAGGCACAACTTCATCGAGGAGATCGAAATATGCCCAAAAAAATGGTTTGTTTTTGCCAGGACCTTAGCAAAGCGGACATTGTTCGCGCGATCGAGGAAGGGTATGACCACCTGGAAACGCTCAAACGTTTTACCGGCGCATTCATGGGACCCTGCCAGGGAAAGATGTGTGCAGCCAACGTTGTAAAACTGTATTCCGAAATAACAGGCCGTCCGGTTGAGGATCTGCGCATACCTACCATGCGTCCGCCTGTAGAGCCAATTCCGCTAGGGTTGCTGGCCCCCAAAGAGGGCGGGGATGACGATGCGTAAACAATATGACATCGTTGTCATCGGCGGTGGCGTACAGGGATTGTCCCTTGCTTACAATCTTGCCCTGAGAAAACCGGGAAAGATTGCGGTGTTTGACAAAAGTTATATCGGCAGCGGCGCCAGCGGATCTGTCCGCCTTCCGAACTAACTGCAAGCAACAGAAGGCAATGGGCCTGAAAACACGCATGGTGGATGCCGGCGAAGTGGCCGATCTGATCCCATCCTTGAACCCGAGGGTGTTCGTTGGTGGTGTCTTTCAAAAAGAAGGTGGCGTGGCCAGACACGATGCCGTTGTGTGGGCGTACGAGCGGGCGGCACGGCAATTGGGTGTGGAAATATTTCCGTACACGGAAGTCGTGGACGTCAATGTCGAATCCGATAAAATCACAGGTGTGAGAACCACCCTGGAAAATATCCTTACCGGAGTTGTCGTGAACGCAGCCGGTGCCTTTGCCGGGCAGGTTGCCGAAATGGCGGGGGTGAACCTGATGCTGGATGTCTATCGCCTGGAAATGATCGTCACCGAGCCCCTCAAACCCTTTCTCGATGTGGCACTTTCCTCGCCTCATTTCTTAGCCTACATGCACCAAACCGCCCGTGGCGAGTTTGCCGGCGGTGCGGAGCCTCAAAACCTTTCACCTTTCTTGGGATTAAAAAATTCCCGGCACGCCGTTCAAAACATGGCGCACAAGTTCGGGTCGCTCTTTCCCGGGCTGCGGGGTGCTAAGCTGATGCGTCAATGGGTCGGCATCGTAGCCAAGTCGCCTGATCGGGGCCCGTTGCTGGGTGCGGTGGATGGCTTGGAAGGTTTTTTTCTGAACGCGGGATGGGGGGGATACGGTTTCATGGGATCTCCGGCGGGGGGACGATTGATGGCGGAACTGATAGTGGATGGACAGACCCCGGACGCTGTGCATCCGTTCAATCCGAACCGGTTTAAGACCGGGCAAATCATCGTTGAGCCTACGATCATTGGGGCAGCCGAAAATGGTGTATAGAGACATTGGAGAGTGAATGTATCCCTCCCGCTCGCCTTGGGAGA
>JAOZRT010000311.1:3935-5313 GCA_029940035.1 Desulfobacterales bacterium
ACTGGAACCCGCCAAGGACCTGAGAAGCACGGGCGCGGCCTTACAGGATATGGCTGGAAAATTTGTGCGGCTTTTTCCGGGTCTCGGTAAGGTCAACCTGATGCGTCAGTGGGCCGGAACAGAATTTGCATCGTTAGGGTTTATGTTGTGTTGGGGAAAGTAGAAATAGGAACCTTTTATGCAAAATGACCTACGAATAGCCGATCACCCCATTCTGGACATTCAAAAAGGCCGGCAAATTTCTTTTCAATTCAACAGCAGAACCATCACGGCTTATAAAGGAGAAACCATTGCCGCCGCATTTTATGCATCGGGCGTCCGCATCTTCAGCCGCAGTTTTAAATATCATCGACCCAGAGGCTTATTCTGCATGGCGGGGCACTGCTCCAACTGCCTCATGCGCGTAGATGGAGTCCCGAACGTGCGTGTCTGCCGGGAGCCTGCGCGCCAGGGGTCGGTGGTGATGTCTCAGAATGCCTGGCCGTCCCTTAAGTTCGACCTGGCTGCCCTGGACTTAGCGCATGGAGGTAGTGAAATAAAACAAGCACATGCCCAGGCTATGGAGCATTTGGCGGAAAATCGGCCTATCGCAGATTGATCTATAACCTGATTTGGTAAGAAGATCGCGTCGGCGTTGGAATCTGATACGTAGAGGGTGCCGCCGTCGGGGCTCCAACAGGGACCGTTGGAGCAAATATACCCATTGTCGAGTCTTGTGGCGCGATGAACCTGGCACTTTGTGGCGCGGAAGTCGGCGGTTCCGTTGGGCTGCTCAGCGGCGCTATGGATTTTTGGCCGGAACAACTCATTCTGGACCATGAGATATGCCGGACAACCTATGACCTTACGCACGGATTCGATTTTGACGCTTACGACATCCCGGTGGACGTCATCAAAAAAGCCGGCCACCGCGGGAACTTCCTCATGGAAGAACACACGCTGAAGCACATTCGTGATTTCAGGTTGTCCCCCCTGCTCCATGGAATGGATGCAAGGGGTGCGCACACCGACCCACAAACTGCGGCCCTCAAAGCCTACGTCGACATCAATCAAAACCACCACCCGGCGCCCTTGCCGCAACCGGTTCACCTTCAATTCGTAATAATCTGAAATATCATGCCTCACCAATTTTGTCGATTCACTATCGGTGTCGACCTGATGACTATGGAAAATTGACAGATCTGCCATACTGGATTATATTCCTTTGATAATGTTCAAAATCCAGCAAGTTGAAACTCACCTTAAAAATTGAAGTACAGAGAAAAGAGGGTAAATATGATCCGTCTGAAAAGTATTGATATCCAAAAGAATAAGATCACCACCCTGGCCGTGCCCGTATGTGAAGACCAAGAACTCCATGACGGCATTCTGAAAACAC
>JAOZRT010000312.1 GCA_029940035.1 Desulfobacterales bacterium
TCACAAAATGACTAAAAGTGAAGCTTTGAAACTCGAATATTATATCAAACAGGTCCCTGCCCGTAAAAAAGTACCCGAACTTACAAAACAGGAGGCAAAAATGGCAGTAGATTTGAAAAAACAGTTGCAACAGGTGAGCAAAGAGATCAAAGCATTTTCAAAGAAAGTTGAAAAACTGGTAGCCGCTGCAGAAAAGGCAGCCAAGCCTAAAATAGCGGCAGCAAAAAAAGTAGCTCCCAAGAAAGCAGCTCCCAAGAAAGCGGTAGCAAAGAAAACGGCAGCAAAAAAAGCACCCGCCAAAAAGGCCGTAGCTAAGAAAACCAAAGCAAAGAAAACGGCGCCTGCCAAAAAAGCAGCACCCAAGAAAAAGGCGCCCGCTAAAAAGGCAGCCAAGGTAACCGCCGCCGATGCAGTTCTTAAAGTCGTCAACAGGGCCAAAAAGGGTGTCAATACAGCCGCGATTATGAAAAAAACAGGATTTGACAACAAGAAAGTTGCCAACATCATCTTTAAGCTGAAAAAACAGGGCAAAATCAAAAATCCTGAAAAAGGACTCTACGTCAAAGCATAGACAATGCCTGCCCTAAAATGTCAACTTAGGGGCTAATTTGGTTTAAAACCCTCCGGCAGACGACTGCCGGAGGGTTACCTAACATATGACCTGCATTCTGCGGCATTTAGGTATGAAAAGCCTGCGTAGCAAATTTTTTCTCCTTATTCTCGTCCCCGTCATCATTGTACTCGCCTTTCTGGAAACCAGAAACTATCGTACGGCCCGCAACCTGTTGATTGAACAAATGGACAAGACCGCCAGGAACTACATCTGGGCCGCATCTGAATCCCTTTCAGGTAACATCAGTGCTATCCGGACCCTCTTGAGGCTGGAGGCCATCAGCGAAAACATCACCGCTAAATCCGATGCAGAACGACACCGGCTGTTTGTCACATTGACCCGTCGTCTCGGCCCGGCTGTGACTTCCGTATATATGGGCTACCCGGACGGAAGGATGATCAGAGGAGCAACCACCGCATTACCTGCGAATTATGACCCGCGCCTGCGGCCTTGGTATCAAGGTGCCCTCCAGCTATCGGAAGGAACCATGGATGGTGTGACATCGCCTTATATAGACGCCGGGTCCGGCCATCCAACAATCACATTTTTTCGGAAAGTCGTACATGCGGATCAGTCATTTGTTGGGGTTCTTGGCGTTGATATCGACGTTGAAGTTGCCTCCAAATCCCTGACCGCAGAACATCCGGCGCCGCCCGGCGGGTTGAAAAGTCTTGTAAAGTCGGATGGCACTATTTTGATCCACGTCGATCCTGCCATGGTTGGCACCAATATAAATTCCATCGATGACCCCTTGCACAAGCATTTATCAAAGGATATTCGCAAGCTGGAATTGGCCTCACAGCAATACATGGAAAAAAGGCAAGACACCATGTGGTTTGGCGGATTCCACCGGGCTGAAGGAACCGACCTGGTATTGGTATTCATGGTACCGGCAGACAGTATATTGAAACCGCTCAACAGGCTGCACATTGAAATGATCGGTTTTGGCACAGCCCTGGTTGTACTGCTGATTGTCCTGCTGGTGCTCATGCTGCGAAAAATCACCTTTCCTTTGCTTATGCTCACCCGATCTGCCGTTCGCATTTCCCACAACGGTTCCTACCAGGACCCGCTCGATGTCAATTCCCGGGACGAGGTTGGCAAGCTGACCCGGGCATTCAACTCCATGATGGAAGGTCTGCGTCAGAGGGATTTTATCCGTGAAACATTCGGCCGCTATGTCACCAAAGAAGTGGTTGAACAGCTGCTGGAGACGCCGGATGGCCTTAAACTCGGCGGCGAAAGCCGTGAAGTTACGATCATGCTCAGTGACCTGCGCGGGTTCACACCGCTCACCGAGCACCTGGAGCCTGACCAGGTCGTCAACCTGCTTAACCGCTATTTCGGAGAAATGGAATCCATTATTTCCGTTCACCAGGGTACCATCAATGAATTTTTGGGCGATGCCATTCTCACGTTTTTCGGCGCACCCGTGCACCATGCGGACCATGCTCAAAAGGCGGTCAGCTGTGCAGTCGCCATGCAGCTGGCTATGCGTGATTTTAATACCCGGAATGAAGCTATTGGACTTTCACCGCTCTCCATGGGGATCGGTATCAATACAGGCAACGTCATCGTCGGCAACATCGGAAGCCAAAACCGGGCCAAATACGGTGTGGTGGGACACACCATCAACCTGACCTCACGGGTGGAGGGGTCTGCCATGGGCGGACAGGTGTTGATTACCGAATCGACTTTTGAAAAGATCCGTTTGAATATCGAAACACGCGGTACCCGCACGATCAACCTCAAAGGCGTTGACCAGGGGGTAACCATTTACGATGTAAAGGCCGTCACCAAACCAACCCCCCTGGAGCTCCCGGATGAGGAGCCTGCAGCAGACTCACTCGCGAAACCCATACCCGTAGATGTACATGTGATGGAAAACAAGGAGGTCGGTGCCGAACCAATGCAAGGCCTCCTGACCTCGTTCTCTCCAACGTGGGCCTGTGTCATTCTATCAGGTGAAATCGAAATTGCCCGGGAAGTCCGGCTGGACATACCAGACCCGGCCTCGGAGAAACCGGTCGGCGTGTATGCCCGGATAGCGTCCCTGAATCAAGGCCCCAAAGGCTTTGCCCACTGGGTGAGGCTATCTTATCTACCACCCGAAACGGAACACCTCATCCAGCATCTAAGCCGAAAACCCATATGAAAAGGCCCTCAGGCAAGCATGACGAGGCCCGCCACCCAGCTTGTTGCATCGTTATCAGATAAATTTGATTTTTCCGCTTTTGATGCCGACCATCCGGAAGACAACATCAGTTGCGTGACATCGATGCCAAAACTATCGTTGCAAAAGCCGGAGGGTAAATATGTAAATAAAACTGGTATAATATCATCGATCGTGATGCCATAGGGCTGCCCATGATATATTGATGTACTATGGATCATCCTTGTTCCAGACAGTGGCACGAAAAGAAGGGTAGAATGAATAAAACGCTCGTTATAATAACCAGCGGCACTCGTTACTGGGTTGGAATACATCGTGCAGCTGAACAAACGACTGATTTAGGGTGGGCATGGAATTATATGGACGATGGCCTTAAGTCCCCAACATGGAGATCGAGTGGGCTAGCCGGGGAGCCTTGGACAATAAGTTACTACAGTGAAGAATCGGCCTATATAGTAAACGGGGAAATCGTTTCAATAGTCACCAACAAACCGGTAACGCCTGTTCTTATTAGCCCGCTAAATGAGGATGTCCTTAGCAAAACCCAAGAAATAACATTGATGGCCAGCCCCTTCAGTGATCCGGATGATCATACTCTCTATGGGACAAGTTGGCAGATAAAAGCTAACAACGACACTGTTGTACACTTTTCTGAAGAAATGTGGCCAAACAGCAAGGAGTACCTCAACATCCCTGCTGGAACACTTCTTCCAGGTCTTAAATATTTATGGAAAGTTCGGTATGCGGATTCTAATGGTGATATTTCTGAGTGGTCTGAAGAATCAACATTCAAAGTTGGTACCTCTGTGCCCGAGAGCCTTCCTGAAATTCCTGCCGGAATTAAATTGGAAGATTTCGGCATGATATCGATCGTACACTGGCCGGATAATCCGTCGCCCACAGCTGTGTTCAACATCGATTATAACGCACGCTACTGCAAGTTTGGAACCTATGATCCAATCACTGGCTCTTACATTGAGTATGGTGAAAATATTGAGATGGAGCCGGGTAAAGCTTACTGGGTTTTAACCCGGGAGCTCAGATGGCGAGTATCCCGAAAACATATAATGTTTTTGTAGCGGTTAAAGACAAAGTAGGAAGAATCTTAAAGAAGTTTTTCCTAAAACCCAACGAAGCCATTGCCGACGACACCCCGCCCATGCCTATGGGGAAATTTGGTGACAGCGTGGATTCTGTGTTCGAAGGATGTTTTATTGAAATCTTGAGATATTAATAATCACCTACAACATATCTGCAATGAAATTAGCTCTAACCGTATTTTTTTAGAATTGATTTGATGATAATCAAGCCATATTTTGTCCGTTTTTGACACCTTCATAACATACCTCCTTTTGCTAAAATGTTTGACAATGGCCCAATGCCAAAGCTATTCTACGATGTCCAAAGCATATCGGCAATAATTTCGTTTAGTTTGATAACTCGACCTTTCTCCATCAATCACCACACGGGGATCCGAGGTTTATTATCGAAATCTTCGGCTTCGAATAATTTCCATAGACCACAAGATATGGTATCAGTAATTTTATATAACTGGTGATTATCCATAGTATTATCACTTGGAGAGAATATGGAACTACTAAACAAGGAAACCATCGAGACCATTTTTGAAAAGGCCACAGAGATACTGGCAACCGTTGGCGTAGAATTTGAAATGGACAGCGCCGTAGAGCTGTTTAAAAGAAATGGTGCCAAAGTAGAGGGGAAAAAAGTCTTTATCTCTCCGTCTTTGTTAACAACGGCCTTGGATTCACTTCCAAAGGTTAAGTATATTCCAACACACAACAAAAGACTGGTTGCGGCATCCCCATTTTCCAATACCCCCATGATTATAGATGATATCACCGGTAAAATTCGGCGTGGCAACATTCAGGATGTCATTAAAATGTATCAGCTTGCCGAAACCTGTGATCTATATGAGTCTATAAATCCCGGAGTGGTTGACCCTGAGGGTAACGACAGCGAAGACCAGTATATCGGTCAAATTGCCATGATGTTGAAATATTCAGATAAATTCCCGAATTTAAGCTTGCGGGCTACGAAATCAAGCTCAAAAAATGGTGATGTTTATACAAGTGCTAAAAAAGCAATCCAGTTGATCAAAGAGATCAAAGGCGATGACAGCTCCCCGGTTATGGCACAGGGAATCTGCCCCATGGCTCCTTTATCATATGATGAAGAAAGCCTGATAAATATAACCGTTTTGATTGAAGAAGAACAAGATATAACGATTTTCCCTTGTACCTTATCTTTTATGACTGGCCCCGAAAGTCTGTTGGGGATGGTTGTTCACGATATTGCCATTTGTTTGGCAGGAGTAGTTTATGTTCAGCTGCTCAAGCCTGGTATAGGTGTATCCTTCAGTAATTTTTCTACAATGACAGACATGCGATCTTTACAACCGGCTTACGGCAGTCCCGAATTCCTTCAAATTCAGATCATGTTTTATGAAGTTTGCCTGCATTTTGAAATGAACTGTGTTCTTTGCG
>JAOZRT010000570.1 GCA_029940035.1 Desulfobacterales bacterium
GCGTAAATTCTGCGGTAATCCGGATACCCTTTCAGATGGATCCGGAATATCCATTGAACGCTTTATCTTGATCAGATCACCCGTGTTATCTTCAGGATATGGTCTTTTGCCGGTAACGAGTTCGTAGGCTGTGATACCGAGTGAGTAGATATCGCTCCGCTGATCCGCCGGATCACCGTCTAAAAGTTCGGGAGCCAGGTACGGCATGGCCCCCCCGGAAAAATAGTCATCCGTACCGATCGGGCAGGCCACTCCAAAATCTAATAGTTTTACCCGACTGTTTTTCTGGACAAATATATTATCCGGATTGATATCCCGGTGAACGATGCCTTGCCTGTGTGCATGCCTCGGCTCTCCTGTAAACAGGGCAGACATACCCAGGATATCACCCTCTTCACGGTGATCGACCGGGTGAAATTCGCCATCCTTCTCCACCACGACAAGTGCCGATCCGCGTTGAATGATGTAGGATGCATCCCCCCTATCGCCCTGATTGATAAAACGCTCTCCCTTTTTGATGTGTTTTAAGGTCATGTCCCGGAGAATCGACCTGCCGCAACCCGGGGGTACAAACCTTAACAACTTTGTACGCAGGTTTGCGGTACCCTCCTCGGCACAGACCGTTTTGTAAAACTCACAGTCCATACAGGATTCACGTTTCTCCGCATAGGTTCCCTGCACCTTACCGGCACAGCAGGTCCCGGCAACGGCCCAGCAGAACCTGCCCCCATTTTCACCTGAATTGATACCATCGAATGACGCGTCCGAAGCTGCAGGACAAACAGATATGCCACTCGCCAATCTGCCCCCCTGCTCTCGACCACATTTTTTATACTCCCAGCAGTTCAGCTTCCCATATTGCATATCGTATCATCCCGCGTGATTCTGGAAAAACATTGCTTCAGCACAGAAGCCTGCTAAATCATGGTCTGCATTTCGTCCACAAGATTGCGACTACGCTCGTAGATTCCATGGCCGTCGACATTTTGATCTTCGAGCAAAAACTGGTCCGTAAGAGTGTTGTGTTCAGCCTGGGTAAGCTCCTGGTCTGCTAATTTGAAAAACAGGTGATCTTCCTTGTGGATGTGCCGGCGTAAAATCGAAATGTAGGATGCCAGGTTTTCCAGAAGCGTTGTTATGGCGATCTCATTATGCAGGTTGTATCCATCAATTGAATGCCCAATATTTTTCAGAAAAAATCTGTTTCTTTCATGCTGATAGCGCAAAGCGCCCATTTCAAGATCCAGCGCGCCGTTTTTTTTCTGGGCCAGCAGCCCGAACAAAAGGTACTCTTCCTTAAAGTGGTGGAATTCGTCTGAAAATATTTTTGAAAATTCCACAGCCTTTTTAAAAAATATCATCTCAGGATGGTCCCCGTTCTCAAGCTTTGCTTTGGCGAGCGTGAACGTATCCAGAGCCCTCAGGATGAGGTGATGCTCCTTTGCTAGTATCTCAGTCGCTTTCATTCAAT
>JAOZRT010000313.1 GCA_029940035.1 Desulfobacterales bacterium
TTACAAATCTGTCAAAAAAATGAAGTGTTTAATATTGTGATCATGCCATGGAGTTATGATTTCGATTAAAAGCTTAACTTTTGTATTTGTGAAACAATCAGAAATACGAAACCGGTAGTGCTGGCGAAAAAAACAGTGCCGATCTTTTAATTAGCCATTAGTAGATACCAATTGAGCTTCAAAGGTATTAATCATTTCTGTCAAAACTTGATCCGCACCATCAGGAAGTGCGGGAGGGGTATGATTTTCTATGATTCCCAGAGCCTGTTCGGTCGCTGAAACAGATACAGAATTACTTGATTTTTGCATCATCCATGATTCGCGGGGCTGCCTGTTGAACACTACAGAACGGGATTGGGACTTCATGCGATCAAATGTATGCCTGTGCATTAAGAAACTGTTTCCGGGGCCTATTTCAGAAGTTACCTCCAAAGCTAAGTCTTCATTATCAACTGATACTCCGTTCAAAATTTGATGTATATGACACATGCTTTCATGATCCATTAACAATTTTGCCGGGCTATGGGTTAAGCCCGACTCCAAAGCACCCCCCCCAAAAATAATCGTCGCCCCAGCCATGGCTGCCATAAAAGCATTTAAGGAAAATTCGTACCCAATCTGAGCATCAAGCATACAGGCATCAGAAACACCACAAGCAACACGGCAAGGCAGCTGATAAAACTGTGCCATCTGAGCCAAACAAGCATTTATCATTCCTGATTCGGGAGCACCCATGGCGCTGATGCCTGATTTTAAATCCATGATGGTTGTTGCACTACCAAGGGTTATTGGACTTGCCTTCCTCGTCAATTGGGTTAATACAAGCCCGCTGAGCTGTTCGGCAATTCCAAGCGTTACAGTTCCTGCAATTGTTGCGGGTCCGGTTCCTCCCGCAAGGGGCATGATCATGACCACCATATTGAGTCCGTAGGCCGCTGCATCAATGGCTACCTCACAACATGATTTTCCAAGGGTCAAGGGACTGGTTGGACAGAAGCTTGGAGAATAAAAAGGGCGCGATTTAAAGGCTTCGGCGCTGCCTGCGGCAACTTCCAACATTTGGATGATCATCCTCAACGTGCGGCGGTCTGAAGCTCCTCCGCTAATGTGCTTTCCCGTGTTACGTACAATGGCATCGATACAGTGAATTGCCTGGGTGTTTGGAGGCTTGTCACCGGGGGCCATGGTTCGGGCAACTGTCTTCAGGTTAGGGAGAGCGTCCTGAATCCTGGCCGATATTTCAATATCGGCTTTAGTTGACGGCCGCGCCTCCCCGGTTACCAGATCTAGAACATTAACACATTGGCCAAAGGCGGCAAAAGCCGTATTATTTGTTGGATAAATTAAGTCGTTCTCTTTATTGCGCCCATAGTAGGTCAGTTCTTTGGGCGTCTGGGCAATACAATCTTCAACGAGTGAAGGCGGTAATTTGACCTTGAAAAAGCCATCTCCTTTTTCAACCTTAGCACCGTTTCCATGTAGAAGGTCCACGGCTTCTTTCAGTTCAACCTTCAATCCAACCTTCTCCAGGAGTGCCAATGCACCGACATGAATTCTATCGATTTCCTCTGGCTTGAGGAATTGTAGGCCGTTGAGTGCGTTTCGTGTCAATTGAATTGTGTCAGCCCTATTCACCGTCATGACATCTACCTCGATAACTAAAGTTTCGAATGATATTTTTTCTCATCATTTGTTAAAAGGTTTCCTCAAACTATAAGCTCAGGAGATCCGCTAACGATCAGCAAGCAAAATTTCTGCCATTTGGCCAATAAATAAAAATAGAAATGGTCATCTAACCTATAAACCGGCGCTTTGCATACCAGGTAAGACCTGAAATAACAGTCGGACAATTCAGTGCTGCTATAGTTTCAATCGATCCATTTTTTTGTATAGGGTGGTTCGGCTGATTCCGAGCAAGGTCGCGGCCTTGCATTTATTGTGATTGGTTTTTTCAAGGGCAGAACGAATCAGGTAGGCCTCGTGTTCCTTTGTCTTTTTACGAATTTCATGTCTGAAATCGTCTATTACACCATCTGTTTGCTCGGCTTGATGGCCAATATTTTCACTTTGCGGCTCAGTGTTTAGATTCGAGTGGGCGGGCGAATATGCCCTTAAGCGCTCGAAATGATCTTCAAAAATCTCTACACTGAATTGCGATTGACATAACAACACCATTTGCTCCACAAAATTGATAAGCTGACGAACATTGCCAGGCCACTCGTATTCGAATAATTTATGCATAAAGGGTATGGGGATAACAATTGGCTCAAGTTTGTATTGATGAGAAAGCGACTTGATAAAATGGTCCATCAAAACGGCGATATCATCACGTCTTTCTCTGAGGGGTGGAATGTGGATTTGCAGAACATTGATGCGAAAGAACAAATCTTCGCGGAAAGATTGCTTGATGATCTCGGTACTCAGATCTTTGTTAGAGTTGGCGATCACTCTGACATCCACAGGGATCAGCCTGTCTCCACCAATGCGCATAATCTCTCTTTCCTGAAGTACACGCAACATCAAGGACTGCACTTTTAAGGAGGTGGCTGAAATTTCATCCAATAGAATGGTTCCTTTGTGCGCCATTTCAAAAAGACCGGGCTTCCCTGTTTTTTTTGACCCGGTAAAGGCCCCGCCTTCATAACCAAACAACTCGCTTTCCAGCAGTTGTTCGGGCAGGGCGGCACAATTGATAGAGACAAAAGCATTGTTCTTTCTTTTGCTGAGATTATGGATTCCATGGGCTATGATTTCTTTTCCGGTCCCAGTCTCACCGGTAATGAGGACCGTGCAATCCGTAGGGGCAAATTTCTTTATTGTGTCAATGATCTTACCCATAGACGAGCATGACCAGATCAGGTCATCAATTGTGTATTTGGAGACCAGTCCTTTTGTCAAAGAGCGCCGGACTTCGTTTTCCGAGCGCATGATTTTGGAAGCTTCCTGGAATGTGGATATACATCCCACCACATTGTTCTCGAGCAAAACGGGTGAGTAGTTGAATATATAAAGCAGGTCGTTGATACGTTCCAAACGGTCAACGATTGGTGCTTGCGTGTCCAAAACAAGGTGAAAGAGACCCCAGGGTAAATGCTTACGATAGTCGCTATCGGTAATGTCCGAATTGCCGAGATTGAGAATTTGTCTTGCCCGGCTGTTAATCGTCATAATGATGCCATTTTGGTCCACTGAAACAATACCTTCGGTTGCGGAATCGATAATATTGTACAGCCGGTGCATGCGGGCTTTTTCTTGGCGGTTGGCCAATGCCACGGACACGGCGCTGTCAAGAGTGGTATTGATCGCTTCTTTGGAAGCTTTGATTTCAATACCTTGTAAGCCATGCCTTTTCGCAAGAGCCACACCGATACCACCTCCGATGACCACGTCGCATCCCTTCTTTTGAGATTGGCGAATCAAATCGTTTAACGTAGCGGTGTCACTGTAGATTCCCTGGACAATTTCTACCGCGAAAAGTTGCCGGATGATCCCTATGTTCGACAGTTCTTCCTGGAAATTGGGAATCAAAATACGTTTTCCCAATGTTAGTGCTTTTTGCATTGCAGACAAAAGGTCCAGGGAAGAGTGCGGAACGGAAATAACCGGTATTTTGAGGTGCTCCTGCAAAAGATTGGAGGTGCCTGTGTGACTGACAATCACCTCCATGCCCTGGCTTTCCATGCGCTTTCCGACCAGGATAGCTTCATCCAACCCTTTGACTTTTAAGGACAGGTCAAAATCAGGACTGTATTGCAGATGTCTGATGTGGGTTGCCATGGATTTGCTGGAGGTTATAACGCCAATTTTTATTTTGTTAGCCTGCATGGTGTCCTTTGTGTGTAATTACAATTGTAAATATATACAAACAATAATGTAAATTAAAATGAACATAATGTCAATAAATAATGTCATGAGTGTTTCAGCCCAATGGGTATGATTTAATCAGATTGTTTGCGATGCGGTCTAAATCTACCTTCTTGATAATCAATTCTTCCAAGTAGTTAATGGCATGAAACTTGCTCAACTTAGCCTAAAGATTAAGGTTTGTACGTTCAGCAAAGGGAAAATTCAAAATTACGATTATCAATGAAAGGGGAACAAGAGGTGACCAAACGAAACATCAAGGCTGGCAAGAGGTATGGCAGGGGATTGGAATTCAATGTCTTTACCGCAGATGAACTGAACGACATCCACGGAGCCACACTGGAAGTGCTGCGCAAAACCGGTGTGTTTGTGGAGGACGAATCGGCACGAGAAATATTTGCGGGCGGAGGCGCACTGGTGGATGCAAAAACTAAGGTGGTCAGGATACCTTCGTATCTAGTGGAAGACGCTGTTCTGTCAGCGCCTGAGGTCGTGCTGTTGGCCGGACGCAACCCCGAGAATGACATGCTATTGGAAATGAACCGTGTCGGATTCGACTGCTTTGGTGAAGCCATCCAGATCATCGATGCCCACACGCGCAAGATCAGGGAACCGACCAAAGCGGATCTGGCCGATGCCACACGGCTGGTAGATTCCCTCGATCACATCGACATCTGCCACCGGTCGCTGGGATGCCATGACGTGCCACCCGCCGTGTCAGTGGTTCACAATGCAGAAGCCTTGCTTTCCAATACCACCAAACACATTTTCATGGCTGCCGGCAGCGGACGGATGTTGCGGCAGATTTTGAAGATGATTGGTGCAATTGTGGGCGGTGAGGACAAGATTGCGGAGCGTCCCATCATGACCTGCGGAACGTGTCCGGTGACACCCCTGCGATTGCCGCAGGACTGCTGTGAAATCGTTATTGAGTCTGCCAGGTCGGGTATGGTGACCAAATGTCTGTCCCAGGCCATGGCGGGTGGGTCATCACCGGTCACGATGGCAGGAACGCTGGTTTTGCACAATGCTGAGGTGCTGTCAACCTGTGTGCTGAGCCAGTTGGTTCGAAAGGGCGCACCTTTTGTCTATGGCAGTTCGACATGTAGCATGGATCTGAGGTTCGGCACTGCCGTTGTTGGCAATCCGGAAACAGCATTGTTGAATGCAGGGATCGTTCAAATGACTCGCAACTACAAACTACCCTGCCAGGTTGCCGGCGGGTAGAGCGACAACAAGGTGTCTGATGCCCAGATGGGACATGAAAAGACGCTGACCGCTCTGCTCCCTGCATTGGCAGGTGCCAATGTAATTTACGGGCTGGGCAACACCGAAACCGGCGTCACCATGGACTACGGGCAGATGGTCATGGACAATGAATTGGCCGAGATGGTCAAATTCACCCTCCAAGGCATTCC
>JAOZRT010000314.1 GCA_029940035.1 Desulfobacterales bacterium
TCTCCTTCTTGGCTTTCACCTTCTTGGCCTTCTCTTTCTTGGCTTTCACCTTCTTGGCCTTCTCTTTCTTGGTTTTCTCCTTCTTGGCTTTCTCTTTCTTGGTTTTCTCCTTCTTGGCTTTCACCTTCTCGTTTTTCTTCTCATGAGCTTTCTTTGCGCCTTCGACGGTTTTGGCCTCAGCATCGGCAGCTTTTACCTTGACTTCTTTCCCGGCATTTTTCTGATTCTCTTTCTCATTTACCATCTTGTCCTCCTCTCGTTATGCATGTTTTTTGGGGAATTCATAAAAATTCAATTTCCCGGGGTTTTTCTTAATCCCAGACCACGAAGTAATGTCTAAGGCTACACAAAATACTCCACTGGTTGGTATGTTACTGATCGGATAATTACCTATGCAGTTGGCAAGTCGTGTTAATGCCGGATTGTGGCCGACTAACATGACCTTTTTAAAAGTATCATCTAATCTTTCAAATATATGAATCAGGTCAATTTCAATTGATTCGTAGACCGATGCAAGGTATCGAATTTTCTCAAGAGGATAATTGATCTCGAATGCGAAAGCCCTTGCAGTCATAGCAGCTCGCGATGCAGGGCTGGCAATGATCAGGTCTGGTGAAAAATCCAATTGGTGAACAATTTTCCCCATGAACGGTGCATTTTTTCGACCGCGCTTATTCAATGGTCTCTCGAAATCATCTAACTTTGGATATTTCCAGCTCGATTTGGCATGTCTAACCAGACAAAGTTCTTTCATGGGTTCTCTCACTAAAAACGTTTAAGGTGATACGCTTTTCTTTCTTTGCCATTTTACCTCCTTTATTACCTTCAACGATCGATCAATATGTTGTCTTGCAAATTTTGCCACAGTCGTTGATATGCTTTAGATGCCCTTGAACCTGGAGAAAACGCTCCAACCGGCTCCCTGTAAACCCCCATTTGCTCAATCATCGACAGGTAAGGAATGTCGCTTTTTAAAACATTGCTTAATTTTCTTGATACTTTATCCATCAGCGATAGGTGCAGTTTTTTTCGTCGATCTACCATCGAAAAAAAAGTGTATATTCTGCCCGAGTCGATATTATTTTTTTTACAGAAAGCTAAGAGTTGGAGATAGGTTCGAACCGAGAGCGTTGTCGGTATCAAAGGGACCAGGATACAATTTGCCGTGTTGAGCACATTCTCCGCCAGAACGCTGAAGCTTGCCGGGCAGTCCAGAATGACGACATCATATTCAGCCTTAAACGGCTTCAAAAGTTTATGGAGACGATTTTTAGAGCGCTTTAATTGGTTAAATGCGATGTCCAGTCGTCGGTGAGAAAAATCCGCGGGCAGCAGGTCGAGGTTTTCATAATCGGTTCCTTTGATATTTTTATAGACTCTTTTACCGCCTTTTAGAAATCTCTTTGTGCCTGATTTAAGCTTGGGTTTGACTCTAAAGTAATAGGTGGCGGAGCTTTGAGGGTCTAAATCGAAGATCAGCGTTTTTGCGCCTGACCTGGCAGACAAATAAGATAAATTTACAGCTGCCGCGGTTTTCCCGACACCGCCTTTATTGCTATAGAGTGCGATCGTCCTCATGAAACCACCTTCTTAGATTTTAGCGCAAATAGTTCTCGAAACAATTTCTGATTTTGCGGTGATGAAAAAAGCGTGAAGGTTTCTGCGAATGATTCCTTTACCGACTGTCGTTTAGTCTCCAATTTACCAATCAGACTGCCAATGGCCACGAGTGTCTTATTTAACCGAGACAAGTTTGCAGGCATTTCCGTGGCAACTTCAAAAAGATAATTCACCTGGACACTGAGATCGTTATGGTTACCGAGCATGTCTTGTAATTTTATCAGCTGTCCAACCAATAAGCTGATTTTCTTTGGAGGGAAAAGATTGGCAAAAAACTGAATCAAATAGCGCAGTTTTTTGCATTGAATTCGGAGCTTATGAAGCTTTTCACCGTCGCAGTCTTCAAGAATTCGATTGCCTGCTTTTATGACATCTCGATACTGCTCATAGATTCTTTTACTAGCCAATTCAAACACAGGAACCTTTGCGTTGGGTCCCGATACAACGTCGTACTGCGGGTCATTGAGGAAAGCTTCCCAATCTTGCATGATTTTTCTGTATTTATTAGAATTCACGTTTCTGATGACTTTATTGAAAGACACTAATCTTCGTTTATTTAGATAGTTAAACAGCGGGTCGATATCATCACGGAGAACCGCGGGCAGCATCGCCTTGTATTTGAGCCTGTCGAGCAGATAAACATCCAGGTCACGCAACTCGTTGGATATTTTCCCAACAAAAGAAAGGTCCTTCTTAAAATGGGAAATTATGCTCTCTAAAAAAATATTTTTATCCCAAATTATGGCAGATCGGGTCCTTCGAACGGCCACTCGGAAATCGTGAAGAATTTCCGTATCGATGTCGTGTTCAATATGCGTCTCATTGATCTTTATGATTTGAAACAGGAATCGCCATATTTTTATGGTAGCCTCATCGGCCCGCATATCAGGTGTAAGCTGTAAACTAAATTTTGAGGAATAACTGCCTGGATCCCGCCCGGCTTCACGCATGGCATGGAAAAAAACATCTTCGTCTCTGGTTGATGAGAGTCCTATACTTTCAAGTTGGTTTTTTATTTTATTGGAAACCTTCGGGTATCCTTTAACAGACTTTAACCACAATTGCGTTCCAATGGTCCTGGGCTTTTTCCTGCTGCGTGTTCGAATCGTTTCAAAGAGAAGTCTTGCCACTGTTTTCTCGTCATTGTTTAAAATGCGATACGGAATAATGCGGGAGGTTAAATCCACCAGGTTTAATAACCTTCTCACTTTTATAACAGGCTCCAGGTATTGTTTTAGATCACCTTCCGGAAACTCCCATATGAAGCAAGGTACCGGTTTGGTATTAAGGCTGTGGATTATGCGATCTTTGCCCAGTTTGCGCAAAATCAATCTGTCTTGAAATGTAAACAGGACAAGCGATTTATGAAAGAGACGCCAGTCAAATGTATCGTAGTAGATCAGTCGTCCGTTGATTGTCGCTTCTTTATTCATTTGGTACTGCGTTACCAAATGATCGCTGATGTGACGTTCAAGTTCATCATTGGCGAGATTGAATTTAATCGTATTTCTCATCATCGTTCTCGTTTTATCGTTCGATTATCAGGCATATATCTTTAGATTATCTTTGATTGCCTGCCGATAATGTCAATTAAGGCCTCTTGGGCAGGTTTACGCTTTTTGCCCTTCTTGGGTCGTCGACGCGAATAGCTACCGTCGGGCTGCATATCCCAGGCAGTGATGTTGTCATCCATGTAAACCTCAAGCGTTTGCTCCAACTCTTTCTTGAGCTTAGGGTCGGTGACGGGTATGACCGACTCCATGCGGCGGTCCAAATTTCGCCCCATCCAATCTGCCGAACCGATAAAATATTTTGGGGCCCCAGCATTTTCAAAGCGATATATTCGGCTGTGTTCTAAAAAACGACCGAGTGTACAAAATACCCGAATATTCTCGGACAATCCTGGAACCCCCGCACGTAGGCAGCACAACCCCCTTATATTCAGGGAGATAGGAACCCCTGCCTGGCCGGCATGATACAGCTCTTTAATGATTCGCCCATCCTGAAGCTGGTTCATTTTCACTTTTATTCCACACGCTTTGCCTTGTCGTTTGTTTTCAACCTCGGAGTGGATCAGCTCGGTAATTCGATCACGCAGGTTGTGGGGAGCGACCATCAATTTATTGTAAAGCTGATGAGATGTGGCGCCGGTCAATTCATTGAAAAGTGCGGCCACATCGGCGCCAAGCTCCGGGTCACAGCTTAAAATCCCCAGATCTTCATAAATTCGTGCCGTGACCGTGTGATAGTTCCCCGTTCCTACATGGGCGTAACGCCTAATACCATTTTTTTCTTCACGCAGGACAAGTGCCAATTTGACGTGAGTCTTCAACCGTTCTACACCGTAGGAGACGTGCGCCCCTTCTTGCTCCAGAAGTCTTCCCCATGCTATGTTGGGTGCTTCATCGAACCGGGCGGTGATCTCCACCAATACGGAAACCTGCTTGCCGTTTCGAGTCGCGAGCTGAAGCGCTTGAATAATAGGGGAATCGCTGCTCGTACGGTAGATGGTAAGCTTGATCGCCAGCACTTTTGGATCAACCGCCGCGCACTGAAGGAAACTGAGTACGGAAGTATCAAAGCTATGGTAGGGGTGGTGGAGCATGATATCCGATTGACGGATTTCAGCAAACATCTGATCAGGATCGTTTACATTAATTCCTGAAAGACGGGGATGGGTAACAGGTGCATGCGGCGGATAACACAGCTCCGGTTTATTTTTAACAGGAAACATCAACAAGTCGGACAGGGCCAGTAGACCCTTTACGCCTTCGACATCGTCTGGGTCGGCTTCTAATTGTTCGGCTAACCAGCTCCTCAGTTTTTTGGGCATGTTAGCGCTGACTTCCAGGCGAACGACACCGGCAAACTTGCGTGCTTTTAATTCATGGGTCACCATACTGACAATGAATCCGGGGCTGGAATCGACATCAGGATTGCCGAGAGCCATTTGTTCCCAGGGATCATCCTTAGCCACACGGGTTACGCGGAAAAAATAGCAGGCCAGTTTAATCGCTTTCGGAAACAGCTGGCCGAGATTGGCCGCGATGACCTGCTCCAGCGGAACAAATCCGCTGTTGTCCGACAAAGGTACCCAGCGAGGCCGGTTGGCTGGAACTTTGATCCGTATAAAGCGATTGCGCTTCTTCTTCTTTTCCGTCACCTCTATGGCCAGGTTCAACCCCAAATTGCTGATAAAAGGAAATGGATGCGATATATCCACGGCTAACGGCGTCAGTACAGGCTCCACCGATTCCTGAAAATATGCTAACATTTGCCCACGCTGCTTTTTATTCAATGCCTTGTATTCCAAAATAGGAATTCCGGCTTTTGTTAAAGCAGGGCGAAGCTTCCTTTGCATTAGCTGGGATACGAGCGCTGTCCCGTCGCTGAGTTCTGTCCTGCACGCCCTTAATTGCTCATCAGGAGTGAGGCCATCGCGAGAGGGTTTTAATTTCTTTTTTAGGATTTTCCTTTTTAGACCCCCCATGCGCTTCATGGCGAACTCATCGTAAAGCATACCCATGATGCCCGCAAATTTTACGCGTTCGAGCAATGGCAGCTTAGGGTCTTGTGCCATTGCAAGCACTCGGCGAGCAAAACTGAGCCAACTCAATTCCCGATTAATATATGCTTCCGGGGAAT